>JAKASX010000046.1 GCA_021818865.1 Acidobacteriota bacterium
CGGTGAGAGATAGCTAAAGATGTGATTTTGCTGCCGATCGTTTCCTCGCATGCACCGTTGGATGCACGCGAAGCGGCTTCGTTACAAAATTCCCGGGTTTTTCAGCAGCCTGCTAGTTCTAAACGTAAAAGACCCAAGAGAGCTGAATCATAGTGTTGGGAGATGGGTGCCGATCGCGGGTCGGAACGGTCGAGAGGACAAAAAGGACGAAAAAGTTCGGGCCTAGCTTGCCAAAAACGACCCTGTATGGACCCGCAAACGTCCTACAGCACCCCAGGCGGAACGCAAATTAGCAGCGGCGGGGGGTATAGCTACCACAATAACGTCCGGAGAACCAAGATATGAACGATGACGCAATCGGGGTATTGGAAGGATGCGAGATCGGGAGTAGAAACAAGAAAATACAATCAGGAGTTCAAAAGAAGTATCTTCGTCAATCTGAGAATTCTCTGGATGTGAGGTCAACTAGTGATTGAGAATCATGGACAGATACACGTCATTCCCTTTAGTCCTGTTTTATCCTCCTACGGAGGAGATCGCTACGCGATCACCAATGAGAGAATGGATATCATCTAGGTGATCTGAGTTCTGGTAAGGAATTCGAACAGTCCACTTCTTCATCACTGTCTTCACCTTCAGTACATTCATCACGTGAGTGGGTCATAGAATACGTAAGCTTATATCGTTGTATGTATATGGTTGGGGTATTGTTATAGGGTAGGGGGCACCGCGTGGGAAGGGTCGTGCGGTTGCGACGTTTCGTTTCTTGTGGTGAATCACTTACCGAGATGTAAAATCCGGTGGGCGCGATACCGCTTACCGAAACGTAAAAACGTATTGTCTTCGATCTGGTTTCGGCGGGCCTAGCCTACCATGCTAGAATCGGCGCGGTTCCCCCGATGCTCGCAGAAGTGGCTTGCCCATGGGACAGGCGGCTATGCAGATTCTTCACTTCTTGAACCAATATGCCAACCTGCTTCTCGTTGTGGTCACTGTGTCTTACGTTTTTCTGACTTGGCGTACATTGAAGGCTTTGGAGCGGGCGAGCAGGAAAGATCTTGAAGTGAAGCATCTTGAGGAAATAAAGAACCTGGTGGCGGAGCCTGTTCTCGGATGGTTAGGAGGAATCCTTAACGCATTGGGGGGTAGGCCTTGGGATAACCAGCCATTACTCGCAATCGGTGCCGAGCCCACGCCCAAGAAGGAGGCTCGTCTTGATGAATCTCCATGGAACTACCGCTGGCAAATTCGCCCGAAGGCTACGCTATGGGAGCCAGGCGCGAAAGAGAACCTGGGCTCGATTAGCGGGACCGGTGGCATTTGGCAAACCGCAATATGCTCCGACGCGCGCAGCCGCCATTTTCGGGCTCAGATGTCGCAATTGGAAGCGTTCCTGAAAGAGTGGCAGGCATTTCTCTCTGGCGTGGCGACCTTCGCGGACAATTGTGCAAGGAAACTCCAAGGCGAATCCGGGCTCTCGCATATGCCGACAGATGGACCAGGGCCCGACCAGTTCGTGAATGCCGACTATTTCGTGGAATCGTGTATTCGACAACTTATTGGGCACGCGCCTTTGCACTTTGAATTTCCGGCCACGGGCGCTCAATCTGAGCTTGTGTCCGTCTCCGAGCGCAGTTCAGGGGGGCGCAATATCGCCCAGGCAAGGGACCGCGTACTCTTGAAGGGGTGGGTTGAGACGAGCAGTGAATACGTGAGGGCACGGTGGCAGCAAGCTGGGTTTCCTGAACGCGTCCGGCAGCTATTGGAGGAAACGCAAAAAGTTCGGCAGCAGATCGAGAGTATCACGCTCACACATTTCCTCCCGGGTAGCTGCGAATACGTCGGTGGCCGCAGAAGGTGGGTTTTTCCGAGAAACTGGATCGAGAGAATCCGCCATCGCTTTTGACGTGTGCGTTCGTGTGCTGCGTACCCGCTGCGTACCTCCGTTAGGCAGTTTTGGCGTTTTTAGCGTCGTAGGCGGTTCTGGCGACACCTGTAAAATGAATAACTTGCGTGAAATCAATAGCGCGCATAGGTACGATCCCCACCGCCCCTACCAGACAGTTTCCACTTGAACTATTTCAGTTACTGCTCCGCTGCCAGAGCTCGCGCGTGGTGTGCGAGCGCGCTTGCGCGGCTCGGTGCTGTGCTCGCGAGGCGTGGTAGAGTGTCACTCGCTCTGGTTGCTGGCGGAGGAGATGGGTGAGTGGGAGGATGGATAGTTTGCGCGGAGCACTTGTGCCGATGGAGAAGCGCAGCGCACGGAAATGGGTTCCGCTGAGCGTCATTCGTGTGCGTTGGGCGGCCTTCGCCGGAATGGCGATCTGGGTCCTGGCCGGCGCGCCGTCCGCTATTGCCAAGCCTTCCCCATGCAATGAGCCCGCGGCGAAGCCCATCGTGAAAATTGATGTCCCCGGCAGGCCGTTCGAGGCGCTAGCGAGCGCGGATGGCTGCTGGATTTTTGCTTCGCTGGCACCGGAAGCGAACCGAGGGCCTCAAGCGCGTTTTTCGGGCGCCGATTTGCGGAAATGGAACCGGGAGCCTCCAAGGCCGAGGGATTTTCGCGGCGCGGGCGGAATCGCCGTCCTGCGGCGCGTGGATGGAAAAGTGAAGCTGAAGCGCGTCGTTCGGTTTTCTCCTCGCGCGGGTGGGGTGTTTGGGATCGCCTTCGCCAACGATGGGAAATGGCTGGTGGCGACCGTCCCGGGCGCGGGCGCGGTTGTTTTCCTGGACGTCCATCGAATGGAAACGGGGAAGGGAAATCCGTTTCTCGGGTCGATCCGGGATGGCGAACGGGCCGGGAGCATCTACGCCGTCGCGAGCGCCGACGGCAGGTTTCTCTTCGTGAGCGACGAGAGATTGCATCAAGTGAGCGCGATCGATCTCGACAAGGCGCGGCGGACGAACTTCGCGCAAAGCTCGCGGATCGGGAGCATTCCGGTGGGCCTCGCTCCGGTGGGGCTCGCGTTTTCGAGCGACAACCGGTATCTCTTCATCACAAGCGAAGTGTGGGGCCGAATCGCGCAGCTTCCTTCGGGCGCGCGGATAGTCGTGCCGATGCAGGGAAGCGGAAGCGAGACGCGAGCAAATCGCTGGCCGATGACGTGCCATCCCGAAGTAGGGGGAAAGACGCAGAACGGGAAGCCGATCTGGTGGCCGGAAGGAGCCATTTCTGTGGTCGATTTGGCGCGGGCGGAAGAGCATCCGGCGCGTGCCGTCGTTGGGAACGCGCCGGCGGGATGCATACCGGTTCGAGTGGTGGTCGCGCCGGATGGGAAGACGGTTTATGTGACGGCTCGGGAGAGCAATGCGCTGCTCGCGTTCGATGCGGAGAAATTGGTTACGGACCCGGAACACGCGCTGGTGGGGAGGGTGGTCGTTGGGAGGTCGCCGGTGGGATTGGCGGTGGTCGATCGCGGGAGGAAAGCGGGTGTGGCGAACTCGAGCCGATTTGGAGGGAGTGGCGGCCGGGATTTGACGGTTGTCAGCATGTCCGGAATTCGGGAGGGACAAGCGAAGTTGGAGGGAACCATCCCGGCGGGAGCGTTTCCGCGCGAGTTGCACATGACTCCCGATGGGCGGACGCTGATTTTGACGAATTTCGGATCCGAGCAATTGGAACTGATTGATCTCGACCGGTTGCGACGGGTTCTGGAGCCTGTGAAGGGCTCGCCAGCAGGGAGAAACGCGGCGAAGGTACCGGTTTCGTAGCACCGCGAGTCAGCGCGCGGGCGATTAATAAACTCCCGGCACGAGGCGCCAGGTGCGCGCGCAGTAGGCTTCGTATTCCGCGCCGAAATGCTCGCGCAGGAGCCGTTCCTCGGCGTGAATGCGGGCGACGAGCGGCACGAGCAGCGCCGCCGTCAAAATCACGCCTACTCCGGAGCGGAACGCGAGCACCCATCCCAAGGAAGACACCAGCAATCCCAGATAGCTCGGGTTGCGGACCACCCGGTAGAGGCCGTGCGTTTCGAGTTGGTGCCCGGCCTGAATCGCGACCAGCCCGCTGAATCGGCGTCCCAGCACAAACACAGGAGCGATGCGCAGCACGCCGCCTGCGGCGCATAACACTACGCCCACCCAACGCATCGTGTCTCCGCCGAGCGTCCAGAATCCGACGCGGTCGGTGTAAGCCGAAAAATACGACATCAGGATGGCGATCGCGGCGAAAACGGCCAGAACCCAGCGGTTGCCACGGTCTTCGCGTTCGCCGCCGCTCAGACCGCTGCTGCCGGAAAACACCGCCGCGATGGTGAGCGCGATCGTTACCCAGGCGAGCGCCCGAAGAGCAGGATGAGCGAAAAAAGCGTTCCACCCGCCCCAACCGGCGATCGCAAGCCCGAATTGGATGGAGAGCGAAAGGATTGCGGTGATGAAGATTTTGACGGCGGTCGCCACTCTCGCTTCATGGGAGTGCTTTGTCGCGCCTTCGTTCATTTTTTGATTCTACCAAGAGCGACCGGAGGTGGATTCAGCCGGGATTTGAGCTCCATTTGAAGAGGAAAGCGCGAATTCCCGGCCTTCCGAAAGGAGAAATCTCTTTGCCACGCGTGACGATGCGGCGGGTATTGCCTTTTGGGGGCAAAGGGGACATGCTGAAGCTAGAGGAGTTGAGGGGCTCAGGGAGCCGGCCATGAACGCCAAGGAAAATCGCAAGACCGCAGCCGCCGAAAAGATGGAGTCGGAAATGGAAGAGCGCCGGGAGGCGCGGCGGGACGAGGAACGGTTCCGACTGCAGGACTTGAACCAGGGAATGCAAGACCCGGCGGGACATGAAGCGACGCACAGTGGGATCAGGTGGGGCGCTTCATACAAGGTTCGCCGCAAAAAAGCCAAGCCGAAACAGAACGCGGGATAGCCGCGGAAAGTTCGGGAGCGGCGGGTTCAGCCGCTCAATTTGATGATTTTCGGACGATTTTCAGCGCGGAGGGGTGAATCCGCACTCTTTCCGGAGTTTTTCCCAAACCCACATTCCGTAAGCGGTTTTAACCGGCAACGGGAAGCCGAGTTGGTGCACCAGCAGGCAGACTTGGCCGCGATGATGCGCTTCGTGCGCGAGCATGTAGGCGAGCATGGCGGGACCGGCGGGCCAGGGGCGCGCCCAACCGTCACGGCGGAACTGGCGGACGCGGCTTTCGGGGCCGGTGAAGGATTCGGCAAGCATTTGCGCGCAGCACCGCGCGCTTTGGGCGAACGCGGAACGCGCCTGCCGTTGCATGCAGCCGGCAGGATCGAGCGGAGCGGGGAGTTTGAGATGAGGGGCGGAAAGACGGAGCCATTTGCGCCGGATATTGTGCACGTGAGCGAAAATCGCGGCGATGGTACGCACGCTTCGGCCGGGAGGTTTCGCGCGCCAGGCTCGGGAATCGAGATTCTCGATGATCAATTGGTTCATGCGGTCGTTGACGAGAAAAATTTCGGGGAAGGCCTGGCGGGGATCGCCAGCGAACGGAGCGATGAAGCGTGGCATGAGGTTACCTCTCGGGCAGTAGTAGAGCACGGATGGAGTGGAAAGTCCCGAGAGACGAGCGCAGTTCGATTTCTGGTATGCGGCGGGAGCGGAGCGAGCGTTTAGACGCGCGCGGGTTCCGACATGGCCGGGGCGAAGGATTCGTGCTCGGTGCGGGCGATGATTTCGTCCTGGAGGGCGCGGGTGAGATCGCAGAAATAATCGCTATAGCCGGCGACGCGGACGATGAGATCGCGGTATTTTTCGGGTTCGGCTTGCGCGGCGCGCAGCGTGGCGGCGGTGACGACGTTGAACTGGATGTGATGACCGTCCATGCGGAAATAGGAGCGGACGAGCTGAGCGACTTTGTTCAAGCCGCCGTCGGTCTCGAGCAGTTTCGGCGTGAATTTCTGATTGAGGAGCGTGCCGCCGGTGCGGGCCTGATCGATTTTGCCGGCCGAACGAATGACGGCGGCGGGGCCGTAGCGATCGGCGCCCTGCGCGGGAGAAATACCGTCGGCGAGCGGCTGCCAGGCGCGGCGGCCGTCGGGCATGGCGCCCGTGACCGAACCGAAATAGACGTGACAGGTGGTGGAAAGATAGTTGACGCGGTAGAGGCCGCCCTTGGTGTTGGGGCGGCCGTTGATTTCGTCGAAGAAGGCGTTGTAGACGGAGACGGTGATGGCGTCGGCGTAATCATCGTCGTTGCCGAATTTGGGCGTGCGGTTCGAGAGGACGAGGCGCGTTTTTTCGTGGCCGGCGAAATCGGCGGCGACGCTATCGAGGATTTCGGCCATCGGGAGATCGCGGCGATCGAACACGTGATATTTGAGGGCGCTGAGGCTATCGGCGCAGGAAGCGGGTGCGACACCCATGATGTAGGTGGAATTGTAGCGAGGACCGCCGTCGTTGTAGTCGCGGCCTTTGGCGATGCAATCGTCGATCAGTAGCGAAAGAAACGGAGCGGGCATGTAACGGGCGTAGAGGCGCTCGATGACGTTGTTGCCGCGGATTTTGATATCCACAAAGTGGTGGAGCTGGCGGCGGAAGGCGGCGAAAAGCTCGTCGTAAGTGGAAAACGTGCGCAGGTCGCCGGTTTCCAGGCCGATTTTTTTGCCGGTGCGGGGATCGGCGCCGTTGTGGAGTGTGATTTCGAGGACCTTGGGAAGATTGAAATAGCCGGTGAGAATATAGGCTTCCTTGCCGAACGCTCCGACCTCGACGCAACCGGACGTGCCGCCGCAGCGCGCGTCTTCGATGGATTTACCCTGGCGGAGAAGTTCCTCGACGACCATATCGGCGTTGAAGATCGAGGGCTGGCCCCAGCCCTGGCGGACGATTTCCAGGCCGCGATGAAGGAAGGCGTCGGGATTGCGCTTGCTGAGTTGGAGATTCGAGGAGGGTTGCAGCAGGTGCATTTCGTCGATGACGTCGAGGATGAGGTAGGTGACGTCGTTCACGCCGTCGGCGCCGTCGGGTTTCAAGCCGCCGTTGTTGATATTGGCGAAATCGGTGTAGGTGCCGCTTTCGGCGGCGGTGACGCCGACTTTGGGCGGAGCGGGCTGATTATTGAATTTCACCCAGAGGCATTCGAGGAGTTCCTTTGCGAAATCGCGCGTGAGCGTGCCGTCCTGCATGCCTTGAACGTAGAAGGGGTAGAGGTGCTGGTCGAAGCGGCCGGGATTGAACGAATCCCAGGTGTTGAGCTCGGTGACGACGCCGAGGTGGGTGAACCAATAGGCCTGAAGCGCTTCCCAGAAATCGCGCGGGGCGCGAGCAGGGACATGGCGGCAGACGGAAGCGATTTTTTCGAGTTCGCGCCTGCGCTCGGGGCGTGTTTCCGTGGCGGCGAGTTCTTCGGCGCGCTCGGCGTGGCGCTCGGCGAAGCGGATGACGGCGCCGGCGGCGATGTCCATGGCGATGAGTTCGTCGCGCTTCGAGCAGACTTCGGGATCGGCGAAAAAGTCGAGGCGGTCGAGCGCTTCGCGGATTTCGCGTTTCAGATCCAGAAGGCCTTTGCGATAGATGATGTCGCCGAGGACGGTATGGCCGGGAGCGCGCTGCTCCATGAATTCGGTGAAAAGGCCGGCCTGGTAGGCGTCTTTCCACTCGGGCGTCATCTGGTCGAAGATGAGGTCGCGCATCGAGCGGCCCTTCCAGTAGGGAATCACTTCTTCGCGCTGGATGCGGCAGGCTTCTTCGTCAACGCAATAGGAGATTTTTTCGCGGGAATCAAGGACTTCGAGATCCTCTTCGCTGTGGCAGCAGAGCTCGGGGAAGGTGGGCGAGCCCTTCGGCGCGGGACCGCGCTCGCCGACGATGAGTTCGTCGGGGCCGATGTAGATGGCCTTGCGCTCCATGAGATGGGCGAAGGCGCGGGCGCGCTGGATAGGGATGGAGACGGTTTTGTCCTGGCGGTAGAAATCTGTGAGAAGAGAGGCGCGTTCGATGGAAAGCCAGGGCTTGGTTTCGATGGTTGCTTCTCGGAGTCTTGCGACGCGGTCGTTCATGATATGCCTCCCACTCGAACGGTAAAACCATCCGCGCGCAGGCGCGCGGCGATGCTTTCCATATGCTCCGCGCTGGGCGGAGCCAGATCCGGAAGCCGGTATTCGCGATGGAGCCGGGAATATTTATCGCCACCGATGCGGTGATAGGGCAGCAGATCGACATTTGTGAGGCGCAAATCCCGCAGGAAAGCGGACGCGGCGGCGACGTCTTCGCCGGCGTCGTTGATGCCGGGGACGATGGGCATGCGCACGATGACGGCGCTGCCGAGTTCGGCGAGGAGTTCGAGATTGGAGAGAATCAGGCTGTTTTTGACGCCGGTGTAGAACTCGTGTTTGGCGCTATCCATCAGCTTGAGGTCGTAGTGGAACAGGTCGACGTTGGGGCTGACGCGGCGGAGCAGCTGGGGACTAGCGAAGCCGCAGGTGTCGAGGACGGTATGAATGCGGCGGGCGTGCAATTCGGCGAGCAGGCGCTCGGCGAAAGCGGGTTGCATGAGCGGTTCGCCACCGGAGAGCGTGACGCCCCCGCCGGATTCGTCGAAGAAAATTTGGTCGCGGGCGAGTTCGGCGAGAATTTCTTCCACGGAAACCCAGCGGCCGGCCATGCGGCGGGCTTCGACGGCGCAGGCCTGGACGCATTCGCCGGAAGTGCGGCAGAGGGAAGGGTCGGAGACGAGGGCGCCATTTTCGATGTGAAGAGCGCCGTAGGGGCATGCGGCGACGCAATCGCCGCACAGGGTGCAGCGATCAGTGAACTGGAGGAGTTCGGGAGCGCGGCGCTGGCTTTCAGGGTTGTGACACCACCAGCAACGCAGCGGACAGCCCTTCAGGAAGACGGTGGTCCGAATGCCGGGACCATCGTGCAGAGAAAACCGCATCACGTCGAAGATGAGCCCCAGCCGTCCCCCGGCAGCGGAGCGGTTCGGCGCGGCGAGGTCGACGCCTTGCTCCGGAAAGCTCATGGCACTGATGAAATTGTATACAATTTTGGACACAGTTGCAATCCCTCTGACGGAACGCAGCGGCGAGATCAAGCAAGGCCCAATTGCCCAGAGTTTGCTGGGTGAGGTGGCGCAGGCTCTTGCGGCGAATAGCCCGGATCGATGCGTTGGATTCGCCCGGCGCTCTCTGCGCTCGGGGTGAGATCGCCGCGGTGCTTTGGCACGAGGGATGCTGGCGAACAGGTAGCCGCGCGGGAAACGATTGGTGAAGAACACAGAATTGGGGCGCCGGGCGGGTTATGGATTGTGACGCCCGGGGCCGCGCGGCTATGATGCGAATCGAGACTTGATGCATCAGCGATTACGAGCTACGGGGATTCTGTGGGTCGCGGTCGCGGCCGGAATTTGCCTGGGCGCTTCGGGGCGACTCCCTGCACCTTCGCGCAATGGCGTGCCGCAACAGGGCCGGGACAACGTGGAGGTGACCGTGAGCGCGTCCGCCATGTGCGGCGTTCCCAGCGGACCGTACGCGCATATTTACATCACAGTGACGGACGTTGCGGCCAGCCGGAGTTCCGCGAGTGCGGCGAACGATTCGAGTCTGGTGGATTTGACGCCGCACCTTTCAACTCATCCCGAGCAGATCGACCTGGTGGAAACGCCGACGAGCGGCTGCTATCTGGCGATGCTTGGCGGAGGGGCGGCGCCGCCGGGCGTTTACAAGAGCCTTCGCGTAACGTTGCTGCATGAAGCGAGCGAGCTCGGGGCGATGGCGGGAAGGAATCGCTGCGCGGCAGCGGGAACGGCGAATTGCGTGGTGCTGAATGGCGGCGCGGTGCTGCCCTTGACGGTTCCTCCGAATGGTTGGTTCGACATCGGTGCGAACGAGTTGGCAGGTGGCGAATTTGCGATTGGTTCGAGCGGAGTGACGCAGCTGAATATCAGCGTGGACGGGTGCGATTCGGTGATTTCAGAGGTTTCGCCGGAGACGAACGGCCGCTACGTTTTCGTCGCTTCGGCGAGCGCTGCACTGCTCGATCGGGCGGCGGCGATCGCGGGACGTGTGGTGGACGCGGCGACGGGCGCGGCGATTGACGGACGTGTGATCGTCGCCATCGAACGGAAAGACGCGGCCGGCGTGGGCCGGATCGTTTTGGCAGCCACGCCCGGCGCGGACGGGAGTTTCCTGCTATGCGCGGTGGCGCCGGGCGAGTACGATCTGGCGGCGCTGGCGGTGAGCGGGACGCGGGTTTCTTACGTGCCGGTGATTTTGCTGAACGTTCCCGCGGGAGCGGCGGTGGGCGAAATCGGGCTGGAACGAGCGGGAACAATCAACGCCGAACCGGCAACTGTGGTTGGGCAGGTGTCTTTGCTGGCTGGCACGAACGTGGGGTACGGCAGCGTGCGGATCTCCGCGCTCATGAGCCTCGGCCCGGAAAGTTCCGCGACGACGTTCACGATTCCACTTCCGCAAAGCCCGGCGGGGACGCTGCGAGTAAGCGGCCCGGGCGCGATTCCCTATTCGTTCACGATGCCGGCAGCGAATCCGCGCATCGGCGCATTTTCCAAAGGCAGGATGCGATTCTCGCAGGATACGAGCCGGGCGCCGGAGCTTCGCATCGAGGCGGATGGATGCGGAACGACGAAGACCACCCTCGCGGCGATACCAGTTACGGCGGGGGGAACGGCTTCGGCGCCCATTCTGACAATTTCCACGTGCAGTCCGATTTCCAAGAAGTGATGCGAGTGCAATACGCAAAAAAGAAGGCCGGGAAGCGGGACTTCCGCTTCCCGGCCTCCTGCGTGTTTCGTTACTGACTTTCAATCACGTGCCGGGCCGGGGTTTGAGGCTGCCGGAGGATTTTGGAATCCGGCGAGTCGGCCGGGTAGAAGCGAAGCGATTCCTCGTTCTTGGGAAGCAGAACGATGTCCACGCGCCGCTGGTAGGCGAGCTGGTTGACTTTCTGTTGCTCGGCCCACTTTTCGGGCATCGGGGTCGGGTTTTGCGTCTCGAGTTCCGCCACCGCAGCGGCATCGAGCGGCTGGTCCGAGCCTATCGCGACGATCTCGATTCTGCTCTCCGCGATTCCATTGGAAAGCAGAACCTGCTTCACAAGTTCGGCGCGGCGGTAGGCAAGCTCCTGGTTGCTCTGGGAAGTACCGCGAACGTCGGCATGAGCTTCGATCCGAAGTTTCGCTTCAGGATCGTATTCGAGGTACTTGATGAACCCGGACGCGGTATCGGCCAGAACTTCCTGCTGGCTGCTGAGCAGGCCGAGGGTTGGGTGGGCCTTGAGCGGGTAGGAGGTGGGGAAGAAGACGCTGTGCAGCATCACTTCGGGAATCGGCTCAATTGAACCGACGACGTGAACGCTGGCGGTCTTCGTTTCGGCGCCTCCGCACGCGTTGGTAGCTTTCAGGGTGTAGGTGATCGTTTCATCCACGGGGCCTTCGGCGGTCCGTGCAGGCGTAATTTTTTCCGTTTTGGAGCCGTTCGATTCCACCGCTCCATAGGGATCTACCGCGACGGCATCGGCATTGGAGGCGGTCCAATTCACCGTTGCGCTTTCCTGGTGGATGACCTTGTCACCGATGCGGCGATAACGGACTTCCGCGGGAGACGCTTCGATATTGGCCACGACCACCGGATTCACGGTGACGGTGGCGCTGGACTTGTGCACGCCGCCAGGGCCTGTTGCGGTGAAGTCGTAGGTGGTGGTTTGCCGCGGCGAGACGGTCTGTTCGCCGCTGGTGGCAACGGGACTCAACCCGGTGACTTCGGCATCAATCGTTTCGGCCGAGGCCCACTGCAGCTTGCTCGGCTCGTTGCAATTGATCTGGGGTGGATTGGCGGTGATGCTGCCACTGACCGGCGCGATGACCACCGTGGCGCTGGCCGTACCGGCATGGAAACGGTCCATCGATTGAGTGGAGGTGTTGATGCCGCGCGGCCAGTCTTTCATTCGTGCGGCGCCATTGGAAATATCCACGATCACACGCTGATTCGCGGCCACGGTGATCGGGCCAGACCAGATAATCTGGTTGTGGCGGGTGACGGTGACCTCGTGGGTGCCGGGCGGAACAATCAGTTCCTGCTCGACGCCGACGTTATGGTTGAACTCGTCGACATGGCCGACGAAATAGCGGGGCGTCTTGCCGTTCAGCAAGACGGCGGCATCGCCGGCATCGACGTTTCCAATTTCGACCTGGATGCGTCCGCGGTCACCCGGGGCGACCTGCGCGCCGCTGGGCTCGAGCTTGGCATTGACGGTGGTCGTGTGGCCAGGTTCAACGGTCACGTTCTCGTCGAAAAACCTGAACCCGTAGTTGGCGACGATCACCTGATGGTTCCCAGGAGCAACCGTTACGGTTCGATTGCCCGGACCGATGGCCTGGCCATCGACAAAGGTATACGCTTCAGGAGGGTAGACCGCCATTTTCAGATTGGCCGTCTGCTGAGCGAAGGCGGAACTGGCTGCTGCCAGCAGCAAAGCCACGCCTATCGCCCCAACCCCCGCTTTCACAAGTCGATTCGACATTTTCGTTTCCCCTCAGAGCGATCACGTGCAGTGATCTTCTACCTTCACGGTATTGGGGACTTCCTGAAACGGAAACTGTCAGAAGTGACAGATAGGGGCGCGCGAAGTTGGGGATCGGGTTCTTCGGCGGGAAAGACACTCCAACGAGCAGACAATGGTCCAGCTTGTCTCGCGCACTTGCTGTGATAGACTGGCGTCAGACGCTTCCCTCTGAGACTACGGTCGACATAAAAAAGTTCAGGAACTCTTGAGCGCCGAAACACGCACGACCGTTTCTGGCGGGGCTGTCCGCCCCGGCGCGCGGGAAGGGGCAGCCTACGCACGCTGGCTATTTCGGGCAGCCCTGGGCGTTTTGCTCCTGGCCCTTTTTCCAGCGATCAGCCTTTGTGCCAATTCCCAGACGGCGAACCGGCGAAAGCACGTGCTCGTCATCTACTCGGCGGAAAACCTGTTTTCCGGTGAAGCGGGTTTCGACGAGGGCATTCGGTCGGCGCTTCGCGCGAACGAACCGGGTGGGACGCGATTCTATAGCGAGTTCTGGGATGAAAATCGAGCCGGAGATCCGTCCAGCGAGAAGAAATGGCTGGAATACCTGCGCTGGAAATATGCGGACCGAAAAATTGACGTGGTGGTCGCGGTTGCGACGCCAGCGTTTGAGTTCATGCTCAACAAAGGGATGGAGGCGTTCCCGAAGGTTCCGCTGGTCTTTTGCCTTTTCGGAAACGACAAGCGGAAAATTCCGGGATTTGGCCCAGGCGTCTTCGGTTTCCTCGCTCCGGTCGATTGGGAAGCGACCTTGCGCACAATTTTTCAGTTGCAGCCAAGCGTGCGCCACATCGTGGTGGTGTGCGGGACGTCTGCCGTGGACAAGGAGTTGGAAGGAGACGCGCGAACGGTTTTTCAGCCGTACGAAGGGAGATTGCGATTCCGCTACCTGACCGACGTGACCATGTCTGGCCTGTTGGCGAAACTGAGCCGCCTGCCACCGGATAGCGCGATTTTTTGGATCGCCTTTTCGCGAGACGCCTCCGGTGAGACGTTTCCGCCGACCGAGGCGATGCAGATCGCCGCGGGTGTCGCCAATGCACCGCTCTACGGAAGCATTGCCACTGACTTGGGGCGAGGCATTGTGGGTGGGCGGCTGTTCGATTTCCGGAGGGCAGGTGAAGATGCCGGCCGGGCCGTCGCTGGGATCCTTTCCGGAGTGGGCGCTCCACCGGTCACGAATGTGGAAACGGCCAGTTTCTACGGATTCGACTGGCGGGCGTTGAAGCGATGGCACCTGGACGAGGAAAGGCTGCCCGCCGGAAGCATGGTGGAATACCGCCAACAAGGAATCTGGCAGCGGTACAAGTGGGAAATCGTTGGCGTTGTGGGAATCGCGCTGCTGGAGGGGTTGCTGATCGCATGGCTGCTCGTCGAACGGAGCCATCGGAAACGAACCGCGAAAGCCTTGCGCAGCAGTGAGAGCCTGAAAGCTTCGGTGCTCGCATCCTTGCGCAACCATGTGGCCGTGCTCGACCGCACCGGCCACATCATCGCCGTCAATCCAGCGTGGGAGGAGTTTGGGCGCAGCAACGGGGCCGGCGATCCATCGAAAGTCGGAGTCGGCGTGAACTATCTGGAGGTTTGCCGGCGTGCCTCGGACCAGCAATCGCCCAAGGCGGCCGAAGCTCTCGCCGGCATCCAGGCTGTACTGGATGGATCGCGGCCGTTTCTGGAGATGGAATATCCCTGCGACTCGCCTAGCGAGCGGCGGTGGTTCCTGATGACGGTCACACCGCTGCAGGTACCCGAGGGAGGGGCGGTGGTGAAGCACGCGGATGTGACCGCGCTAAGACGGGCGCAGGCGGCGCAGCGGGAAGCGGAATCTCTGGTGAGCGAAATCGTGTCTGCGGTCCGCTCGATCGTTTGGCGCAGAGACGCCGGTTCGGATTGCTTCAGTTTCGTGAGCCGGCAGGCGGAAACGATTCTTGGCTTTCCCGCTCTGCAATGGACGAGCCGGCCCAATTTCTGGATCGAGCACCTTCACCCGGACGACCGCGAGCGGACGTTGGCATTTTTCCACCGCGCCGTGAAGAAAGGGCAGCCGTTCGAGTGCGAATACCGGATGATCGCGGCCGACGGGAGGGTGGTGTGGATGAGGGACATCGTCAACGTCGTCTTTGCGGAAGACCAGGCAAAGGAGTTGACGGGTGTAACGATCGACATCACCGAGCACAAGGAAGGTCTTTCGCGCCTGCACGAAAGCGAGGAGCGATTCCGGCGTCTGGCCGATACGGCTCCGGTGCTGATCTGGATGTCCGGGCCCGACAAGGGATGCACCTATTGCAACCAGCCGTGGCTCGATTTCACCGGGAAACCACTCAAGGAGCAGCTTGGAGAAGGCTGGGCCAAAAGCGTTCATCCGGAAGACGCGTCGGAATGCTGGACGACCTATTCGACCGCCTTCGACGCGCGCCGGGGGTTCCGTATGGAATACCGGATCCGGCGCGCCGACGGGGAGTACCGGTGGGTGCTCGATACCGGCGTGCCGCGGTTTGGCCCGGAAGGTACCTTTCTGGGATACGTCGGTTCCTGCATTGACATTTCCGACCTCAAGCAGGGCGAAGAAGAATTGCTGGGATTGAGCGGCCGCTTGATCCGGGTGCAGGAAGAGGAACGGAGCAATATCGCGCGGGAACTGCACGACGACGTGAGTCAGCGGCTGGCGCTGCTATCGATCGGACTCGAGCAACTTTGCGTGGATCCACCGAATTCGCCGGATTCGCTGAAGCAAGGCCTGACGCGTTCCCTGGAGCAACTGAGCGACGTCGCCGCCGATATTCACCAGCTTTCCTACCGGCTGCACCCGTCGAAGCTGGACCACTTGGGGCTGGTGGCCGCGGTGGCCGCATTCTGCCGCGAGCTCGCCAGGCAGAAAAAGATTCAGGTCGATTTTGCCGACCGGGACGTTCCCCGGACCGTTCCAGCGGAAATCGCGCTCTGCCTTTACCGGGTGACGCAGGAAGCTCTGCAAAACGTCGTGAAGCACAGCGGAGCGGAGCGGGCGCGCGTGGAATTGATGCAGGTGCCTGGAGGACTCCTGCTGATGGTCTCCGATTCCGGAAACGGATTTGACCCCGATTCGGCGAAGGCAGCGCCGGGCCTCGGGATGGTCAGCATGAGGGAGCGGTTGCGATTGGTTGGCGGCCATCTGGCCATCTCCTCGGAACCGGGAACTGGAACCCGCGTGGAAGCGTGGGTCCCGCTCGAAGCCAGCGCCGGGTCGGGCGAGGACGACGGACGATACGAGCAGGGGACGGCCGCATGAATGTGCAAGGAGGAAAGTCGAGTCCCGGCAGACCCAACGTGATCCTGGCGGATGACCATGCGATTTTGCTGGAGGCTTTGCAGAAACTGATCGAGCCTCAGTGCAACGTGGTGGGAAAAGTAACGGACGGCCGGGCGTTGCTCGAAACGGCTCCCAAACTGAATCCGGACGTGATCATTCTCGATATCGGCATGCCGCTGCTGAACGGGCTGGAAGCGGCGCGGCGTTTGAAAGAAAAGATGCCGCAGGTGAAGGTGATCGTGCTGACGATGAATGAAGACCCAGACGTGGCGGCGGAGGCGGTTGCGGCAGGAGTCTCCGGCTACGTGCTGAAAACGGCGGCGGCTTCCGAGCTATTGGGGGCGATTCGGAGCGTTCTCAAGGGAAACCGGTACATCACACCCAAGATTGCCAAAGGGCTGGAAGATTCCTTCATCCGCGATCCGTGGCACAAGGTGCACGAGAAGGAACTGACTCCACGGCAGCGCGAGGTGCTGCAGCTGCTGGCCGAGGGGCGGACGATGAAGGAAATTGCGGATATCCTGCATATGACCGCGCGGACGGTCGCGTTTCACAAATACCGGATGATGGACGTGCTGGGGCTGAAGACGACGGCGGAACTGGTTCAGTTTGCCATCAAGCACCACATGGTGTAGCGGGAAAGTTAACCGCTTTGGCCCTCCTGTCATTTTTGCCAGTAGTACAACCCGGGACGATGGCGTGAGGATGAACGTGCGCGAGAGAGCAACCCAGCGCGGCGAAGAGCGAAAGCAAGGGGCCCGGAACGTGGGAAAAAGACCGCATGGGAAATCGCCGAGTGGTGGCTCTCGGCGTAAGGAACGGAAAATGCGGGTCTTGCTTGCCGATGATCACGAAGCGGTGCTGCGAGCGGTGGCGGCTCTGCTGGAGTCCAAATTCGAAGTCGTCGGGACGGCAAGCGATGGGCAATCCTTGGTGGAATCCGCGCTGCGTTTAAAGCCAGACGTCGTGGTTGTGGATATTTCGATGCCGGGTTGCAGCGGGATAGAAGCGATGAGACGGTTGAAAGCCGGGGGACTGACAGCCAAAGTAGTCTTTCTGACCGTTCACGACGACCCGGATTTCGCGCGCGCCGCTCTGGCGCTTGGCACCGCGGGCTACGTTGTGAAGCCGCGCATGGCTTCCGATCTCATTCCCGCCATTCAGCAGGCGATTGCGGGCCGCAGTTTTATTTCTCCGACGGTTGCCGCGCAGCTCTGAGGCGGCGAGCGCACTGCCCGCTATTTCCCTCGTACCTGTCACTATTGACAGTTGGCGTTCCCGAACCCCGCCTTAGCATGGATTTAGATGGAAATTTCGATAGTCGGTGCGCAAAGAGCGCCGGGCGGTGGATCGATCGTGCAAGCGGTCGTTTTCGCTTCGGAGGTTGGTTTCGATTGGTTCTGGCGCGAGGAAGCGAGGCGAAGCGCCGTGGGCGCAGTCGGTGAGGGCCAAGGTTCTCAAGAGAGAGCCGCAAAATTGCAGAGTTGCGCCAAGACGCATTTCAGGTTTCAGCATCAAGCGGTTGTGGTTTGGCAGGGCAGGGAAACGAGCATTGCGCCATGACGCCAAAAGAGGAGCATCCGGCGGCGACCGAACGTGCGATTTCAAGGAAGGCGTGGTTTTTCGTGGCGCTGTGGACCGCTGGAATCGTGGCGATCTATGCAGTGATCGGCGCGACCGGCATAAAAACGATGCGGAGGTACACGGCGGAAACGCACAAGCTTCGGCAAGCATGGCTGGCCTCGCCGGCCACGCTGCTTGACGAGAAGTTGCCTGCGTTCGCGCCTTCGCCCACGGCCACGCCCGTGACGGTGAGCGTGCTCGTCAACCGGATCGGCGGGTTCATTTTGCAGGAATCCACCTGGGAAGCGGATTTCGACATCGCGTTCCGCTGGCGGGGTGCGGGAATCGATCCCGGGAAAACATTTCGCATCGCCAACGGCGAAATTCTGCGGCGCGACCTGGAAATTTCGCTCGTTCGGAACGGAGAACATTACGAGCGATGCCACGTGAGAGCACGGGTCGAGCAGGCGTTCGATCCGAGCCGCATTCCGTTCGGTGACGCAGCGCTCATTGTTGCCATTGAGGACCCCGCGCACGACGCGCAGACGATGGTTTACCGGGTGGGTGGGGCGGGAATTCACGTGAGTCCAGTAGGTTACTCCCAAGCGGTCAAAGTAACGAAAACCTTCGCTGGAACCAAGTATTTCTCGTACCCGGTCAATGGTGCAAAACCATGGGGGAATGTCGCCGATGTCTATTCCCAGTTTGTTTTTGCCATGCTGGTCCACCTTCGCGGCTGGGAAATCTACACGAGAATGTTCCAGGTACTTTTCGGTTCGGTGGCGCTCGCCTTGCTGGCACTCTTTCTGAAACCATATCACTCGAGTTCACGATTCGACTTAGGGATTGGCGCCTTTTTTGCCGCGGTTGGAAACAATATCTATCTGGGGACCCAGCTTCCTCCGGGGGACAGAATCTCACTCACCGTGCTCGTGAATATGTTGGGGCTTCTGACGATTTTTCTGACGCTGGTGGCATCGAGCATCAGCTTGCACATTTTTCACACGAGAGGGCAGCAGCGTCTTTCCCATATTTTCGACTGGATAACCGTCGCGGTGTTGGCGATCGCCTACCTGACGGTGAATTTGCTGCTGCCATACGCAGCCATGCCGTAGGAGGTCAAGGAGAGCATCGCCTTCGAGCGGCCGCTGGACCGCGGACCAAGGCCTGTAATGCCGGAATTCTTGACGGAAACAACGGATTCCTGGCGATTGCGACCGCTGGAACGACATCGCGGAGCGCAACTCGGTGGTTTGATTGAAGACCCCATAGAAGCCGGCCCCAGCGCAGAAGAGACATGAGCGAGCGGGGAAAAGGCGAGAAGGGAAATCTCCTCGTCCGGCTGGTTCCGAGCGTAGAGTGGGTGGCGGATTATCAGCGAGCATGGCTGCGTTACGACCTGCTTGCCGGAGTGGCGACCGCCGCGGTGGTTATCCCCAAGGCGATGGCGTTCGCTGCGATTGCGGGTTTGCCGCTCGAAGCAGGGTTGTATACCGCGCTCGTGCCGATGGTCGTCTACGCCGTGCTGGGCACTTCGCGGGTACTGAGCGTTTCGACCACCACGACCATTTCGATTCTGGTGGCTGCGGAGCTGGCGCGCGCGGCTCCCGGCGCGGATAGCGCGCGGCTGATGAGCGTCGCCGCGACGATCGCCTTTTTGGTCGGCGCCTTTCTGGTGCTGGCATCGGTTCTGCGGCTGGGATTCTTGGCGAATTTCATTTCCGCGCCGGTGCTGACCGGCTTCAAGGCCGGCATCGGGCTGGTGATCATCGTGGACCAACTGCCGAAGATGCTCGGCTACCACATTGTCAAGACCGGATTTTTTCGCGACGTGGTTTCCATCTTCCATCACCTCGGACAAACGTCGGTTCCTACGCTGGTGCTAGCGGCAGTTTCGCTCGTCGTGATCTTGGCGCTGGAGCGCTACGCGCCACGCTATCCCGCACCGGCATTGGTGGTGGGAGCGGGGATCGCATTGGCGGCAACGGCCGGACTCGATCGCATGGGCATCGCTCTGGCCGGGAACGTGCCGGCGGGGCTGCCGTCATTTGCGCTGCCGGATTTCTCGCTCGCGGGCCGATTGTGGCCTGGAGCGCTGGGCATCGCGCTGATGAGCTTCGTCGAAACCGTGGCGGCCGGCCGCGCTTTCATCGGTCCGGGTGACCCGCGTCCCGCCTCGAATCAGGAACTGCTGGCGCTGGGACTGGCGAACCTGGCGGGCAGCGGTTTCCGCATCATGCCCGCCGGCGGAGGCACGGCACAAACGGCGGTAAATCGCGATGCCGGTGCGCGCAGCCAGATGTCGGAATTGGCCACGTTTGCGATTGTGGCTTCGGCGCTGCTGTTTCTGATGCCGACCGTGCGGCTGATTCCTCAGGCCACGCTGGCCGCGGTCGTTGTGGCGACCACCAGCACGCTGATTCGTCCCGACGAGTTCCGGGCAATCCGCCACATTCGGGCAAGGGAATTTCGCTGGGCGCTTGTGGCGATGGCGGGCGTCATGGTGCTAGGCACGCTCTACGGGATTTTGGTGGCCGCTTGGGTGTCCGTGATGGTGATGTTTCATCATGCCAATCACCCTCCGGTATACGTCCTGGGGCGCAAGCCGGGGACGGAGGTGTTCCGTCCGCTTTCGGCCGAACATCCGGCCGATCAGACGTCTCCGGGTTTGCTGATTTTACGTACGCTCGGGCGAATACATTTCGCGAATGTGGACTTTATCGGCGACAAAATCTGGGAACTCGTTCGACAGCAGCGGCCGAGGGTGGTGGTGCTGGATTGCAGCGCCGTGCCGGACTTCGAATATACGGCGATTCAAGCCATGAGCAAGTTCCAGCAGAAACTGAACGAACAAGGCATCGCGCTGTGGCTGGCGGATTTGCAACCCGAGCCTTTGCGCGAAATCGAGCGCGCGCCGCTTGGCAAGATATTGGGGCACGCGCGGATGTTCATCAGCCTGCAACGGGCGGTGGAAGAGCACGAAAGGCAGTACCGGCCGGAAGCCACGGTGAGTCTGCGCACGCCGACGTGAATTTGCCGGCGGTCCCGGAGTCTCTTCGCATCAACCGTTCCCGCGGTTGACGCGACTGGTAGTTTTGACAGTTATCCCGCCTCGTTCTCGCGCCTAGCATGAAAGCAAGATTTTCCGAACGCGACATTCGGAACTGTGGCGTGGACTGTGGATGCGTCAACCCGAGACAAAGGCTCGAGGCAAGCCCGCAATTCCGAAGAAGGAGAAAGATTCGCCATGGCCAAGGATGGGAAAGAACAGGGCGGGATGCCGAAACTTACCGAGTACAAGCCGGGAACCGCATTCACGGGCGTGATCGGACGGACGTTCGACGTTTCCGCTCCGGCGTGGCCCGAACCGCTGCGGGCCAAAGCAGGGGCGCCGAACGTGCTGTTCATCATTCTGGACGATACGGGGTTCGGGCACCTGGGTTGCTACGGCAGCCCGATCGAGACTCCGAACCTGGACAGCCTGGCAAAAAACGGGCTTCGGTACAACAACATGCACACGACGGCGCTGTGTTCGCCCACGCGCTCGTGCGTCATCACCGGGCGCAACCACCACTCGAATGCGATGGCATGCATTACCGAAGGCTCGACCGGATATCCCGGCTCGAACGGATACATCCCGTTCGAGAACGGGTTCCTTTCCGAGATCCTGCTCGAACACGGCTACAACACTTATGCGCTTGGCAAATGGCATCTGACGCCCGTCGATCAGATGTCGTGCGCGGGACCCTACAGCCGCTGGCCGCTGGGGCGGGGATTCGAGCGCTTTTACGGCTTTCTGGGCGCGGAAACTCACCAGTATTACCCGGACTTGACCCACGACAACCAGTTCGTTGATGCGCCGAGGACTCCCGAAGAGGGCTATCACCTGACCGAAGACCTGGCGGATAGAGCGATGTCGTTCATCGCCGACGCGAAGCAGGTGGCGCCGAACAAGCCGTTCTTCCTCTACTTCTGCACCGGCACGGCGCACGCTCCGCATCATGTGCCGAAGGAGTGGGCGGACAAGTACAAGGGGAAATTCGATGACGGATGGGAAGCGTACCGCGAGAAGGTGTTCGCCAAGCAGAAGGAACTTGGCATCGTGCCGAAAGACGCCGAGCTTTCGCGTCACGATCCCGATGTGAGGCCGTGGAAGGACTGCTCGGCCGACGAGAGGAAACTTTACGCGCGCATGATGGAGGTTTTCGCGGGATACCTCACCCACGCCGATCATCACATTGGCCGGCTGCTGGATTTCCTCAAGGAGATCGGTGAGTTCGAGAACACGCTGATCATGGTGCTCTCCGACAACGGCGCAAGCGCCGAAGGCGGGCCGACCGGCTCGGTAAACGAAGACCTCTTCTTCAACAACCTTCCCGAGTCGCTCGAGGACAATCTGAAGGCGATCGACCAGCTTGGTGGCCCGACAACGTACAACCATTATCCGTGGGGTTGGACGTGGGCCGGGAACACGCCCTTCCGGCGGTGGAAGCGGGAAACCTACCGCGGCGGGATCAGCGATCCGTTTATCGTCCATTGGCCGATGGGCATCAAGGCGAAGGGCGAAATCCGGACGCAATACGCGCACGCGATCGATATGGTGCCGACGGTGCTGGAAGCTCTCGGGATCGAAGCGCCCACTTCGATTCGCGGCGTCACGCAATCGCCGATCGAAGGAGTCAGCTTCGCGCATACCTTCGATAACCCTAAGGCGCCGTCCAAGCACATCACGCAGTATTTCGAGATGATGGGCCACCGTTCGCTGTACTACGACGGCTGGCGCGCGGTTTGTCCGTGGCCGGGCCCCTCGTTCGCCGAATCGGGCAAATTCTTCGGCGAGCCGATACCGGCGGAAATGCTGACGGATCTCGACGCGAAGCACTGGGAGCTGTATCACGTGGCGGAGGATTTCGCGGAGAACCATAACGTCGCCGCCGAAAATCGCGAGCGGCTGATTGCCATGGTCGGTACATGGTATGTGGAGGCGGGCAGGTACAAGGTGTTGCCGGTGGATGGGCGCGGAACGCAGCGGATCCAGGAACTCCGGCCGCAAATTGCGGAGGATCGCACCACGTACACGTACTATCCCGGCACGCAACCGATCGCCATGGGGGTGATGCCGCATTTGCTCAATCGGCCCCACAGCATCACCGCCGACGTGGAAATCCCCAAAGGAGGCGCCGAAGGCGTGCTTTTCTGCACGGGAGGGAACGACGCCGGCTTCTCCTTTTTCATCCAGAACGGCAAGTTGCGCTACGGGCACAACTACGTAGCAAAAGCCTACTACTACGTCGAGTCAAACGTGCCGGTGCCCGAAGGGCATCACGAACTCCGATTCGAGTTCGAACCGACCGGCAAGCCTGACATCCGGCACGGAAAAGGAACGCCGGGCCGCGCCCAGCTCTATATTGACGGCAAGTTGGTGGGCGCAGCGGATTTCCCCGTCACGACACCGCTTTCGCTGGGATTCCGTGGAGGGATGGTTGGTTCCAATCGCGGGTCGGCGGTTTTGCCAGACTACAAACCTCATTTCCCGTTCACCGGGAAGATCCATAAGGTCGTCGTCGACCTGAGCGGTGAACTGATCCGCGACACCGAAGCCGAGATGCGCCGCATCATGGCGCGCCAGTAGGCGAGACGCACGCGACGGCCGGAAGTCCCACGGGATCGCCGGTCGTCGCGAATTTGCGAGGCGCCTTCCCCTTTGCGCGGGCTGCGAAAGGAGGTTGGCGGAACGATGAGTGAAAACGCCGGAACGACGCTTGCCGCTTTTCACGTGATGGCCAAACCGACCGGAGCGCAATGCAACCTGGATTGCGCCTACTGCTTTTTCCTGAAGAAGGAACAGCTTTATCCCGGCAGCCGTTTTCGCATGACGGATGAGGTGATGGAGAACTACATCCGGCAGACGATCGAAGCGCACCATGTGCCGGAGGTAACCATTGCCTGGCAAGGGGGCGAACCGACGCTGATGGGACTCGATTTCTTCCGGCGCTCCATTGAAATGGAGGAGAAATTCGCGAAACCGGGGCAGCGCATTCAGAACACCTTGCAGACCAACGGCACGCTGCTTGACGGCGAATGGTGCCGATTTCTGCGCGACAACGATTTTCTGGTCGGGCTGAGCCTGGACGGTCCGCGGCGCCTGCACGACGTCTATCGGCGCGACAAAGGCGGCCGGCCAACGTTCGACAAAGTAGTTCGCGCCGCGAGGCTGATGCAGCAATACCACGTGGAATTCAATGTTCTCTGCACCGTCAACGCCGCGAACAGCTTGCATCCGCTCGAGGTTTACCGTTTTTTCCGCGACGAACTCGGCGCGCCGTTCCTTCAAATCATTCCCGTCGTCGAACGCGACAACTCGACCGGGAACCAGGAGGGTACGAGCATCACGGACCGGTCGGTGCGGCCGGAACAGTATGGGCGGTTTTTGATCGAGATTTTCGACGAGTGGGTTCGGCGGGACGTCGGCTCGATGTTCGTGCAGTTTTTCGACGGCGTGCTGATGTCCTATCTTCGCGGGCGATCTTCGCTCTGCATTTTGCAGCCGACGTGCGGCGAGGGCGTGGCGCTGGAACATAACGGCGACGTCTTTTCCTGCGACCACTACGTGGAGCCGCGGCATCTGCTGGGCAATATTTCAAGGACGCCTCTTGCCCAGCTCGTTTCGTCCGATCAGCAGCGAGCGTTTGGCCGGGCGAAGGGCGAAAACCTGCCGCGCTGCTGCCGCGAGTGCGACTTCCTGTTCACCTGCTATGGGGAATGCCCGAAAAACCGCGTGCTGACGAGCCCGGACGGTGAAGCGCGCCTGAACTGGCTTTGCGCCGGACTCAAGGCGTTTTTCGCTCATGTCGACCGGCCGATGCGCATCATGGCGGAACTGCTGCGCCGCGGCGAACCGGCGGGGAGCGTGATGGAAATTCTGGCCGAGGCGGAAAACGGCAAGGCAGGGCGCCAGACGTTCTCACAGACCGGGCGCAACGATCCTTGCCCGTGCGGCAGCGGATTGAAATTCAAGCGGTGCCACGGCAATACCGCTTCGCGGTCCCGGCCGGCAGAAATTGGACAACAGAAAGAGAAGGGAGACGAGTTCCATGAGTGACCAGACGAAACCCAACATCCTGATCCTTTGGGGCGACGACATCGGATTATGGAACATCAGCTTCAACAATCACGGCATGATGGGTTACCAGACGCCCAACATCGACCGTATCGCTCGTGAAGGGATTTCGTTCACCGACTACTACGGGCAACAGAGTTGCACGGCGGGACGCGCGACGTTCATCACCGGCCAGAACCCCGTTCGCACAGGCCTCACAAAAGTCGAGGCCCCCGGCTTCGATCTTGGGCTCCGCGCGGAAGACCCGACGATCGCCGAACTGCTCAAGCCACTCGGTTACGTCACCGGCCAATTCGGCAAGAACCACCTGGGCGACAGGGACGAGTTTCTGCCCACCAATCACGGCTTCGACGAATTTTTCGGGAACCTGTATCACCTGAACGCCGAGGAGGAGCCGGAGAATCCGGATTATCCGAAGAATCCCGAATTTCGGAAGAGATTCGGGCCGCGCGGCGTGCTGCACTGCTACGCCGACGGGAGGGTCGAGGATACCGGGCCGCTGACGAAAAAGCGGATGGAAACAATTGATGACGAGATCACCGTGCAAGCCCTGCGTTTCATCGAGGAATCGCACAAGGCGGGCAAGCCGTTTTTCCTGTGGTGGAACTCGACGGCGATGCACTTCCGGACGCACTGCGCGAAGAAGCACGAAGGGAAGAGCGGACAGGGATTTTACAACGACGTGATGGTGGCGCATGACGAGCACGTGGGCGAGTTGCTGAAGAAGCTCGACGATTTGGGCATCGCCGACAACACCATCGTGATGTATTCGACGGACAACGGGCCGCATTTCAACTCATGGCCCGACGGCGCGATCACGCCTTTCCGCAGCGAAAAGAACACGAACTGGGAGGGTGGATGGCGCGTGCCGGCGTTCTTCCGCTGGCCGGGAAAGTTCCCCGCCGGCAAGACGCTCAACGGCATCGTCTGCCATCAGGACATTCTGCCGACGCTGCTGGCGGCGGCGGGCGAGCCGGACATCGTGGAAAAGGTGAAAAAAGGCCACAAGGCCGGGAACAAGACGTTCAAGGTTCACCTCGACGGGTTCAACATGCTCGACTACTTCAAGGGCGCTACGCAGGAGAGCCCGCGGCAGTTTTTCTTCTACGTCAACGATGATGGCGACTTGGTTTCCTTGCGCTGTGGCGACTGGAAAATCGTCTTCATGGAGCAGCGGGCGAAGCAGATGTTGTGCTGGGCCGAGCCCTTCGTGAAGCTTCGCATGCCGAAACTCTTCCATCTGCGGCGCGATCCCTTCGAGCGCGCCGACGAAAACTCCAACTCCTATTGGGATTGGTTCATTGACCACCTGTTCGTCCTCTACGTTTCGCAGGCGATCGTGTACCGGGAGATCCAAAGCTTCAAGGAGTTCCCGCCGCGCCAGAAGCCTGCGGCATACAACCTGGACCGTGTGATGGAAACCTTGCAGAACGCCGCGGGCGGCGGAGCGCACTAGCCCGACGGAGGGCGCAGGAAGGGCTGAATCGGAACCTGGACACCGCGCCTGCCTCCGCCAGCGGGCGCGGGGCAACCCTTGCCACTCCGGGCCCGGGTTGCGAAGGAGTAGACGCCATTATGCAAGTGCCCTACCTGCCGTTTTTCGAAGGTATGGCCAGGCGGCTCGCCGGACCGCTCGGTTTTCGATTCATCCTGCAGCCGGTCGCCTCGATCCTCCTGGGAATCCGGGATGGGCTGAGGGACGCAAAGCAGGGACGACCACCGTACGTCATCGCTCTGCTTTTCGCGCACGAAGGCCGGCGTGAGACGTGGAAGGATAGTCTGAAGCACACCACGATACCTATGATCGTCGGCATCGTGCTCGATCTGATCGTGCAGTGGCTGATTTTCCGGCGGGCGTTCTTCATGCCCGCGGTTATGGTAGGCACGCTGCTGGTGGGTATCCCCTACATGCTCTCGCGCGGCTTGACCAACCGGATTGCGCGGCATTACAGGGACAGGACGGCGATGCATGGATCTTCGCTGCCAATGGGGAAGGCGGGCTGAAGAGTTTGTGTGACAACGCGCAATCGCTGCCCTCAGCGGCTAAAGCCGAAAAGACATCCGGGCTCTTACGGCGCGGCTGAAGCCGTGCCCTTCCGAGCAACCTGGTCGCCACACTGGCTCCGAGGCTGGCATCGGCACGCCGCACCTGTCACTTCTGACAGTTTCGAGCAAGCACAAGACGAGCTAAGAGTGGGACAAGAGTGCTCCGACCTCGCAGGGCGAGCCGTGCCCGGATCTGATCGTCACGCGCGCCTGCGCATCGCTTTGGAGGCTGGCATGGCCAAGTTTGATGATTCCGAGTTTCCGCGAAAAGTGGATCGCAATATGTATCCGCGCCCCGAATATCGCTACCCGAACGCGAAGATCGGCGTGACGTGGAAGGATTCCGCTAGCGATTTTCCGAAGCCGCATATGGCGCCCGAGGGCGCTCCGAACGTCCTTCTCGTCCTGCTGGATGACGTGGGTTTCGGCTGGCCGAGCGCATTTGGCGGCCTGGTGCGAATGCCGACGGCCGAACGCCTTGCCGGTAGCGGGTTGAAGTACAACCAATTCCATACGACGGCGCTGTGCTCGCCCACGCGTGCGTGTTTGCTCACAGGGCGCAACCATCACGCCGCGCATTCGGGTGTGATCGGCGAACTCGCTACCGGCTATCCGGGTTACGACGGGATCATCCCGAAGAGCTGCGCGACAGTGGCTGAATTGCTCAGCCAGAACGGCTACGCGACGGGCTGGTGGGGCAAGAATCACAACGTTCCCGATAACCAGACCAGCGAAGCAGGGCCGTTCGATAATTGGCCAACGCGGATGGGCTTCGACCATTTCTATGGGTTCATCGGCGGCGAAACGGATCAATTCTATCCGGCGCTCTATCGCGGGACGGAAGCCGTCAACCCGCCGGCGAAACCCGAGGAGGGGTATCAGCTGACGCGCGACCTCGCGAACGACTGCATTGCTTGGATGCGGCGGCAGAAATCGATCGCGCCAAACCGGCCGATGTTCGTTTACTTTTCGCCCGGGGCGACGCACGCGCCGCACCAGCCGCCGCTCGATTGGCGCGGAAAGAACAAGGGCCGCTTCGACATGGGCTACGACAAGTACCGCGAGGAGACGTGGAAGCGGCAACTGGAAATGGGCGTGATCCCGAAAGGGAGCGCGCTCACGCCGCGGCCGAAGGAGATCCCTGCGTGGGACGACCACACAGAAGAACAGAAGCGGTTCATGATCCGCCAGGCGGAAAATTACGCCGATTTTCTCGAACACACCGATTACGAGGTCGGTCGCGTGGTATCGGCGATCGAGGAGATGGGCGAACTCGCGAACACGCTGGTGATTTACATCATCGGCGACAACGGCGCGAGCGCCGAAGGCTCGCTCTGCGGAACGCTCAACGAAATGATGGTGTTGAACGGCGTGGAACCCCAGGTCGAACAAATCATCGGCCGGATCGACGAGATCGGTTTGCCGGGAACGACGCCGCACTACGCGGTGGGGTGGGCGTGGGCGGGAGATACGCCGTTCCAGTGGACCAAGCAGGTGGCTTCGCATTTCGGCGGCACGCGCAACGGCACCATCATTTCCTGGCCGGCGAGGATCAAGGATACCGGCAAGGTGCGTTCCCAGTTCCATCATGCGATCGACATCGCGCCAACCATCCTGGAGGTGGTGGGAATTGCAGAGCCGGCGATCGTGAACGGGGTTCCACAACGGCCGATCGACGGCGTGAGCATGGCGTACACATTTTCCGCAAAGGATGCGGGCGCGCCCACAAGGCACTACACGCAGTATTTCGAGATGTTCGGCAACCGCGCGCTCTATCACGACGGATGGATTGCCTGCGCGCGGCATGGCCGGTTGCCGTGGAGGAACACGGGTTCCGTGGATTTCGCAAAGGACAAGTGGGAGCTGTACCACATCGAGGACGATTTCAGCGAGGGACGCGACCTGGCCGCGCAATTTCCGGAAAAGTTGCGCGAGTTGCAGGACCTGTTCTTCGCGGAAGCGGCGAAGAACAACGTGCTGCCGCTGGACGACCGGTAGTCGGAACGCGCGGCGGACATCTTGCAGCGGTTCACCTACTTCATGGGGCGTAAACACGTGACGTTCTATCCGGGGATGACCCGGCTGCCCGAAGGGAGCGCGCCACGGACCAACAACATCAGCCACACGATCACCGTGGACGCGGAAATCCCCAAGGGAGGGGCCGAAGGCGTGCTTATCTGCCTGGGCGGAGACACGGCCGGTTGGACGTTGTTCATGAAGGAAGGGAAGCTGATCTACCACTACAACTGGTTCGACATGGAACGCTACGAGATCGTCTCGAAGACGGCGGTGCCGGAGGGCGAAGTGGAACTACAGTGCGAATTCATGAACGAGACGAACATTCTCGGCGGTCCGGCGACCGTCCGGCTGCTCATCAACGGGAAGGAAGTGGCGAAAGGCAGAGTGGAGAAACAGCCTTTTGGCCGGTTCGGTATCGAGTGCCTGGACGTCGGCATGGACAACCTATCGCCGGTGTGCAAAGGCTACGCCCACAAACTGCCGTTCGCTTTCACCGGAAAAATCAAGAAGGTTCAGATGGATTTTGAGGGGCCCATGGCCGAGATGTCGCCCGTGGAAAAACTCGAGATGCAAGCCCGGATGGATTGAACGATTTGGGGCAGCGGCAGGCGGGGAGTTCGAAGGGGCTCTTCGCCTGCAACAAGCACGGGCAAGCACGGGCAAGCGCGGCAGGAACCCGGCAAGGCTGCTCGGGCTCTCAGCAGGGCGAGAAGGCGGCACGACATGGCTGAAACAGCTGCAGGTCCAGCCGGCACCGATCGAGCGACGGCGCTCGCCGAGGAGCGCACGGAACTTGCTTTCGAACGCACGCGAATCGCCGCCGACCGCACGCTGATGTCGTGGATTCGCACCGCCCTATCAATGATTACTTTCGGTTTCACCATCTACAAGTTCTTTCAAGCGTTTCGCCAAGTTGAACACTACACTGGCGGCCGACCTTATACGGCGCGAAATCTGGGAATGGCGCTGATCGGCGTGGGAACCGCGGCGCTGATCGTGGCAACGATCCAGCATTGCCAGGAGCTCAAGCGCCTGCGAACCGAAGTGTCTCAGGCCATCTGGTCGCTGACGGTCATCGTGGCGATTTTCGTGACGCTGATCGGCATTCTGGCGTTTGTGGGAGTCTGGCTGCGGACAGGACCGTTCTAGCGGGTTGCGTCAGGGTTGCCGTGCAACGGTTGAATGGAGTGCGTTCCGCTAACCACTCCATTGCGGGCAGAAGAGCGGAACGTTATGGCCATTCTCAAACCGATCCTGGCGACGGCCGTTCTCATGCTCGCCTACATCCTGGGCAATCGGCTGCAAAATCTGGAAGCTATTCATCCAAGACGCTGGCTATCGTTTGGGGCGGGCGCTTCGGTTGCCTACGTTTTCGTCGAGCTTCTGCCGGAACTGGGCGAATATCAGAAGAGATTTCTGGCGGCCACGGCACAGCTGCAAATTCCTTTTGCGGAACAACGGGTGTTTCTGGCGGCGCTCGTGGGTTTCGTTCTTTACTACGGATTGGA
>JAKASX010000150.1 GCA_021818865.1 Acidobacteriota bacterium
CCGTTCGAGGAGGCGGTCGAAGCGCTGCGCTACATGGAAAGCGGGGCGCATTTCGGCAAGATCGTGATCCGCGTGGGATAAACGGCGGCGCGAACGGAATCGGAGGAGTTTCGATGGCCCATCTTTTTGAACCGCTCGAATTGCGCGGAGCGCGGCTGCGGAATCGCATCGGCGTATCGCCGATGTGTCAGTATTCATGCACGGATGGCCTGGCAAACGAGTGGCATCTGGTGCATTTGGGTTCGCGTGCCGTGGGCGGAGCGGCGCTGGTTTTCACAGAAGCCACGGCGGTCGCGCCCGAAGGCCGGATCAGCCCGCAGGACCTGGGGATTTGGAGCGACGCGCACGCGGAAGCGCTCGCGCCGGTGGTGCGATTCGTTCACGCACAGGGGAGCCTGGCCGCCATTCAACTCGCACACGCGGGCCGCAAAGGGAGCACGAAACGGCCGTGGGATGGCCAGGGAAAAGCCGCGGGAACGGAAGGCGGATGGAGCCGCGTGGTGGCGCCGAGCGCCGTCGCGTTTCGCGAGGATTATCCGACGCCGCACGAGCTCGATCAGCCGGGAATCGCCGCGGTGGTGCGTGCGTTCGCCGATGCGGCCGCGCGCGCGGCGCAGGCGGGTTTTGATGTGCTGGAAATTCACGCCGCACACGGGTACCTGATCCACGAATTTCTTTCGCCGCACGCGAATCGGCGAAGTGACCGCTTCGGCGGATCGTTTGAAAATCGCACGCGGCTGGCGCGCGAAGTGGTGGAAGCGGTGCGGCGCGCGTGGCCGGAACGCAATCCATTGTTTCTCCGCATTTCGTCCACCGACTGGCTGCCGAACGGCTGGGATGTGGAGCAATCGGTGGAACTCGCGCGACTGGTGCGGCTCTTGGGCGTGGATCTGGTGGATTGTTCGGCGGGAGGAATCGATCCACGCGAGACGATTCCCGCAGGGCCCGGCTATCAGACCGCGTTTGCGGAACAGGTTCGGCGCGAAGCCGGAATCGCGACAGCAGCGGTCGGAATGATCACCGAGCCGGTGCAGGCCGATCACGTGATTCGCAGCGGGCAGGCAGATCTGGTGCTGATGGCACGGGAATTTCTTCGCGATCCTTATTGGCCATTGCGAGCCGCGCGGGAATTGGGGCATGCGGCGCCGTGGCCGGCGCAGTATTTGCGCGCGGCTCCATCTGGAGCGCCCATGCGCGTTCCGGCCGAATCCATTCGACCGGAACGCGCAGAATGATTCAGCGGGCAGCGGCGGCGGGTAGCGGACGGTCGGTCGCGCCCATCAACACACCATCGCAATAAACCAGGAATTTTCCCGAAAGCGAAGGAACGCGGTCACCGGGCAGGAGAATGCCGACGAGATTCAGCGGATCGGCGGCGGAAACGGTGACGATCTCCCGCGTACTCGGTTCCGAGCGCGAAGCACGCAGGGATTCGACGGCGAGCGGCAGCGCGAATTGCTCGCCGAGAAAACCGTCAACGAAACGCCCGCCACGGATTTCGCCGCGATCCTCGAGACGCCGAAGGGCGACGAGCATTTCGCGCCAGGGCGGCAGAATACTTTCGCGTTCCGTTAGTTCTCGAAAGACCACGCCATAACGATCGAGCAGCATCCGGCAAGCCGATTCCACCGCTTTCGCGCGTTCGGCCGAGGCGCCGAATTCGACGAGCGACCACCGGCCCGTGCTGTGCCGCGGGCGCAAGGCGCGGGCGCGGCCGATTCCCGCGCGGCGGCGGGGATCGAGCAAGGCGCGGAGATTATCGAAATCGTCGGCGGTGACGCGGCCGGCGGCGACGAGCTCCCACAGCGCGGTTTCCACTTCGGCCTTCAGGCGGCCCGAGCCGCGAACGATATCGGCGAAAAAGCTGGCGCCGCGGCGCTCGAACCAGGCGAGGACGTCGCGCGCGGCGTGGCTCAGGCCCGCTGCGGAATGGACGGCGTCGGCAGCCAGCGCGAGCCAATCCGATTCCTCACGCAAAAAGAGGGCTATTGGCGCGACGCTGGTGGGCGCAACGCGCCGCGCCGACGAGCCCGATTCGATCGTTGCCGGATGCGGCCTCAACCTGCCCCATCCCGCGACACCGCTCAGGCATAACATATCGAGAAGCTTCGGATCGTAGCCCTGGATGCGGCGCGGCAGCACCTGCGTCTCCCAAGTGCTCGCCGGCGCCTCGAATCCCTGCAACTGGCGCAGGACTTCGATCATGCCGCGCTCGCCCGATTGCTGCGTTCCGGGCGCGACGTGCTGCCAGCGGCAGAGCCAGCGCAAAAATTGCGCGGGACTCACCGGCTCGATTTCGCGGCGCAGACGCGCGAGCGTGCGACGGTGAATTCGCGCGAGGATGCGTCGCTCGCACCATTCGAGCGCAGCCGCAGCGCGGCCTGTGAAATGGCCGCGAAGCACGGCTCCCGAGGTTTCGAGGCGCAGCAGCGCGACTTCCACTTGCGGCGAATCGAGACCGAGGCATCCGGCGAGTTCGGGGGACGTGAATGGACCGAGGCAACCGGCCCATCCGGTGACGAGCCGCGCGAGGGCTTCTTCCGGCGTAGGCGAGGCGGATTCGACGGCTGGCGGCGTAAATTCGAACGACGCGGCAGGGAAAATTTGCGCGAAGGTGCGCACGCGTTCGGCGGAAACCCACCAGATGCAACCATTGGCCGATGCGCGAGAGACGCGGCGATCGCCGAGCAGCGAATCGAAAAGCGGCGACCAGCGTGAGAGGCTTTCTCTCAGCAGCTTTTCCAGCATTGCATCCGAGGCAATCCCATCAGGCCGTTGCTCGGGGAATGCGACGAACGTCACGAGCGCATCGTGGAGTTCCTCGGCTGTGCGGACGTCGGGCCACGACTGTCGCGCGGTTTCCTCGACGGCATCTGGGTCGAGGCGGCCGATTTCGCCGAGAGCTTCCTCGGGCAGAGCGCGACGCAAGGACACGGCGCGGGCGCGGCGCTCCTCGAGCGGGGCATCGTCGAGAAAGGCGTAGGGATTGGCGTTGAGGATTTCGTGGGAAAAGGGCGAAGCGGCGACGGTATCAACGGCGATCGCGCGGATTTCGCCCGAGGCGATGCGAGCGAGCACGCGTTCGAGCCCGCTGAGATCGAGCGCTTCGTGCAAAACGTCGCGCATCGTTTCGCGCACGAGCGGGTGATCGGGAATCGGGATATCAGCGGGAAGATTTTCCTGGCAGGCGACGGCTTCGGGAAAAACGGCGGCGAGGAGATCCTCGGCGCGCATGCGTTGCACGGGCAACGGCACCTTCCGTCCGCCGAGGAAACGCGGCAAGGCGAGAGCGCGGGCAGCGTCCCAGCGCCAGCGGGAAGTGAAAAGCGGAGTGGGAAGCGCGGCCTGTTCGAGCAGGTGGCGCGCCGTGCGGGCGCTCAGAAAACCGAAAACACTGGCGAGAGGAATACTGTGCTGCTCACCGAGCGAAAGGACGATGCCGTTGTCGGTGGCGGCGGCTTGGAGTTCGAAATTGAACGATCGGCAGAAGCGCTTGCGCAGCGCGAGGCCCCACGCCTTGTTGATGCGCGAGCCGAACGGCGCGTGAATGACGAGCTGCATGCCGCCGCTTTCGTCGAAGAAGCGTTCGGCGATTACGGTTCGCTGGTTTGGCACGGCGCCGAGCGCGGCGCGGCCGCTCGCGACGTATTCGATCGCCTGCTCCGCACCCGAGCGATTGAGGCCGCAGGTTTCGACGATCCATTCCGTCGCGGCATGAGCCTCGGCGGAATCGCGCGGATGCGCGGAGGGCGGAACGCGCGCGGCAATTTCCTCGCGTAGAGCGGCAACGGCGGCGGAAAGCTCCGGCGTGCGGCCGGGCGCTTCACCTCGCCAGAAGGGGACGTTTGGCGGCGCACCGGCGGCATCCTCCACCAGGACGCGAGTTTTTTCCACGCGGCGAATTTTCCAGGAATGCGTGCCAAGGAGGAATACGTCGCCGGCGAGGCTCTCGACGGCGAAATCCTCGTCCACCGAACCGACGACCCCGCTTTCGGGCAACGCGACGACGGGATAGAGCGCGGTTTCGGGAATCGCGCCAGCGTTGGTGATGGCGGCCAGTCGCGCGCCACGACGCCCGCTCACGCGGCCATTCACGCGATCGCGATGCAGCCAGGCGCCGGCGCGGCCGCGACGCGCGGCGATGCCTTCGGAAAGCATTTCGACGATTTCATCGAACTCGTGGCGAGAAAGATCGCGATAGGGATCTGCGCGCCGAACCATGGCGAAGAGCCGATCTTCGTCCCAGGATTCCGAGGCGCAGGCAGCGACGATTTGCTGCGCCAGGACGTCGAGCGGCGCTTCGGGCACCTCGGTCGCGTCGAGTTCGCCCGCGCGCATGGCACGAACGAGCGCGGCACATTCAATGAGTTCGTCGCGCGTGGTGGCGAACAGACGTCCGCGCGGAACGGCTCCGCGCCAATGGCCGGAACGGCCGATCCGCTGGAGAGCGACGCCAATCGAGCGCGGCGAGCCGATCTGGCAAACCAGATCGATCGCGCCAATATCGATTCCGAGTTCGAGCGAAGCCGTAGCGACAAGCGCCCGCAGCTCGCCAGATTTCAAGCGGCGTTCCGCGTCGAGGCGAAGATTGCGAGCCAAGCTGCCGTGGTGCGCCGCGACGGCGCTTTCGCCCACACGCTCGGCCAGATGAAAGGCCATGCGCTCGGCCAGCCGGCGCGTATTGACGAAAACGAGGGTCGAGCGATGCTCGGAGGCGAGCTGCGCGACGCGGTCGTAAATCCGATCCCACAATTCATTGGAGGCGATCGGGCCGAGTTCCTCGGGCGGAGTTTCGACGGCGAGATCGAGCGGACGGTCGCGGCCGAGTTCGATAATCGCCGGCTGAGGGCGCACCCCAGCGAGAAAACGCGCGACGCGCTCGATCGGTTTCTGCGTGGCGGAAAGGCCGATGCGCGACAGCGGGCGCCCGGCGAGGGATTCCAGGCGTTCGAGCGAAAGCGCCAGATGCGCGCCGCGCTTATCGCCGGCGAGCGCGTGGATTTCATCCACGATGACGGTTTCCGAGGTGCGTAGCAGGCGCCGGCCACCCTCGGCGGTGAGCAGGATGTGGAGCGATTCGGGCGTCGTCACCAGGATGTGCGGCGGCCGAGCGATCATTTTGCGGCGTTCGGGAGCGAGCGTATCCCCAGTGCGAACCGCGGCGCGAATGGGCGGCATGGCGAGGCC
>JAKASX010000047.1 GCA_021818865.1 Acidobacteriota bacterium
CACGCCATCATCATCAAAAATCCCGCCGCACTCGAGCAGGTGGATTCGTGCCGCACGATCATTTTCGACAAGACCGGCACGCTCACCTACGGCCGTCCGGAACTGACCGAAATCCTCGTCGCGCCCGGCGCGACCCGCCAGGAAGTCCTGCGCCTTGCCGCGAGCCTCGAACAATATTCCAAGCATCCGCTCGCCGGCGCGATTCTGGCCGCGGCGAAACGGGAAAATCTCGCGTTCTTCGACGTGAAGCAGATCAGCGAACCGCCCGGTCAGGGCCTTTCGGGAACGGCCGACGGGCGCCAGGTGCAAATCATCGGCCGCAGCAGTCCTGCGGCGCGCCCGCTCCCACTGCCGCCGCTGGCGGGCGGCCTGGAATGCGTGGTGCTGGTGGATGGAGCTTATGCGGCAACGCTGCGCTTTCGCGACGCTCCGCGCAAGGAAAGCCATCCTTTTATCAGCCATCTGTGGCCGCGTCACGGAGTCGAACGCGTCCTGCTCGTCTCCGGCGATCGCGAATCGGAAGTGCGTTACCTCGCCGATGTGCTCGGCATCCGCGAGGTTCACGCGTCGAAGAGTCCGGAGGAAAAAGTGGAAATCGTGCGTCGGGAAACGGCCGGCGCACGCACGCTGTTCGTCGGCGACGGCATCAATGATGCGCCGGCGATGGTCGCGGCGACGGTCGGCGTCGCGTTCGGGTCCGGCACGGACGTCACCGCGGCTGCCGCGGATGCCGTCGTGCTGGAAGCCTCGCTCGCGCGCGTGGACGAATTCATCCACATCGGCCGGCGCATGCGCCGCATCGCGCTCGAAAGCGCGCTGGGCGGCATGGCGTTAAGCGTCGCGGGCATGATCGCCGCCTCGGCTGGCATTTTGCCGCCCATCGCCGGCGCCGTGACGCAGGAAATCATCGACGTTTTGGCCGTCGTGAACGCCGTGAGAATGGCGCTGCCCGGCGAATCCCTCCGCGACTTCTGATCGCCTGCGCCACGGTCGTTCGGCGGATGCGTGCCGGTCCGGTATCCAATTGGTCGGCGTTCAGTGGTTGTTCGTCCGGAGCGATGGTAGGATCAATCGAGACCATGTGGGGAGCGATCCTCGCCGTTTTTTTTATCGTTTACCTGTTGAACTTGATCCCGGCCTTTGCGCCGCCCACGTGGATGGTATTTTCTTTCATTGGGCTGCGTCATCCCGAACTCAACGTCCCTGAACTCGCCCTCGTGGGTGCTCTGGCTGCCACGCTGGGCCGCGCCACGCTCGCCAAACTCGCTCGCGCGATCGTGCGAAACCGCTTTCTCAGCCGGCGTTCGCGAGAAAATATCGACAGCATCAAGGTGCGGCTCGAGCAGCGGCCGAAACTCACCTTCAGCGTGTTTCTGATTTACGCCTTCGGTCCGCTGCCCTCGAATTACCTATTCATCGCGTACGGCCTCACGACGATGGATCTCAGCCGGATCGCCATCCCGTTTTTTCTGGGCCGTTCGATCAGCTACAGCTTCTGGGGTATCGCTTCTTCCTTCGTCGGCCGCCGCGCGGGCCGTTTCCTCAACGCCCATCCCTTTTCGTATCTGAGCCTCTATTTCGTCCTCACCCAGTTTTTCCTGCTCTACCTCGTCTATCTTTTCACACGAGTGGATTGGCGCTATCTGCTGGACGAAAAGAGATTCCGCTGGCTGCCGCGGAACGCCAACGACTCTTCGAATCAGAGCCACTCCTGATCCGCAAACGGTTTGGTGAAGGGCGCAGGGCAAGGCCACTCGCCGCCTGCGCGGCACGAGGACGCATTGACTTGGCGCAGGGCGAACGGCGTCGCGACGGTTTTGCCGCGTTCTTTTGCTCAGTTCTTCGGAGCGGGTTGCGTCGGCGCCGCTTGCGGGTAGTAGCCGAGGCGCGTGCGCAGATAGAGCTTGCCGAGGCCATGCGGCACGTCCACCAGTTTCACGTTCACGCGCCGGAAGCCACCTTTGGATTGCGGATTCGTCGGGTAGTAGCCGATCAGGTACTGATGGCGGATGTCCTTGGCGATGCGCAGACAGATTTGATGCACCGAGCTTACCGTTCTGGGGAAAAACGCCATGCCGCCCGTCGCGTCGGAAAGCGCCTGGAGCGCGCGCTTGGCTCGCCGCGCGGCGCCGTGGTCTTCCTGGCTCAGCAAGCCGACGGTGTAAATGATGGCGTCGGATTCCTGGGCCGCGCGAACGGTGTATTGCAAGCTGTGCTGGCTGGCGTTGTCCTCGCCGTCGGTGATCACGACGAGCACTTTTTTGTCACGATGTCCCTTTTTCAGGTGATGGAGCGAGGCGAGCACGGCGTCGTAGAGCGCGGTCGATCCGCGCGCGTCGATCCGTTCGAGCGCATCCTTCAGCACCGGAATGCTATTCGTGAAATCCGACTGCTGATCGAGGTAATAGTCCTCGTTGAAATTCACGACGAAGACTTCGTCCTGTGGATTCGACGTTTCCACCAGCGTGAGCGCGGCCGCGGTCACGCGGGGGAGCTTGTTTCGCATGCTCCCGCTGTTGTCGATCACCAGGCCCAGGGTCACCGGGATGTCCTCGGGGTTGAACAGAGCGATTTTCTGCTGGACGCCGTCCTCGTAGACCTTGAAATTCTTTTGCTCGAGCGTTTCGACGAAATTGCCCTGTTTGTCCACCACGGTGACCGGCAGCACCACCATGTTGACGTTTCGCCGGATTTGCGAGGCGGAAGCCGGGGGCGGCGGTGGCGCCGGCACGCGCGTCATCGGCGGTGCGACAGGATGTTGTTTCTGTTGTGCGCGAGCGGAAATTCCCAGGCCGGCCAGGGCGACGAGCCCGGCCAAGCCTGCCAGCCAGAGCCTACGGCCCCGAGGCATAATACCCATGTTTGTAGTAGACCGTGAGCGGAGGCAAACCCCGAGGCGGGACCAGCCGCACCTTGATCTTTCTCCACTTCCCGTTGTTCTGTACGTTGCTCGGTATGTAGCCCAGGACATATTGGTTTCGCAGCTCCATGCTGATTTTCGTGGCGATGTCCGGCAACTCGTTCAGGTTGCTCACCGGAAACACCCGCCCGCCGGACATTTGCGCCAGCTCGTCAAGCAGCGCCGGGCCCTCGCCTTCTTCCTGAGTGCGCCAGCGATCGTCGAGCGGCTCGTAGACGCCGATCGCATAGAGCTGGACGTCCGATTCCTTCAGGTACTCGCGAATATCGTTCTCGGAATACCGGCTATGGTTTTCGCCACCATCCGATATGATGAGCAAAGCCTTCCTGCTGTTGTGTGCCCCCCGCATTTCGCTGAGTCCCAGGTAGATCGCGTCGAACAGTGCGGTCCGTCCACGCCCCCGCACGAACATCAGCCGGTCTCGCAAGACGTTTAAATCCGTGGTGAAAGGCGAAACCAGCTCCGCCCGGTCGCTGAAATCCACCAGAAAGAACTCGTCCTGCGGGTTCGCCGTCTTGAAAAACTGCAACGCCGCCATTTTGGATTTGTTGATCTTGTCCGACATGCTCCCGCTCATGTCGAAAATGACCCCAATCGAAATTGGCACGTCTTCCTCGGAAAAGTGGACGATTTCCTGCTCCACTCCGTCGTCGTAAACCCGGAAATTGTCCTGTTGCAGCCCGGTCACCAGGCGGTCGTAGGGATCCACTACTGTCACGGGCACCAGCACCATATTGACCCGCTGGTGCAGCGTGTCAGGGACGGCGTTGGCGGGAGGCTTGGGTTTCGGCGGAACGGGCGCGCGCATCGGCCCCTTTTGCTGGGCGAACAGGGAAAGACAGGCGACCGCGCACAGCAACAGAGATACAACCGCAATCCGAAGCGACTTAGCCCTTTGCTCCACAGGCTCTCCCCGAACCGAGGACGAAGGCAGTTCGTCGCGCCCTTAGGGCTTTGATTCTAGCATTGTCCTTCCGCTTTGCAACTCCCACTTTCCGCTCATCCTCGCCCGTTTCCCGGCGGCGTTTGTGCGATGGGGAACATGGGGCGCGCGACGGGTCGGGGATGGCGTGGGAGGGTGTCACACCATGTCGAGCAAAAAATCCGGTAGGTGGTTTTGTTTCAACGAAATAATTTTTGCAGGGTGTCATTTTTTGGGCCTCTTTTGAGTGGAGGGCGGCGCCCGAATTGCGGGTTACGGCTCTCTTCGGGCGGGCGAGGCGCTTTTCTCTCGATGCGAGCCTTGGCATGTGATGCTTCCTCCTTTGCGCGAATAAAGGACCGTTGTCTTTTCGCACGCGACGGCATTTTCGCGCGGTGAGATTGCGAGCGCGAGGGGTGGTTCTACGTAAGGAGGCGAAGGGGATTTGCGGCGGGCCGGCGTGGGGCTCTCTTCCCGCTGCGTTGAAGATGATCAATAGCGCGTCTTGGGCGGCTTTGGAGGGCGGTGCAGGCTGGCCCGATGAAGGACATCGGGCTCCAGAGAACGCAGATGCCTGCGCTACTCGCCGACATCCGCGCCCTCTGCGAACAGCGCAAGGCCTGCGGCACCGCTCTTTCGAACACGGGCACGATCCACTGCGCCTTGAGGACGCCTTCGTTCTTATCGAGGGGCGCCCTCAGGCCGGTTGCTTCCCCTCACCGCCGCGTGGCGTTCTAGGACGATGCGACGCAGAAACCGGGGGAATCGCCACGCGATGAGCGCAAGGGGCGGCCACCAAGCCCCGAGGGTCAGGAGGGTGTACATGATCGGCGTCATTAACCCGTGGCGGGCGAAGAGGTACCCCAATGCGAGCCACATGACGATAGAGTAGGGGACTATTTTTAGGACGATGAACCGTGGGTCCCCGGACTGAGCCACCCGCTTGTCCGCCCAGTAGACCGCGGGGCTCCCGGCGGCGAACCCGAGCCAGCACAGCGCGAACGGGGCGGCGAGTTCGCGAGGAGTCGCGCGCACCAGCCATCCGACTATGCAGAAGGCGATCAGCAGGCCCAGCGGCGCCCCGATGACCGCCCCGAGGACTGCCCCCGTCAGGGTCATGTGGGCCGGCGTGTGGACGCGGTTTAGCCGATTCGTCTTTTCGCGGCGCATGCGCATCGGGATGATACCCCCGCTTGAGCGACCACGGTAAGATTCTCGCGGTTCGAGCGCCTCACCTTTAGCCAGCGCCAAACATGCGGCGCGCGGCCGGACTCTCCACGGCCAGACCAATCCGAGAGAGCTGGAAAAGGATTGGAGGCAGCCAAGGGTGCTGGCGTCAGTATGCGAGCTTGCCGTGGTACTTCATTTTTTTCACCGCGAAGGTGAGTACGATGTTCGTGGAGTTGGGTGGTTGGGCCGTCAGACTCCCGCTGCTGTCGAACGTATTGGAAAATTGCAACTGGGGGCTGATGATCTGCAGCGTCAGCGATTTGCGGCCGGCGCCGAGCAGCGGCTCGCCGTTCACCGTTCGCGGGAAGACCAGGAAGAATGCATGTTCCTTCACCGGCGCAAACCGGTAGCTGAGCAGCGGAACGGTGTTCCCTCCGACAGCCAGATAGGTCGAGTTGCGGAGCTTTGCCGTATTCTCCAACTGCCATTGGGACTCAAGCGCCGCCTGCCAGTAGCCGACGTTGGTCGAATAGTTGACTCGGATCACGATCGTCTTGGAAAACTGCACCGCCAGGAAGTTGGCCGCGCTTTCGTCAAATGCCTGCTTTTGTGCCGCATTCATCCGGTCGTAGTGCATCGCAATCTGGTCGAGCCGCACCTGCGCTTCGCGCACGGGCAGCGCGGAAAAAATTTGGGCTGTATACGAGATGTTCATCAACGGCTGCCGGCCCGGCGCCGAGAATTGGCCGTCGGATTGGCCCGCAGGATTCTCCGGGTCCTCAGCGCTGCTCGCCTCCGACGCGGCCGCGGCGCTTGTGTTCTGAGCCCCGTTCAACATCTGCACGGAACTGAAAGAGAGGTTTTTCGTCCAGGGCGAGTCGGAAAGGATTTCCCGGCATTCACCAGCCGACCACTTGTGGTAATCCTTTTTGTTCCAGAATTGCGCTTTCGCCGGGGCAGCCATCCCGACGAGGACGCACACCATCAAGCCGATCTGTAGGGCAAGTTTATTCCCCATGGCGCACCTCGCGTACTTCTGCTCCCCCTCTGCTAGCATACGCCTGACCCGCATGAAACCTGGATTAATTTGCGTTTATCCTCCTCATCTTTTCACGGCACGTGCCCGTCGGGATGATACTCCCGCGCGAGGGACTGCGGTGAGATTCTCGCGGTTTGCGTGCCCTGCGTTTGGCCAGAGCCAAACGCGGGGCGCCCGGCGAGAGTGCGGTCGAGGCCGGTTCCCGGATTGTGCTCGTAGGCCCTGAGCCGCAGCCCCGGCGTCACGGTCGGTGTGCGCCTGAGGGGCCGGCTGAGCGGTGTCGCCGGCTCCTTTTCATGAAGTGCAGTTGGCTTATGCGTGTGGCGACCGCGAGTTGGGGTACGTCGGGGGCTTCGCTTTTCGCCTTCCCGGTTGCGAGGGACACCTCGCGCTGGGATTCGCTTCTTAGCTTTCCAGAAGGGTCCAGTTTGTAGGTTTGCGTGAGCTTGATGTCTTGCGACACGGACGCGAAGGTTCTGTCCAGCTTTACGAGTATCCCGTTCGACTTGAATACGTAGCGGTCGATGTTTCGCCAGTCGCCGGATTCGCCTTGCACGTCATACACAACGCTGATTGTTTTCGCAGTTCTGGTGACAGCCGCAGTCTCGAGGGGTCGGACCGCCTTTGCGGCCCTTTGCCATCGGGCCTTGCTCTTGAAAATTCGCCACGTTCCGTCCGCGCGCTGGAGCATCCAGGTTCGGCGCGCGGGACGGGCGGTGGCCGGTGCCGCAGCGAGTGTGCAGGTTACGACGACCGCGAGTGCAAGTCTGCCGAAGATGCGATACATTTGGCGTCCCCTCCCGCTGGGGTGGGCAGGCTGGTGGACGCGGTTCAGCCGACCCATTTTTCCACGGCGCATGCCCTTGGAGGTGATACTCCCGCGCGAGGGACTGTGGAGCGATTCTTGCGGTTTGGGCGGTCCTCGAAAAAGCGGCAGCGCGCGCGGAATCCGCACCCTTTGCGGACGGCGCAAAGAGTGCGCCACCCCCAAGTGCAGAGTCAACCGCGACTGGCTACGTGTGCTGGAGCGGAAGAGGAGGCTTCACTCGCCGCGCGGGTTGCGGAGGGCGCACCGCCCGCCTGCTGTTGGATCGGAGGGCGCGCAGGTCGCAGCTCTATGGATATGGGATCAGCTTGTCGAGCTTAGAGGGACGCAGAGGGGCCACGATCTTGTCTTGGGCGTCGGTGAACACGCGCTCGAGAATCCGGGCCTGAGTCGTGTGCGTTCTATTGTTGACGAGCAGCGACTTGACGAGGCCGAACGGTCCGGCCCCTTTCGAGACCCATATGTCTCCCCTATGTCTGCTGAACTGCCAGTGCTGGCAAAGGAACGTCCCAGCGGGTGTCGTCACTGTCTCCGTCCCGATTTCCTTGGCCTTGGGGACGTCCGACCACTCGTGCGCAAGCATCAGCGCGTTCGGGTAGTGAGTCGCCTGCGCCTCCTGGGGGGTCATCGCCGGGCGCGCGAAAAGGTATCCGTCCATCGCCTCCATGTTTGCCCGGCAGAACATCAACATGAACCCTGCCGGTATCTCCATCGGCCCGTATCCGGCCACCTGCACGATGGTGCGGACGAAGACCACCTTCTTGGGCTCAACCAGAATGAGCGATTTTTCGGCGAGTTGTTCCGGAGCGCTTTCCGGCCGGAAGAACTCGACCCAGAATCCCGTTCGTCCGTGGATCGATGCGGTCCCCACGATTGCCATGTCCTGCGACCCGACGGTACGGCCGTCATAGTCATCCGCATACTCGGCACCCGAGCCGACGACCAGATTCCAGGCGGAGGCGAAGGCAGGCCGGTTGCGGTCAATGTGCTCGCCCGCGTTCGCGCCAGCGCTGAAGGCCGCGAGTAGTCCCGCGATGGCTGCCATCTTGCTGAGCGATTGCATCGGTTATTGGGTCGCCGCGGTTCAGGCAGCTCATTTTCCCACGGCGCATACCCATCGGGATGATACTCCCGCGCGTTGGACTGTGGAACGATTCTTGCGGTTTGGCCCGATGAATGGCATCGGGCTGCAAAGAACGCAGGTGGTGTTTGAAAAGGCGGCAGCGTGCGCGGAGTCCGCACCCTTTGCGGACGGCGCAAAGAGTGCGGTGCCCGCGGGCGCAAGGTCAACGGCGAGCGGCTGCCTGGATCGGCCCGCCTTTCGGTCTACCCAGCGGGGAAAATGAGGTCGAAACCGAGGTATGCTGGAGCGCGCGGCATGACGCGCGTTGGCCTCAAGCCCCTAATCCCGGCCGAAATGGAGGCTCCTGTGAAAAAAGGCGTGAAGCTGAGTTGCAGCCTTGCAGCCGGGCTGGCGCTGACCTTTGGCTGCGCCCCGCGCAGGGTTTCCACGGTTCCCCCTCCTCCACCTGCCGTCGGCAACGACTACGTCGACATCCAGCCCGGTTGGCGAATCCGGCTGGTCGTACCGGTGCCGAAATCCAGCACGTCAACCCTCCATCTGCGAACAGTCGAAGGCCGCGGCAACGCGGTTGACTTGACAGCGGGAAACAATCTGATTGGGTATGAAGTCGCTTTCTATTCAGCGAAGTCAAGGCCGGGGGGAGGGGTGGCCATACGGTTCACTTCGGCGGAAATCCGCAAGGGAAAGAAAGTGACGAAGCAGTCCCAGCCGCTGGTCTCGCTGCTCGACCTGCCGCCAAGGATTCGGTTTGTGAGGCTACTGTTTCTCGCTTTCGTGGGTGCGCAGGAGCGCAAGGAGGGAATCTTGGGGGCGACGTCGGTGCATCGGCTGAACGCGCTGACGCTGAGCGTGGAACACGATCCTGACCGCAACTGCATGGCTTATGCGGAGGCGTTGTGCGTCTGGGTTCCTCGCGGAATGGCGGCGCAGCCGGAAAAACGCGACCCGGCAATCCGCGGCGAATGGGTGCCTGCCTGGTAAAGCTTCTCCGCCGGGCGGGTCGCCGCGGTTTGGGCGCAGCCAAACATGGCGGGCCCGGCGCTTGGCGCAATCCGTGCGCTTCACAGCCCACGCTTTTCGTTGGTGAGGCTCCGTTTTTCAAGCGCACCATCCGCATCGGCAAGGCAACCCTCCGCACGCTTGAGGATTCTTTTTATCAACGGCGGGGGAATTTCCTTCGTTCTCCTCGCATTTCTGTCCTCTGTTGTATAAATTGAAGATTCTTGCTGGAAGGAAGGACTCGAAGGAGTGGCGCCTTGATCGAAGTCGAAAACCTGACCAAAGTCTATAAAGACGTTCCCGCGGTCGATCACGTCTCTTTCAAAGTGGAAAAGGGAGAAATCCTTGGTTTTCTCGGCCCCAACGGCGCCGGCAAAACCACCACCATGCGCATGCTCACCGGCTATCTGCCGGCCACCAGCGGCTCGGCCCGCATCGACGGGTTCGACGTCAGCGAGCAGTCCATGGAAGTCCGCAAGCGGATCGGTTATCTGCCCGAAGTCCCGCCGCTCTATACCGACATGACCGTCGAGGCCTATCTCGATTTCGTCGCTCGCATCAAGCGCGTCGCGCCAGGCGACCGCTCGGGTCGCGTCGAGAAATCCATGGAAATGGCACACCTCACCGATCGCCGCAAGGAGCTGATTCACCGCCTTTCCCGCGGCTATCGCCAGCGCGTCGGCATCGCCCAGGCGCTCGTTCACGATCCCGACGTCCTCATCCTCGACGAGCCCACCGCGGGCCTGGATCCCAAGCAGATTATCGAGGTGCGCCAGCTCATCAAGGGCCTCGCCGGCACGCACACCATCCTTTTGTCCACGCACATCCTGCCCGAGGTCAGCATGACCTGCGACCGTGTGCTCATCATCAATCGCGGCAAGCTGGTGGCCGAGGATACGCCCGAAAACCTGACCACCCAGATCCGCGGCGGCGATCGCGTCCGCGTGCTCGTCCACGGCGAAGAGCCGGCTCTGCGCCAGGCGCTTTCCGGCGTGGAAGGCATTCGCGAGATCAGCGTCACCCCGCTCCGCGAGCCCGGCCGCCTCACCGCGGTCATCGAAGCCACGCCCGGGCAAGACTTGCGCGGCGAAATTTCCGCCCGCATCGTTGGCCAGGGCCTCGGCCTTTACGAGCTGCGGAGCGAACGCATGAGCCTGGAGGAAATTTTCCTGCAGTTAACCACAGAAGAACACCAAGAAGATGCGGCGAGGAGGGAAGCGTGAGAAGTCTCTGGGCGATTTACCGTCGGGAAATGTCCCACTATTTCGTTTCGCCGATCGCCTACGTGGTCGGCGGCGTGTTTCTGGGCGTCGCCGGGTTCTTTTTTAACGGCATTTTGACGTTCATGATGCAGCAGGCGATACAGATGGGATACGAGGCGGCACAATTCGGCGGCTCGCCGAACCTCAACGTTCCGGGCATGGTGGTGCAAAACTTTTTCGCGGTGCTCGGTTCGCTCACGCTGTTCCTCGTGCCGATGCTCACCATGGGCGTTTACGCCGAGGAGAAAAAGCGCGGCACGATCGAGCTGCTGATGACCTCGCCGATCCGCGATTGGGTCATCGTGCTGGGCAAATTCCTCGCCACGCTCAGCGTCTACGCGATCCTGCTCGTTCCCACGCTCGCCTACGACGCCTTCCTCTTCCACTACAGCAGCCCGGCGCCTTCCTGGAGAATCCTCATCGCCGGCTACGTCGGCGTTCTGCTGCTGGCCGCCGCGCTGATCGCCCTCGGCGAGTTCCTTTCCTCGCTCACCGAAAATCAGATCGTCGCCGCGGTGCTTACTTTCGGCGTCTTCCTGATTTTGTGGGTACTCGATCTCGGCGCGGCAAATTCGACCGGCACGCTGGGCACGCTGCTCAAGCAGCTCTCGCTCGTGCGGCGCTACAACGCCTTCACGATGGGCGTGATGGATCTGGCCAGCATGATCTATTTCGTGAGTTTCGCCGCGTTCATGGTTTTCCTCACCCTGCGCTCGATCGATTCGATGCGCTGGAGAAGGGCGTAGGGGGCGGCGATGAAGATCAATCGAGGTGAACTCTTCAAGAGCATCAGCTACGCCGGCGCGGCGATGGCCGTTGCGGGCTGGCTGCGCAGCTCGATCGAAGGCGTGCTTTCCCCGCTCGATATGGGGCTGATGATCGGCGGCGGCGCGCTGCTGGTGATCGCGATCGCTTTCAATCTGGGCGCCATCTGGGCGTTTTTCACCCGGCGTTCCTCGCGCCTCGGGGCCAACACCCTCGTGATGTCGGTTGCCGTGCTCGCCATCATCGTCGCGGTCAATATCCTGGTCTTCCGGCACGACAAGCGGTTCGACATGACCGCCAACCACCTCTATTCGCTTTCCCCACAGAGCGTGAAAATCGCGCGCAGTTTCAAGCAAAACGTCCGTTTCCTTTATTTCAGCACGCGCCCCGACACTCAGCTCTCGGAATTGATGGCCGAATACAGCGTGCAAAACCGGCGCATTCATTTCCAGCGCGTCGATCCCGTCGCGCATCCGGAAATGGCGCGGCAATACGACGTGCGCACCTCCGGGGCGATGATCGCCACCAACGGCACGCGCAACATCACGCTCCAGGGCACCGGAGAACAGGACATCACCAACGCGCTCATCCGGCTTTCCACCAACACCGTCAAGACTATCTGCTTCGTCGAGGGTCATGGCGAAAAATCCGTCTCGTCCACCGGCGCCGACGGCTACAGCGACGTTAAATCCGAGTTGAGCAAGGAAACCTACAAGGTCCAGCCGGTGAATCTGGTCACCTCCAACGGCGTCCCGGACGCCTGCACGGTTCTGGTGATCGCCGGGCCCCAACAGGCGCTGTTCCCGCAGGAAACGGGGATGGTTTCGAAATATCTGGATACTGGGGGCAAGGTGCTCGCCCTCGTCGATCCCGGCACGCACACGGGCCTGAGCCCGATTTTCAAGGCGTGGAACATCAACGTCGGCGACAACGTGGTGATCGACGCAAGCGGGATTGGCCGGCTGGTGGGCACCGGCCCGGTCGTTCCGCTCGTTCTGGATTACGGCGATTCGCCGATCACCGAAGGTTTCAAAGGCAGCATGACCGTCTTTCCGCTGGCGCGCACGGTCAGCATCGCCGACACATCGAAGACCACTCCCACCGAAGTCGAACTGCTGAAAACGTCGCCCGCCAGCTTTACCGTTCCCAAAATCACCGGCGCGACCGTCAGCTTCGATCCGAAGGTCGATCAGAAGGGTCCGCTCTCGCTCGGCGTCACCGCCGAGCAGACGATCAACGGCAAAAAGGCTCGGCTCGCCGTGATCGGCAATTCGGAATTTGCCGCCAATCGCTGGGTCGGTTTGCAGCGCAACGGCGACCTCTTCTACAACACCGTCAGCTGGCTCGCCCAGGACGTAAACCTGATTTCGATTCGGCCGAAGAGTCCGCTGAACAGCCGAGTCAACATGACGCAGTCCCAGCAGCGCGTGCTGATGTGGTTCAGTTTGGCGGTGCTGCCCGGCCTGATCGTCATCGGCGGCATTCTGATCTGGTGGCGGAGGCGATAATCGGGATGAAGAAGAGCACGCTCATCTTGGTGTTGATCGCCGCCGCGCTGGGCGGCTTCGTCTACTGGCGCGAATTCAAGCGCGCGCCGAAAAAATCGGCGAAAGCGAGCCCGCCGATTTTCCATTTCCAGCCCTCCGACGTGGCTTCCATTCGTTTCGTCCAGCCCGGCGGCACGATCGTCGTCGAGCGCCATGGCAGCGGCTGGCAGATCGCCCAGCCCGTCGAAACACGCGCGAATAAAAACGTGATTCAGAGCCTACTCGACGACGCGACGCTCGCTCACGCTTCCCGCACGCTCACGCCCACCGGCGACCAACTGTCGCAATTCGGTCTCGCTTCTCCCGCCGTCACGCTCTCGTTTCATCTGAATAACGGCCAAACGCACCAGATCGAGCTGGGTTCGGCCGATTATTCCGGCACGTCGGCTTACGCCCGCGTGGATGGCTCGAAGCAGGTGATTCTGGCTCCCGATTCGCTGCTTCAGGACGGCACGAAAACCATCGCCCAGTTGCGGGACAATTCCGTCCTCGGCATCACCGATCTCGACGTCCAGTCCTTCGCGCTCGATACCCCCTCGACGCGCGTCGAGGCCGTGCGCTCGGCGAAAAATGATTCGGTTTGGCGCATTCAAAAGCCAACTCCGATGCTCGGCGATTCGACCAGCATTTCCCAGTTGCTCGATAACGTCTCCGGAGCCCGTCTCACCAAGGTGGTCAGCGAATCCGCCTCCGATCTCGCGCGCTATGGGCTGGTCCATCCGCCCATCGCGTTTCGCGTTCACCTCGCCTCGGGTTCCGACCGCACGCTCGAAATCGGCGGCAAGCAGGGGCCGGATTATTTCGCCCGCGACACTTCGCGCAATATGATCTTTCTCGTGCCGGCCTCGCTCGAGAAGCAGCTCGACCTCTCGCTCTTTTCGCTGCGCGATAAGCGCCTGCTCCATGGCCTTCCCGACGCGTTCACGCGCGTTGACTACACGGGGCCCTCCTTCCATTTCGTCTGTGGCGTCAACGGCAAGGGCGACTGGGTGATGTTCCAGCCGGCCGCCGACAAGGGCAAAACCGTCGCCAACTGGAAGGTGTTCGATCCGCTTACGAGCGCCAGCGCCAACCAGATCCTCGACCACGCTCCCGTCTCGCTCATGGCTCAGGTCGCTCATCCGGCGATCGAAATCACCCTGACGCGCAAGGACGGCGCCAAAAAAATCTATCGCTTTTCCAAGCCCGTGGGTGACCAGGTCTACGTGTGGGTGAGTAATGGGAGCGGCCTCTACCGCGTGTCGAAAGACACCTACGATTCGCTCATCTTCAAGACGCCCGGGGACATCGTCCGGTAATCGCGCGCCGCTTTCGTGCGCTATAAAGCAATCCCATCGGCGTGGGGCGTCTTGCGGCGCTCCGCTCCGCGGCGCTCTTTTTCTCTCCCAGCGCTCGGTTCGGCTTTCGCTCTCCAGTACTTTTTCGCGTAGCCTTTTCCGCGGCAAATCCCCCATTCTGGCCCATCCGCCCGCGTCCCAATCGGGCATCGGCTAGAGCCACGGTCCTGTAAGCTAATCTTTCGTAAATTAGCGATTTGTTATCGGTAAAGCCGTAAACCCTTACTGCATAGATACTTGTGGTGGTTTCCCTGTCCGGCGAGAATGGCGCCGATTCGCGGGGAACTGTGACCGAAAAGAAAAAGCGGGGAAATGCAACCGAAAAGGCTCCAAGCCCTGGCGCCTCGATGCGCGACGCTCGCCGGAAACACCGGCATTGGGAAGTCACCATCTTCTATCACGACGGCAAGCACTTTTCCCGCGTTTACATCGACCAGGAGCGTGCTCAGCGTTTTGCCGAACGCCAAAAAAAATCCCCGGTCGTTCGTTCGGCCAAGGTCAGGGAGGTGCACTGAGCCATGCGCAAACCGGGATGGGAGCGTGTTGTAACGTCCGACGGTCGCAGCCCGCTGTTGTTCTATCTCATCATCAGCGTCACCGCTGTCTTCGCCGGCGTTCTTTTCCTGCGCCTGCTCGGTGCGATCCACTTGCTCGTGATGCCGCTCCACTGAGCGGGCGGGCGAACGAATCCCGCTTTTTGTTGCTTCCCTTCACGGTCATTTCTAAAATGAGCGGCGCGCTTTCTGCCCGGATGCCTTGAGGGATACGGGATGGTCTCCGCCGCAGGCGGATCAGGATTGGACCACGCTAGACGCTGGATTTCGCGCCAGAACCACGCGTCTCCGAGCGGATGAGAGGCCTTGGCCTCGGGACGCCGGCTGGCTCTCGTTTTCCGTTTTTGCCGCTGAATTACGGGAGATGCAACGGGTGGCTCACGAACCGCGAATTTGCTAGACTGAGTGCGATGCGACCGTAGTTTAGGGGTAGAACGGCAGCTTGCCAAGCTGCAGGCGGGAGTTCGAGTCTCCTCGGTCGCTCCATTTTCCCGGTAATTTCGAGTGGCATCCGCGCTTCACCAAGCGAATTTTTGCTCGCTCGTTCTTCCTTCCGGCATTCTTCCTCCGCGAAAATCCATTTTCCAGCTTGCTCGGTTTTCTCGGTGGCGTGGAAAGTGTTAGTCTTCGCCTGACGCGGCCGCGCGATCCCGGCGTCTGGCGCCTGCGAACTTGGTAATAGAAAAAAATGAGCGCCTCCATCACGATCGCCATCGGAAGCACTCGCGCGCCGAAGCTCCGCGCGGTCGAGGAAGCCTTCGCTTCGGTCGGTCCGCTGCTCGAACCCGGCGCCCATTTTGAATTTCTCGGATTCGACGTTCCGAGCGGCGTTCGCCACACGCCGCTGAGCCGCCAGGAAACGATGCAGGGTGCGAAAGCCCGCGTGCTCGCTCTCGATCGTCTCGCTCGCGAGCGCGGCGAAAACTGGCCGTTTCTCATCGGGCTCGAGGGCGGTTTGGACGTCATCGCCCAGCCCGAATCGCGCCTGGTGCTGCTCGAAAATTGGGTTTGCGTCGCGGGTCCCGATCGGGAAATTGCCTGGGGCCGTTCGGGCGCCATTCAGGTGCCGGAGGCGCTGGCCGTCGAAGTGGTGGATCGCGGCGTGGAACTCGCCGCCGCCGTGGACGCTTTTGCAGGCGAAACCGGCATTCGCGACGCCCAGGGCGCGTGGGGCGTGCTCTCGCGCAACCGGATCACGCGCCAGGAGGCGTTTCGCGTCGCGCTCGTCGGCGCGCTCGCGCCGTTTTTCAATCGAGAAGCTTATCGCCGCGCGCCGGCCGCCGTTTTCCAGGCCAATGCCCGCGCGCGCCATTCCAGCGGGGGAGGGTAACGTGGATATCGTCAAGGGCAATATGGGATGGATCGAGGTGATCGTCGGCCCGATGTTTTCGGGCAAGAGCGAGGAACTGATTCGGCGCCTGCGCCGCGCCGAAATCGCGCGCCAGCGCGTCCAGATTTTCAAGCCCGCGATCGATCAGCGCTACGCCGTCGCCGAAATCGTTTCCCATTCCGGCCTTGGCATCGGCTCACATCCCGTCGCCGACACCGAGGAAGTCCTCGCCCGCGTCGATCCGCGCACCGAAGTCGTCGGCATAGACGAAGCCCAGTTTCTTGGCGAACCCCTCCTCGAAACCTGCGCCAAGCTCGCGAATCTCGGCAAGCGCGTGATCGTCGCCGGCCTCGACACCGATTTCCTAGGCCGCCCGTTCGAGCCGATGCCGCGGCTGCTCGCCATCGCCGAGGAAATCACCAAGCTCCTCGCCATTTGCGTCCGTTGCGGCAACCCAGCCGTCCACACGCAGCGCCTGGTCGCCTCGGAAGACTTGATTGTTGTCGGCGCGGCCGGAATGTACGAGGCGCGCTGCCGGCGATGCTTCGAGCCGCAGCTCGCGCTGCAGAAACAGCAGGAGAAGGTCGATTCCGCCGAGGCGCCGAATGGCGCTAGCGCCACAAGGGCCCAAGCCTCGGCGCCTGCACGGCCCTCCGGCCGCGCCGCCGGCTCGGGCAGCCATTCGTAAAGACCGCGCCGGCCGACGCCCCTCACTTTCCTTGCTCCGCCGGACTCGGGTGGGAGTAAAATGCTGGCAATAGGTTATGCGGCGAGCTGGCCTACTCGTTTTCGCTCTCGGCCTCGCCTGCCCGTTGTACGGGCTTGGTTCAGCCGCAGGTGCCGCTGCGGCCCAGCAGATTCGGCCGCCCGTCACCACCCGCCTGAGCGAAGCCGATAGGATCGCGATCATCCGCTATGTGGATGGCGAATACGCCAAGGTCGTTCAGCCGCTTCCTTCGGTCAAGCCAGGCTTCTATTTGAAGCCCGGAGAAAAGGTCAATCAGAAGGCGCTTGCCTCCGCCCTTTTGCTCAGCCTTCCCGCGGCCAATCCCGGCGACAAGGTGCAGATCACTTCGATCCAGTTCAAGCGCAAGCAGATCCTCGTGAATATCAATGGCGGAAGCCATCCGCATCGGAGCCTGATGCAGCGGATTCACGTCAGTGTCGGCATGCCGTGGCCGACGGCTACCTCCCAGGTGGTGCAGAATCAGCCGCCGGGCGTCCAGCAGATCGGCTCGACGCTGATCGTGGATTTCGGCAGGCCGGTTCCCAACATCACGCCCGATCAGCTCAAGTCCTACCTCGCGCCATTTCTGAATTTCAACGGCCAGCGCTCGGCCGCCAAGAACTGGCTGGATACGCTTCCGCCGAAATTCCGCCAGGCGATCGCCGCGCGCAAGGCCATCGTCGGAATGGACCGGAGCATGGTGCTCGCCGCGCTCGGCCGTCCCGAGCACAAGGTCCGCAATTTCCCGGCCGACGGCGGCGAAACGGAAGACTGGATCTACGGCGAACCGCCCGGCACCACCATTTTCGTCACCTTCCAGGGCGAACAGGTCATCCGCGTGAAGCAATACCCCTGAAACCAAGGGCGCTTCTCCGCGCTCCGTCACCTCGACGAAGCCTTTCGGGGACGCCGGTTCACTTGCCCATATTGACTTGCCATTGGGCCTAGCCTACTATGCCTGCGGCGTGACGGAACCTTCATCTCCCATTGGCCGGACGATTGCTCGTTACCGTGTCACCGAGAAGCTCGGTGGCGGCGGCATGGGTGTGGTCTACAAAGCCGAGGACACCGAACTCGGCCGGTTCGTCGCTCTGAAATTCCTTCCCGAGGATTTGGCCAAGGACCCGCGCGCCCTCGAACGTTTCAAGCGCGAAGCCCGCGCCGCTTCCGCGCTCGACCATCCGAACATCTGCACCATCTACGAAATCGGCGAATTCGAGGGCAAGCCGTTCATCGCGATGCAATGCCTCGAAGGGAATACGCTCAAGCATCGCATCAACGGCCGGCCGCTCCCGCTCGATTTTCTGCTCGAACTCGGCGTGGAAATCGGCGACGCGCTCGAAGCGGCCCACTCGAAGGGCATCGTCCACCGCGACATCAAGCCGGCGAATATTTTCATCACCACGCGCGGCCACGCGAAAATCCTCGATTTCGGCCTGGCGAAGCAAACGACCAAGCCAGGCGCTCCGGCCGATGTCACGATGACGCGAGACGCCGCCGGGCCGGCCGTCCATGAGGAACTCCTCACCAGTCCCGGCACCGCCGTCGGCACGATCGCCTATATGTCGCCCGAACAGGTCCGCAGCGAGGAAGTGGACGCTCGCAGCGACCTCTTCTCGTTCGGGGCGGTCCTTTACGAAATGTCCACAGGCCTTTTGCCGTTTCGCGGCGAAGGCACCGGCTCGATCTTCGAAGCGATTCTCCACGCGGCGCCAGCCGATCCCATCCGCCTGAACCCCAACGTCCCGACGAAGCTGGCCGAAATCATCGCGAAGGCGCTCGAAAAGGACCGCCGGTTGCGCTATCAGTCCGCGGCCGAAATGCGCGTGGACCTTGAGCGGCTGAAACGCGAGACCGATTCCTCGCGCCACGCGATCACCATGACGCAGCCCGTCGCTCCCGCGCCGTCTTCGGGTTCCACGCCCGTCGCCACGCCTGCAACACAGCTCACGCCGCTTTCCACGCCCGCGACGCCCGCGAGCGCGCACGCGGCTGCGGCGGGCGGCGTGACGCCGCCCCTACAAACCGAGGCAGTCTCTGGTACGGGCGCGGTCGCCGCGCCTGCGGCGGCCGTAGCCGCCAAGCGCCGTTGGCCACTCATTGCCGCTGCCGTCGTTGCGATCGCCGCTATCGGCGCGGGCGCCTATTTCTTCTGGCCGCGCCAGCCGGTGCTCACGTCGAAAGATTCCATCGTGCTGGCCGATTTCGCGAATACCACCGGCGATTCCGTTTTCAACGGCGCGCTGCGCCAGGGTCTCGCCGCACAGCTTGCGCAGTCGCCCTTCCTGAATATCGTTTCCGATCAGCAGATGGCGCAAACGCTTCGGCTGATGAACCAGCCCGCCGGAGCGACGGTTTCGGACCAGATCGCCCGGCAGATTTGCCAGCGCGATGGCGACGCGGCCGTGCTCGATCCTTCGATCGCTCAGATCGGTACCGAATACACCCTGGTCCTGAACGTGGAAAATTGCGAGACGGGCGCTACGCTGGCCAGCACGCAAGCCGTCGCCGGCGACAAGAATCAAGTCCTCGCTGCGCTCTCGACCGCGGCCACTTCGATTCGCGGCAAGCTGGGCGAATCGCTCGCCTCGATCCGGAAATTCAATAAGCCGCTTGCCGACGTCACCACGTCTTCGCTCGAAGCACTCCAGGCCTATACGGTAGGCTGGCAGGCGGTCAGCGCCGGCAACAACTCCGCCGCGGTCGCACCCCTCCAGCGTGCCATTTCGCTCGATCCGAATTTCGGCATGGCTTACGCCGAATTGGGACTCGCGTATGGCAACCTCGGCGAAAACGCCCTCGCCGCCGAGAGCATGCAAAAGGCCTACGCGCTGCGCGACCGCGTGAGCCAGCCGGAGCGGTTCCGTATTTCCTCAGCCTACGACATGGGCTTCAAGGGCGATCTAACCGATGCGAATCAGGTCCTCCAGCTTTGGGCTCAGACGTATCCGCGGGACCAATCTCCATTCGTCGACCTGGCCGCTATCTACACCGAATTAGGGCAGCTTGACCGCGCGCTGGCAGACGCTCGCCAGGCGCTTGCGCTCGATCCATCCACGGGCGCGAACTACGTCAATCTCACCAACGGCTACATCCTTCTCGATCGCTTGGACGAAGCCGCAGCGATTTTTCAGCAAGCCAAAGCGCGCGCGATCGAGTCGCAGCTCCTACACATGAATCGGTACCAACTCGCCTTCCTTCAAAGCGACACCGCGACCATGGAGCGCGAAGTGGCCTGGGGTTCCGGCAAGCTGGGAGTCGAAGATTTGTTCCTCTATTTCGAGTCCGACACGGCAGCGTATGCAGGCCAGGTCTCGAAGGCAAATGGGCTCACCGCGCAGGCCGTTGCCGATGCCCAGCAGGCCGGCGAAGAAGAAACGGCGGCTGACTACCAGGGCGAAGCGGCATTGCGCGAAGCCGTCGTCGGAGGCGCGGCTGAGGCGCGCACGCAAGCTGCCGCAGCGCTGAAACTCTCGAATGGCCGCGATACCGAGGCCGCTGCCGCGCTGGCTCTGGCCATTGCCGGCGATGCGGTGCAAGCCCAGAAACTCGCAGCCGATCTGGCGCAGCGCTACCCTCAAGATACTTTGGTGCAGTTCAATTACCTGCCGGAGATTAACGCCGCGATTGCGCTCGATCAGAACGCCCCGCCCAAGGCCATCACCGACCTACAGCCCGCTTCGCCGTATGAATTGGGAACTCCTGCGCAAACCATTTCCCTGAATTTGTACCCGGTCTACGTGCGTGGCCTGGCGTATCTGGCCGCACATCAAGGCGCGCAAGCCGCGGCCGAATTCCAGAAAATCCTCGACCATCCCGGCATCGCCATGAACGAAGTGATCGTTCCGCTCGCGCATCTGGGCCTCGCACGCGCCCGTGCGCTTTCCGGCGACAAATCCGGCGCGCGCAAACAGTATCAGGATTTCCTCGGACTCTGGCAGCACGCCGATCCCGGCATACCGGTTTTGCAGCAGGCCAAATCCGAATACGCCGAACTGCAATAACCATCCCTGTCACCCTGAGGCCCGTTTTCTGGGCCGAAGGGTCCCGGAAATGATGAGGAGCGGTAACGCGGGTAGTTCGGCGTAGCCTGGGGATGCTTCCCGACGGACTGCGTCGGGACTCCCTCCGGTCGTCGCAAAAAGCTTCGCTCAGCATGACGGCCTGGGTTGGGGAATCCCGCGGCACTTTCGGGTCGCTCGACAATATTGACTTGGCCAATGCCGCGGCCTAAGATTCCACCACCGTGACTGGGTTCGCATCCATGATCGGTCGCACAGTCACGCACTACCGGGTGATCGACCGGCTCGGCGGCGGCGGCATGGGTGTGGTCTACAAGGCCGAGGATACGAAACTCGGCCGTTTCGTCGCGCTGAAGTTTCTGCCCGAAGATACCGCCTCGGACCCGCTCTCGCTCGAGCGTTTCGAGCGCGAAGCCCGCGCCGCTTCGGCGCTCGACCACCCCAATATCTGCACCATCTACGAAATCGGCGAATTCGAGGGCCGGCCCTTCATTGCCATGCAGTGCCTCGATGGCGATACGCTCAAGCACCGCATCGCCGGCGAGCCCCTCCCGCTCGATCTGCTCCTGAAACTGGGCATCGAAATCGCGGATGGCCTTGAAGCCGCTCACGCCAAGGGCATCGTCCATCGCGACATCAAGCCTGGCAACATCTTCGTCACCGATCAGGAGCACGCGAAGATTCTGGATTTTGGCCTGGCGAAAAAATCGGCGCTGGCAGGCGAGGGCGCAGGGCGCCAGAGCGGCGCCATGGTTTCCGAAGACCAGCTCACCAGTCCCGGGATGACGGTCGGCACGGCGGCCTACATGTCGCCCGAGCAGGCGCGCGGCCGCGCCGTGGACGCGCGCAGCGATATTTTCTCGTTCGGCTCCGTTCTTTACGAAATGGCCACTGGCCATGCGCCCTTCAGCGGCGCCGGAAACACCGAAATTTTCGACGGCATCCTCAATAAACTTCCCACCCCTCCCGTTCGCATCAATCCGCAGATCCCGCCCGAGCTCGAACGCTGCATTTTGAAGTGCCTCGAAAAGGATCCCAAGCTCCGCTACCAGCACGCCGCCGATCTGCGCAGCGATCTCGAGCGGCTCAAGCGCGACACCGAATCCGGCCGCAGCGTCGGCGCCAGCCAGGCCGCTGCTCCGTCGGCGATGGGCGGCCGCAAACGCTCTCTCTGGATCGGCGCTGCCGTTGTTGCGGCGGTTGCCATTGGAGCGGGCGCCTATTATTACCTGCAACCCACCGCGCCGAAGCTCACCTCGAAGGATTCGATCATTCTGGCGGATTTCGCGAACACCACCGGTGACACCGTTTTCGACGGGACGTTGCGCCAAGGCCTTGCCGCACAGCTCGCCCAATCCCCGTTCCTCAATATCGTCTCGGACCAGCAAATCGCCCACACGTTGACTCTGATGGGCCAGCCATCCGGCGCGCACCTCAGCGATGCGCTCGCCCGGCAGGTTTGTCAGCGCACTGGCGCGGCGGCAGTGCTCAACGGCTCGATCGCGCAAATCGGCACTCAATATGATCTGATTTTGAACGCGGAAAACTGCTCGACTGGCGATTTGCTCGCCGGCGCGCAAGCCGTCGCCAGCGACAAAAACCACGTTCTCGCCGCGCTCGGAACCGTGGCGTCTTCGATTCGCCGCAAGCTCGGCGAATCGCTCGCGTCGATCCACAAATTCGATAAGCCGCTCGCCGATGTCTCGACGCCTTCGCTCGAAGCGCTACAAGCGTATACGCTCGGCTGGCAAGCCAACCTCAACGGCGACGCTTCCGCCGCGGTCGCTTCGTTCCAGCGAGCCATTTCTCTCGATCCAAATTTCGCCATGGCCTACGCGGTGCTCGGCACCAGCGATTACAACCTGGGCGAAATCGGCGAAGCGGCGGGCAATCTGGAAAAAGCGTACGATCTGCGCAACCGCGTCAGCGAGCGAGAGCGCTTTTACATTTCCACCCACTACGATGCTTACGTCGTCGGCGATCTGTTGAAAGCCGATCAGGTTTATCAGGTCTGGACGCAAACCTATCCGCGCGATTCCACGCCGGTCACCAATCTCGGCCAGGACTACGAATCCGTCGGCCAATTCAATAAAGCCCTCGAGATGGGGCAGCGTGCGCTCCAGCTCAGCCCCGACAGCGGATTGAGCTATGGAAATCTTGCCGGCAACTACATCTATCTGGACCGTCTCGACGATGCCGCGGCTATCTTTCAACAGGCCAGAGCCCGCAAAATCGATTCTGCCACGCTACATTTCAACGCCTACCAACTCGCCTTTCTCCAAGGTGACGCTGCCGGCATGACCCGCGAAGTGGCCTGGTCCGCCGGCAAGCCCGGCATCGAGGACGTTCTCCTCTATTCCGAATCGGATACCGCTGCTTATGAGGGCGAACTGGCGCTTGCCGACGATCTGTCGGCGCGCGCCATGGCCTCTGCCCAGCAGGCGGGAGAAAAGGAAGCCGCGGCCGGCTTTCAGGCCGAAGCGGCGTTGCGCCAAGCCGTCGTCGGCAACCTCGCCCAGGCCCGCGCGCAGGCCACTTCCGCTCTGAAAATTTCGAGCGGCCGCGATACCGAAGCCGCCGCCGCGCTCGCCCTCGCCTTGGCCGGCGATGCGGCGCAGTCGCAATCCCTTGCCGCCGACCTGGCGAAGAACTACCCGCAGGACACCATCGTTCAATTCAACTATCTGCCTACGATTAACGCCGCGGTCGCGCTCGATCAGAACGCTCCGCAAAAGGCTATTGCCGCTCTTCAGGCCGCCGTGCCGTACGAACTCGGGATTCCGAACCAGAGGATTTTCCTCAACCTCTACCCGGTCTACGTCCGCGGCCTCGCGTATCTGGCCGTCCATCAAGGCGCGCAAGCCGCCGCCGAATTCCAGAAGATTCTCGATCATGTCGGCATCGCGCAAAACGAAGTGATCGTTCCTCTCGCGCACCTCGGCCTTGCCCGCGCCCGTGCGCTCTCGGGCGACAAGTCCGGCGCCCGCAAGCAGTATCAGGATTTCCTCGCCCTCTGGCAGCACGCCGACGCGTCCATCCCCATCCTGCAGCAAGCCAAATCCGAATACGCAAAGCTGCAATAAAGGCCTCTGTTACCATGACAGGTTGGCTTGCGCGTTTCGCTTGACGGGCAGCGTTCGCACCGCGCGCCGCTCCGCCGCCAACGCGACGCGGTTGACATGCCACGCGGCCAATCGGTAGGATGAAAAAAGAAGGAAGTTTCCTAGAGTTATTCGCTCTGAGTTGTGCGCAGTGGCTTTGCTTCCGAGAGGAGATCTATGCCAATTCGTGTAGGAATCAACGGCTTCGGCCGCATTGGGCGTAACGTGTTGCGGGCTTCGCTGGCGAGTCGCGAACTTGAATTCGTCGGCTTCAACGACATCACCGACTCCCGCACCCTCGCGCACCTGCTCAAGTACGATTCGGTTCTCGGCAATCTGCCGAATTCCATCGGTTTCGACGAAACTCACGTCATCGTGGATGGGCGGCCCATCCGCGTCTTCGCTGAAAAGGATCCCTCGGCGATCGATTGGGCCTCAGTGGGCGCCGAAGTGGTGATCGAAGCCACCGGCAAATTCACCAAGGGCGCCGACGTGCGCAAGCATCTGCGCGGGCCCGTGAAAAAAGTCATCATCACCGCGCCCAGTCCCGATCCCGACCACACTATCGTGGTCGGCGTGAACGAAAAGACCTACGATCCCGCGAAGCACCACATCGTTTCGAACGCTTCCTGCACCACCAACTGCCTGGCGCCGGTGGCGAAGGTGCTGCTCGATAGCTTCGGCATCGTCGTTGGAGCGATGACCACGGTGCATTCCTACACCAACGACCAGCGCCTGCTCGATCTGCCGCACAAGGACCTGCGCCGCGCCCGCGCCGCCGCGCTCTCGATGATTCCGACCTCAACCGGCGCGGCCAAAGCGCTCCACCTGGTGATACCGGAGCTCAAAGGCAAGCTCGACGGTTTCTCTCTCCGCGTCCCGACGCCCAACGTCAGCGTGGTGGACCTCACCGTGACCACCGAACGGCCCGCCACGGTGGAATCCGTCAACGCCGCGTTCCGCGCGGCCGCCGAAGGGCCGATGAAGGGAATCCTCGGCTATTCCGAGGACGAGCTCGTCTCGATCGATTTCCGCGGCGATTCGCGCTCCTCGATCGTCGATGCCGGCTACACGCGCGTCGTCGGCTCCAATTCCGTCAAGGTTCTCGCCTGGTACGACAACGAGTGGGGTTACTCCTGCCGCTGCCGCGACCTGATCCCGTTTATGATGAAAGGTTAACGAGCGTGGCCGGCTCGTGCGGGGTGCGCATTCCGCGCCACGCGCGAGCCGCTTTTCCCGCTCTCTCATTTCCCCTGATGCCGCTCTTTTGGGAGACTGCCAGTGACCAAACTTTCCATTCGCGATCTCGATCTTGAAGGTAAACGCGTCTTTATGCGCGTGGATTTCAACGTTCAGCTGGCCGAGGGTCGCGTTGCCGACGATACGCGCGTCGTCGAAACCCTCGCCACGATTCGCCACGCGCTCGAACGCAAAGCCCGCGTCATTCTCGCTTCGCATCTCGGCCGCCCGAAAGGCAAGCCGGATCCGAAGCAGAGCCTGCGCCCGGTGGCCGATTTGCTCGCCGAGCGGCTGGGTCAGCCGGTCGCCTTCGCCGCTGATTGCGTCGGCCCGGAAGCCGAAAAAGCCGCCGCCGCGCTCAAGCCCGGCGACGTCCTACTGCTCGAAAATCTCCGCTTCCACGCCGAAGAGGAAAAAAACGACGCCACCTTTGCCGCGGCTCTCGCCAAGCTTTCCGACGGTATCTTCGTCGACGACGCTTTCGGCGCGGCGCATCGCGCCCACGCCTCCGTTGAGGCGATCACGCGCCACGTCAAGCAGGCGGCTGCCGGCTTGCTGATGGAGCGCGAGTTGATATTTTTGGGCGACGCGCTCGAACGGCCCGCGCGGCCTTTCGTCGGCGTGCTTGGCGGCGCGAAAGTGTCCGACAAGATTGAAGTGGTCGAAAACCTCATGCGCGTGGCCGATGCTCTTCTCATCGGCGGCGCGATGGCCTATACGTTTCTCAAGGCGCAGGGCATTTCCGCCGGATCGTCGCGCGTCGAAGCCGATAAAGTCGACCTCGCGGCCCGGCTCATCGAGGAAGCGCGCAAGCGCAAATTCCGCCTGCTTCTGCCGATCGATCACGCCGTCGCGCCTTCGCTGGACGCTCGCGGCGAACTGCGCATCGTGGATATCGGCCTGACGCCCGAGGGCTGGATGGGACTCGATATCGGCCCGAAAACCGCCGTGCTTTTCAGCGACGAAATCGCGCTCGCCCACACCGTCGTCTGGAACGGTCCCATGGGCGTCTTCGAAACCTCGCCGTTCGATTGGGGCACCGTGGCGATCGCTCGCGCGCTCGCTTCGGTCACCTCGCCCGGCGTGACCACGATTGTCGGCGGCGGTGATTCGATCGCCGCGCTGCGCAAAACCGGCCTCGCCGGCCGGATGTCGCACGTTTCCACCGGCGGCGGCGCTTCGCTCGAATTCCTCGGCGGGCGCAAGCTGCCCGGCGTCGAAGCGCTCAGCGAAAAGGCGGCCGGTTAGCCGTGGCCGCTCCTTCGCCGCGCGTGCCGGTAATCGCCGGCAACTGGAAAATGTTCAAAACCTGTGCGGAAACGCGGGAATTTTTCGCCGCGTTTCTGCCTCTCGTCGTCCGCGCCGCGCATTGCCGCATCGTCGTCGCGCCGCCGTTCACCGCGCTCGCCGCGGCCGTCGAATCGGCGCGCGGCTCGGCCGTCGCGATTGCCGCGCAGAATCTACACTGGGAGCCGCAGGGCGCGTTCACCGGCGAAATCTCCGCGCCGATGCTGGTCGAATCGGGCTGCTCGGGCGTTATCATCGGACATTCCGAGCGACGTCAGTATTTCGGAGAAACCGACGAAACGGTGGCTCGGAAGCTTCGCGCCGCCCTTACCGCCGGCCTCGAGCCGATCGTTTGCGTTGGCGAAACGCTCGCCGAGCGCGAAGCCGGCCAAACCGAGCAGGTGCTCGACCGCCAGTTCCAGGGCGCTTTCTCCGCGTTGACCCCGGCCGACTTCTCCCCTATCCTTGTAGCTTACGAACCGGTCTGGGCGATCGGCACCGGCCGCACCGCGACGCCGGAGCTTGCCGACGAAGCGCACCGTTTCCTTCGTTCGCTTGCCGCGCGCCGGTTCGGCGACGACGCCGCAAGCCGCCTGCGCATTCTGTACGGCGGCAGCGTCAAGCCGGAAAATATCCACGGCTTGATGGCGATGGATTCGATCGATGGCGCGCTCGTGGGAGGGGCCAGTCTCGATCCGCGGTCGTTCGCGGCGATTGTCAATTACAAGGAGGCGTAGGGGACTTCCGTCATGCCGGCCAAAGTGAAGTGGACTTTCGCGTTTGCCATCGGGTTGGGGCTGCTCTGGATCGGCTGGCTCGTTCCCGCGTTCCTCACCACGTTCCACGTGCTGCTGTGCATCGTGCTCGTGCTGATCGTTCTCATGCAGAGCGGCTCGGCCGCCGATCTCGCCGGAGCGTTCGGCGGCGCCGGCAGCCAGACGGCTTTCGGTCCTCGCTCGGCCGCCACGTTCCTCACCAAGGCCACCGTGTGGTGCGCTGCGATGTTCATGGCGACGTCGCTCGTCATCAGCCTCCGCCAAACCGGTGGCGCGCCCGGCGTCGGTTCGATCCTGTCGAAAACCACTTTGCCGCAATCGAGCCAGCCCGCGCCGATGCCGCAGCCCAAGACCACGCTTCCGGTGCATCTGCCGCCCGCTCCGGCGAAATCCGCGCCAACGATTCCGGCGAAACCGCCCGCCAAGCACTAGCGCGAGCAACAAGGCAGCTAACACATCCTGCATTCCGCGACTTGGCGCAGCCATTCTGGCCGTGGCGCGTCAAGCTGTCACGCTCGATGCAGCGTCTTTGCGGCGAAAAATCGCCGCCACACCCGCCGCTCCCAGCAGCATCAGCACCGGCTCGATCGGATACAAGTACCGCAGCGAGGTGATCGTCATGTAATAGACGCACGGATACACGATCGGAAATGCAGCCACGGGAAACGCATACGCGCTGCGCCGGAATCCGAGCGCCAGAATCCCTGCAACCGCTCCCAGCGCCACGAGGCCATTCACCACCAGCAAGAATCGAATGAACGGGGATCTCGTGCCGCGGAATGCAAGAATCGGGTCCGCCGATCCCAGCCATAGCGCCACGATCCGCCGCTTCGTCAGCCACACTTCCAGCCGCTTGTGCCCGCGCATGAACGCCGTGGCCTCGCGCCATTTCTTTTGCAGGAACGCCGTCTCGCCCAGCTCGATGTATTCCCGCACCTGCCCGTACCGCGTCACCGCCGCCATCGGATTCCGTCCGCGCGGATTCCACACGGGGTTATTTCCCATCCACAATTCAAACGGGAAATCCGATCGCAACGGCACCAGGCGATGAAATCGCGCGTAATTTCGCGCCGTCCAGGGCACGAGGCATAGCAGAACCACGCAAGCCGCCAGAGCCGGTTTTCCGAACCACGCCATTCCACGCCGTTTCCTACGCCACGCCAACCATCCGAAAAGAAATGGCGCGAGCGATCCTATCGCCGGGCTGTTGAGCAGCGCCACGCCCCAAAGCACGCCGTAGCTGATCCAGTGCCGCCGTCGCCCCGACGCGTCGATCGCCAGCGTCGCCCACAAAATCGTCGCCGCAAAAAGCGCAGCAAGCGACGTGCCCCAAATCCAGTAAAACGGCACGATTGCGCCATTCGGAAAAATCGCCCATAGCCACGCCGCTCCCGCTCCCAGCGCCGTTCCGCTGATTCGTTTCCCCGCGAAATAGAGCGGCACGCACGCCGCCGCCGAAGCCAGCATGTTGAATGACGCGGCTACCCAAAACGACGCCAGCGAGAAAATTCCGAACAGCCGAAAAATTCCCGCCAGCAGCAGCGGATAAAGCGGCGCGAGCCACGCCGTCGGTCCCGTGGGCTGCCGAAATGGATCGCTGAATCCGCGCCCGCTCGCAATCGCCTGCGCGATGTTGCCCGTCTCCTGCGCAAAGGAAGCCGCGGCCAAATCTTTCGGTGGAATCGCGCGCGCCTGGCTCCAGGCGTACGCGGCGCGCACTCCGAGCGCCACGCCGAAAATCAGCCACACCGAAATCGCCGCCGCCGCAATTCTCTGCTTCATCACCCTCCGCCGCTCCATTCCTGGTTGCGCAGCCACTCCTGGCTGTGCTCCCGGCCACTTGCCTACGCCCCCGCGCCAGTCTAGAATTCTGAACGATACACCTCTTCACGCGGAAGTGGCGGAATTGGCAGACGCACCATCTTGAGGGGGTGGCGCCGCAAGGCGTGTGGGTTCGAATCCCACCTTCCGCACCA
>JAKASX010000151.1 GCA_021818865.1 Acidobacteriota bacterium
AGGATTTGAAAGGCGATCTCGATTCGATCGGTGAATTGTGCGGCGGCTTGCGTTGGGAACCGGGAGCCCCGGCGTGGCTCGATCCGGCCAAGTCGGCTCGCGTGAAGCTCGGACTCGACGTCGTTGGTGCCGAACTCGGCCATGCCGGCCGGCTCGCCCGCGAAGCCGCGGAATCATGGAAACTGCGCCAACCCGTCTTTCTCGCCGAGCTCGCTCTCGATCCGCTCGTCGAGGCGATCGAACGCTCCCGCGCCCGCGCGCGTTTCCGCCCGATCCCGAAATTCCCGGCCGTCGAACGCGATTTCTCGCTGGTTTTAAGGGATGGAGTGAGTTTCGCCCAGGTGCGCGAAGCCGTCGCCGCGGCCGGCGTCGCCGAAGTCGCTTCGATCGAGCCGGTGGACCTTTATCGCAGAGGCCAGGTTCCCGCGGGCCAATATTCTCTGCTCATCCGCGTCCGCTTCGAAAGCCCCGATCAGACCTTCACCGAAGCGCAACTCACCGATTTCAGCTCGCGCATCATCCAAAGCCTTGAGCAGCGCCTCGGCGCCACCCTCCGCGCGAAATAGGCCGGCGCGGCCTTGCCAGCCTCAGCTTTACTTCAGAAAGCTGCGCAGCACGGCGGGCAAAATTCCGCCGTTTTTGTAGTAGCCCACTTCGACTTCGGAATCCAGGCGCGCAATCGCCCGGAAATTCCGCCGATTTCCGTCGGGGGAAATCGCCGTGACGCTCACTTCCGCTTGCGGCGCGATCCGGTCCGCGAGGCCGCTGATTTCGTAGACTTCGTTGCCGGCCAGGCCCAGCGACGCCGCGCTTTCTCCCGCGCGAAATTGCAGCGGCAGCACGCCCATGCCCACCAGATTGCTGCGGTGAATCCGTTCGTAGCTTTCCGCCAGCACCGCTTTCACCCCGAGCAGCAGCGTTCCTTTCGCCGCCCAGTCGCGCGAAGAGCCGGAGCCGTATTCTTTTCCCGCGATGACGACGAGCGGCACTTTTTCCTTCCGGTACCTAGTCGCCGCATCGAAAATCGCCATCCTTTCGCCGCTAGGGAAATGCACGGTCACGCCGCCCTCGACGCCCGGCACCAATAGGTTCTTCAGCCGGATGTTGGCGAACGTGCCGCGCACCATCACGCGATCGTTTCCGCGGCGCGACCCGTAGGAATTGAAATCCGCCTTCGAAACGCCGTGTTCGCGCAGGTAGCGGCCGGCGGGGCTCTCCTCGGCGATATCGCCGGCGGGAGAAATGTGGTCGGTGGTGATGGAATCGCCCAGCAGTGCGAGTACGCGCGCGCCGCGAATATCGCCGATCGGCGCCGCTTCGGCCGCGAGTTCAGAAAGGAACGGCGGTTCCTGAATGTACGTCGAATCTTCACGCCACGGATACAGCGCGCCTTCGGCTACCGGAATCGCGTTCCACGTCGGGTTCCCGTCCCAGACGTTCTTGTAGACTTCGCGGAACATTTCCGGCCGGATGGCGCGGCTCATCGTTTCGGCCACTTCCTGTTGCGAAGGCCAGATGTCGCGCAGATAGACGGGCGCGCCTTTTTTGTCATGGCCGATCGGCTCGCTCGCCAGATCGATATCCACTTTGCCCGCCAGCGCATAGGCGACCACAAGCGGCGGCGAAGCCAGATAGTTCGCGCGCACCAGCGGATGAATGCGCCCCTCGAAATTCCGGTTGCCGGAAAGCACCGCCGCGGCGACCAGTTGATTTTCCGTCACCGCCTTCGCCACTTCCACCGGCAGCGGACCGCTGTTGCCGATGCAGGTGGTGCAACCGTAGCCGACCAGGTTGAAATGAATCGCCGCCAGCGGCTCGAGCAGTCCGGCGGCCTTCAGATATTCGGTCACCACTTTCGATCCCGGAGCCAGGCTTGTTTTCACGTGCGCCGGCACGCTCAGTCCGCGTTCCACCGCTTTCTTCGCCACTAGGCCGGCCGCCAGCATCACGCTCGGATTCGACGTGTTCGTGCACGACGTAATCGCGGCAATCACCACCGCGCCGTGGCCGATTTCCTCCTGCTGCCCGTCCCTGCGCACCATCCCCTTCCGCGCCAACTCCGCCGCCGGCAGGCCGAATCCCCGCTCCTTCACCGGCGTGGTGAGCGATTGGGCGAATGCCAATTTCATGCGCGAAAGCGGCACGCGGTCCTGCGGCCGCTTCGGACCCGCGAGGCTCGGCTCCACGCTCCCGAGATCGAGTTCGACCGCGTCGGTAAATTCGGGATCGGGAGTCTGGTCGGTGCGGAACAGGCCCTGCGCTTTCGCGTAACGCTCCACGCGGTCCACTTCTTCTTCCGTGCGGCCGCTCATGCGCAAGTAGCGCAGCGTTTCGGCGTCCACGGGGAAAAAGCCCATCGTGGCGCCGTATTCGGGCGCCATATTAGCCACTGTCGCGCGGTCGGGCAACGCCATTTGGGAAAGCCCTTCGCCGCAAAACTCGACGAATTTGTTCACCACTCCCTTTTTCCTCAAAATTTCCGTCACCGTCAGCACCAGGTCGGTTGCCGTCACGCCTTCGCTCAGCTTCCCCTTCAGCTTGAAACCGATCACGTCCGGCGCGAGCAGGTAATATGGTTGGCCGAGCATCGCCGCCTCTGCCTCGATTCCGCCCACGCCCCACCCCAGCACGCCGAGCCCGTTGATCATCGTCGTGTGAGAATCGGTGCCGACGAGCGTATCGGGATAGAGCACGGCGCCATCGGCGTCCTTGCCCGCAAGCACGCCCTTGGCGATAAATTCCAGGTTCACCTGGTGCACGATTCCCGTCGCCGGAGGAACCACCTGGAAATGGGCGAACGCCTGCTGGCCCCAGCGCAGGAATTCGTAGCGTTCGCGGTTGCGCCGGAACTCGATTTCCGCGTTCTGGTCGAGTGCGCCCGCGATCCCGAAGACGTCCACCTGCACCGAATGATCGATCACCAGATCCACCGGCACCAGCGGATTGATTCGGCCGGGATCGCCGCCCAGCCGCTTCATCGCCGACCGCATCGCCGCCAGATCCACCACCGCGGGAACGCCGGTGAAATCCTGCAAAATCACCCGCGCCGGCAGAAACGGCACCTCGGGACGGCTCGTGGCCTTCGGCACCCATGCGGCGAGCGCCGCCACGTCCGCTTCACGCACCAGGCGGTTGTCCGCGTGGCGCAAAACGGCTTCGAGCAGAATCTTGATTGAAAATGGCAGCCGCGAAACGCGGCCCACCCCCGCCTTTTCGAGCGCTTCCAGCCGATAGATCGTCGCCGGTCCGCTCTCGGTTTCGAGGCGCGCTCGCGCGTGGAAAAAGTCGTTTGCTAGTGGCGTTGTGCGTTCGGTCATGGAGTGAGTCCTCTTCCTTCCTGGAACGTTTGGCTACAGTTTTTCCCGGCGACGGCGGTAAAAAATCGCGCGAGGCGCGAGCCGTCACCGCATGCGGGGAAGCGCGCTTTCTATTCTACTCGTTCGTCGCGGGACTGGCGCGACGGTTGCGGCCGGGAGTTGCGGGCAGCGCGCGCCGGCGGCAGAATGAGGCGAGGCGCAACCCGGTGAAAAACATCCAGGTGCAAATCTTCGACAAGACGTACACGCTGCAAGGCGATCTCGACCCGGCCTACGTCGAAAAGCTCGCCCAGACCGTTGACGCCAGAATGCGCGCGCTCGCCGAGGCGAGCGGCTCGGTGGATTCCAGCCGCCTGGCCGTGCTCGCCGCGCTGCATCTGGCCGACGAACTCGAAGGCCAGCGGCGCGAGCGCGGCGAATTGCGTCGGCGCGTCCAGCGCTGCGTTCGGCTGGTGGAATCGGCGCTCAAGCGCCCGGCGTGACCTCAGCGAAGCGTACCGGCGTGCGGGGCATCTTTCCCCGCTCCCTGATACAATAGCCCGTTCCGTACAGACTTCACGTCATCAGGTTAGCGGCTCCATGCGGATACTCTACATTGGGGATATCGTCGGCTCTCCGGGCCGGCGCATCGTCGAGGAACGGCTTCCCGACATCCTCGCGCAGGAGCGCATCGATCTGGCGCTCGCCAACGCCGATAACGCCGCCGGCGGCTTCGGCATCATTCCGCGCCTCGCCGAACAACTGCTCGATTGCGGCATCGAAGTCCTCTGCGGCGGAAATCATATCTGGGACCGCAAGGAGATTTTCGACTATCTCCCCGAGCAGCCCCGCCTGCTGAGGCCGGCGAATTTCCCCGATGGCGCGCCTGGCACCGGCCTCTTCTGCGGCCAGACGCGCCAGGGCGTGCCTTACGCCGTGCTGCACCTCCAAGGACGCACGTTCCTGCCGGCGATTGATTGCCCTTTCCGCACCGCCGATCGCGAATTGGCGCGGCTGGCGGAGGCGGTGAAGGTGGTTCTGGTGGATATGCACGCCGAGGCCACCAGCGAAAAACAAGCCATGGGCTGGTATTTGGACGGCCGGGTTTCCGCGGTTTTGGGCACGCACACCCACGTCGCTACGGCGGATGAACGCCTGCTGCCCAAGGGCACGGCCTATATTTCCGACGTCGGCATGACCGGCCCGCACGATTCCGTGATCGGCATGGACAAGAGCGGCGTTCTCCAGCGATTTTTGGACGGTTTGCCTGTGCGATTCGAAGTCGCCACGCAGAATCTGGCGATGAACGCGGTGCGAATCGAAATTGACGAAGCCAGCGGGCGCGCGACGGCCATCGACCGCGCCGTCTACCGGCTGGATTAGCGGGCGAGGGCGACTGTGGAAAACCTGTGCACGGTGTGTGAAGAATCCCTTCCGGTTCCGACCAATTTCCTATTGCCCCTTAGGCTGCACTCGTGCAAAATCCTCGCCCGCACTCATCCTTCGGCTCGCTCACGAAGGGCGCGAGAGCGACGGAACGGAACGAGGGGCGCACAACCCGGCCAAGGGGCGGGGTGCGTTCACCTTTTCCACGCTATTTCCACAACTGTGGATATGGGCGGCATGCCTTGATGAATACTTGGGAAAACATCTTGCAGCACATGGAACGGCGGGTGAACCCGCATAGTTTCGCCACGTGGTTCCGGCCCACACAGCAGGAGGGCGACGCCAACGGCGAATTGAAGGTCCGCGTCCCCACCCGTGCCTT
>JAKASX010000152.1 GCA_021818865.1 Acidobacteriota bacterium
CGGGCGGTGACACTGAGGTGGCAACCGAAGGCGTATCGTACGGGGTTGATCCCGTCGGCTTCGGCGCGAACCTCTTGCCGCCGAGCGGAAACCCCATTTCCTATCTGTTCGGTTTTGGTTTCTACCCGGGATCCCAGCTCAACTACCAAACGAATCCGCCGTTTACAGGTTCGCTCCTCGTCGGCAGTCAGCCGGCAAGTAATCCGACACAGATCGGCGCTGTCTGGTCCGGAACCACCCAGGAGGGTCTGACGTTCCAGGTTCCCGGCGGATCCCCCGGGGAAACCGTCGGGGTCAATGTGAGCAGCTCGCTAGGGAACGGCAGTCTGTCCTCCGTGGCCACGTATTATCCGGCAGCGAACATCATTCCTGCCTCTGGCCTGCTTCAGCTTCTATACGACACCCATCGCAATCTGCTGTACGCCTTGAAATCCAACGAAGTCGCGGTTTTGAACCCTTCCACTCTGCAATGGCAGTCTCCGATCACCTTTCCCTCGAACGCCCCCGGCACCTACGACACGATGGAGCTGACCCCCGATGGCTCCGAGCTCGTCGTCGCGGGGATGGCAGGAACCGAGCCGCAGCTGCTCGTGCTCGACCCCGACGGCGTCGTGGCACCTGCCGTATTCACCTATACCGGCTACACCAACGGAAGCGGCTACGGGTCCATTGCCATCACTGCGGATAACCAGGTGCTCATGCCAGGCGACCCCGACCTGCTGTTTGACCTATCCACCTCGACGTTCAGCACCAACCTCGCACTGCCAGTCCTGAGCGGCTCCGTCGTCGTGCGCGCGTCCGCGGACGGTTCCCATGTGTACGAGGCGCAACTGAATGACTCTGGCGGCGAAGTTTCCACGCTGGATCCATCGACACTCTCGGTTCAATCCGAAAGCTTCGGATATTTGTTTTGGACGGACTTGGCGGTATCGCCGGATGGGAGCCAGTTCGCGGCCGTTGACACCCCCACCGGTTTCGCCGGCGATGCGATCGGCTTTTTCGATTCCAACCTCCATTACCTGAATACGAACGTGTATCCACGCTTCAGCCCCCCAGACGCCCCCGGCTTCCCGGGAGCGACGTTCAGTCCGGGCGGCAAGGTGCTCGTCGTGCCGCTGGGAGATTCGATCGAGTTGTGGGACGCCTCGCAGGGTACGTTGATGGAACGCGTGCTGACCCCCGAGAGCCTGCAGGCCGCATCCCCCGACTCCGCCGTATCGCCGATGATGGCCCTGGATTCGACCGGCCAGACCATCTTCGCGATCTCCCAGTCCGGCCTCACCGTGATTACGCTGCCCGCGCCCATGGACCAAATGTCGCCGATGCAATGGCCCCCGGTTGCAAGCGCCGCAAGGGCGGAAAGCGGGTTTGGCGTGACGATCGTCTCGCATATGGCCGCCCTGCACGCGCGATTGCAAAAATGAGCCGCGGGCGGATGTGCCCGGCTAGTGGCGAGCGGCGCGATGCTGCGCCGCGCCTTCCGAGGAGCGGTCGAGCAGAAGCTTCGCAAACGCGCCGGCGGTGTGCGGCAGCGGCTGATCGTTGCGGTGAATCAGGTATAGCCGCCGCTCGATGTGCAGTTGCGGCACGTTGAGCGCGACCAGAGCGCCCCGCTCGAGTTCGAGCCCGACGCACATCCGCGGCACGATCGCCACGCCCATTTCCATCTGCACGAATCGCTTGATGCTGTCGATCGTCGGCAGCTCCACGGTGCGATGCAGTGCCGTACGATGGCGCGCGAACAGCTGAATCACCTGCCAGCGGTAAGGCGATTCGACGATGTGCGCGACGAACGTCTCCTCGCCCAGTTCGGCGATGGCCACTTCCCGCCGCCGCGCAAGCGGATGGCGCGGATAGACCACGAGCGCCAGATCGTCGCGGAAAAATTCCGTCGCGGAAAGATTCGACTCCTGCGGCACGAACGAAATCACGCCCAGATCGAGCCGGTAATTCAGAACCTGGCGGGGAACGTCGCGCGACGACGTGCGGTGCGCCGCGATCGGAATATCCGGATACCGTTTGCGGAACGCCGCCAGCGCCGGAAGAATCGCGTGAATCGAGCTTTCGTTCACCCCCAGCGAGAGCTGCCCGCGCCGCAATTCGCCGAGGTCGGCAATCGAGCGCTTCAGTTGCTCGCGCAAATTCAGCATTCGCTCGGCCGACTCCACCAGCAATTGTCCGGCGTCGGTGAGCTTCAATTCGCCTCGCCCGCGCACCAGAAGCGGCTGCCCGAGATCCTCCTCGAGTTTGCGGACGGCGATGCTCACCGCGGGCTGCGTGCGATGAAGGGTTTCGGCGGCGCGGGAAAAGCTGCCGGCCTCGATAACGGCAAGAAAGGTCTCAAGAGCAGCGAGGTCCATGAAGCCTTTATAAATCTTCGTTATGAATCCTGCAAGAAGAATAAAATTGACTCTTGCGCCCCGCGGCGGTTCACTCGTCCTGTAAGCCCAGGAGCCGCTCAAATGGATACGCTACGCATCTTCGACACCACCCTGCGCGACGGCGAACAGTCGCCGGGATTTTCGATGACGCCGGAGGAAAAAATCCGCCTGGCGGAACAGCTCGACGAGCTGGGCGCGGACGTCATCGAAGCCGGCTTTCCCATCGCTTCGGCCGGCGATCTGGACGCGGTGCGCGCGGTTGCCGGGCGCGTGCGGCGAGCGACCGTCGCGGCGCTGGCGCGGGCGGCGCAAGCGGACGTGGACGCGGCATTGCGAGGGCTCGAACCGGCCGTGCGGTCGCGCGTGCACGTGTTCTTGGCGACGAGCGACATTCACCTGGAGCACAAGCTGCGCATGAGCCGCGGCCAGGCGCTCGATCAGATCGCGCGGCTGGTGCGCTACGCGCGGGAACGCACCCCGGAAGTGGAATTTTCCGCCGAAGACGCAAGCCGCAGCGATCCCGAATATCTGGCCGAGGTCGCCCTGGCCGCCGTTGACGCCGGCGCAACCATCATCAATCTGCCGGATACGGTCGGCTACAGCACGCCCGAGGAATACGGCGCGATGTTTCGCCGGATCGCACAAAAACTCGCCGGGCGCGGCGTGATCTTGAGCGCGCATTGCCACAACGATCTGGGCCTCGCCGTCGCGAATTCGCTCGCTGCCGTCGCCGCGGGCGCACGGCAGGTGGAATGCACGATCAACGGCATCGGCGAGCGCGCCGGAAACGCCTCGCTCGAGGAGTTGGCCGTGGCGCTGGCGGTGCGCTCGGAACGATTCGGGGTGCGGACGAACGTGAAACTCGAAAAAATCTACGCCACCAGCCGCCTGCTCACCGAAATCACCGGCGTGGCCGTCCCGCCGAACAAAGCGGTGGTAGGCGCGAACGCCTTCGCCCACGAAGCGGGAATCCATCAGGACGGAATTCTGAAAAATCCGCTCACGTACGAAATCATTTCCCCCGAAGCGCTCGGCGTGCCCGCGCGGCGCCTCGTGATCGGCAAGCATTCCGGCCGCAACGCGCTGCGGACTAGGTTCGAGGAACTCGGCTGCCCGCTGGCGGGCGAAACGCTGCAAGCCGCCTACCGCGAAGTGATGGAACTCGCCGACCGCGCGAAGACGGTGAGCGATCGCGACCTGCTCCGAATCGCGATTCGCGCGCGGCGCATCACACCCGCAGGCACGGTGCATGCCGAAACGGGCGACGCAAAACAGGCCGCGGCAGGAGGAGTGGCGTAAGGCGGCCAAACGACCATGGTGCAGAAAACGATCGTATTGCTTCCCGGAGACGGCATCGGTCCCGAGGTCACCGCCGCGGCGGCGCGCGTCCTGGCCGATTGCGCCAAGGAGTGGGGCCACCGTTTCGAACTCATCGAGCAGCCAATTGGTGGCGCGGCCATCGACGCGGCGGGCTCTCCTTTGCCCGACCAGACGATGGAAAGCACTCTAGCGGCGGACGCGGTGCTGCTTGGCGCGGTTGGTGGGCCCAAGTGGGACGCGCTGCCGGTCGGCCGGCGGCCGGAAACGGGCTTGCTCGAGCTGCGGAAACGCCTGGGCCTTTTCGTGAATCTGCGGCCGGTGCGGTTGCGCCCGCCGCTGGGAAGGCTTTCGCCGCTGCGGCCGGAGCGCCATCGCGGCGTGGATTTGGAAATCGTGCGCGAACTTTCCGGCGGCATCTATTTCGGCCGTCGCGGCCATCACGGACAAGGCGCCGACGAAAACGCTTTCGACACCGAATCCTATTCGGTGAGCGAGATCGAGCGCGTGGCGCGATTCGCATTCGAGCGCGCGGCAAGCCGCCGCGGACGCCTGCATTCGATCGACAAGGCAAACGTTCTCGAAACCTCGCAACTGTGGCGACGCACGGTCGATCGTCTGTCGGCCGAGTATTCCGGCATCGAGCTGCGCCATCTCTACGTCGACAACGCCGCGATGCAGCTCGTTCTCGATCCCGCGCAGTTCGACGTGATGCTCACCTCGAACATGTTTGGCGACATTCTCAGCGACGAAGCCGCCGCGCTCGCCGGCTCGATCGGCCTGATTCCTTCGGCCAGCCTCGGCTCGGGCCCCGCGCTTTACGAGCCGATCCACGGCTCGGCGCCGCAACTGGCCGGCAAGGATTCCGCCTGCCCGATTGGCGCGATCCTTTCCGCAGCGATGATGCTGCGCGAATCGTTTGGTTTGTCAAAGGAAGCCGATTGGATCGAACGGTCCGTGGATCGCGCACTGGCAACCGGCGCCCGCACGCCCGATCTCGCAACGTCGGGCGAGCCCGCGATTGGCCTTGCCGTGATGACCGAAGCGATTCGCCGCGAAATGGCGCATTCCCTCCAACCCGCCGAAGGCTACGGCTGGGGCGTCTAGGGGCAATGCAAGACGGGCCAGCCGTCCCTGATGCAAGCCTTCTGCTAGAGCGCATCTCATAAATGCCTCAAGAGGATGATGAGGCAGCCGAGTTGGAGCATGGCCAGGAAGTTTGCCTCGTGAAACTCCCAGCGAGTGACGAGGCGGCGGAAATTATGCAGCCAAGC
>JAKASX010000153.1 GCA_021818865.1 Acidobacteriota bacterium
AAAGCGGAACGAACGCATTCGATTTTCCTCGCGGCGACAAACGGATGATTTCCCGGACCAAGCCCGGGAAGCCGCTTTCATACACCAAAACGACGGGCAATGACAAGCACGGAACGTGGAACGGAGGCGCGGCCCAGTTCGGCGCAATCTGCACAACCGATGGAATCGCCGCGAATCAAGCGGCAAGGGCGCGCGGGGTCCTGGCCTTTCGGCGCGTTCCCAGAAGGGGATGGTCTTTTCGCACGCTTGTTTGAGAAGCGCGGTAATTTTGTGGCCAATATCCACGCGCGCTTGCGTCTGGGGTAATTGTCCGTTTCGACAGGGGAGAGCGGCCGCGGTCGTTCTTGCGGAGCGTCACAGCGTCGGCGGTTGCGGTTTCTCCTGCTCGATCTGTTTCAACCTCTGTTCCATCATCCGCTTTTGCTGTTCCTTGGTGAGTTTCGGGAAGAGGAAAGAAATCTGTAGCCGCATGCTCCAGGGAGAGCCGCCGTGGGGATATACCGCGTTGCGGAAAAACTGCGCGCTCAGGCTTACGGGCTGGAAGCCGAGCCTCATCACTCTTCCGAAACCCCCGCCGAAGGGTGCGGTCCACACGTTGCCGTTCGCCGCCCGCCAGTTTGCGGTCAGGATCGGCGACGAGGAGATGTACCACCCCTTCTTCAACTGGTAGCTGATGAAATACTGTAGCAACATCTGATTCACGGCTGGACGGCTGCCGGAGCCCGCCACCGACCAGACGTTGTTGACGAGCGCGCCTATCGTCCAGTGTCCCGGCTGAGTCAGCGCCACGGCGGAGGGTCCCATGCTGAGCTTCCCCTGTCCGAGTATCGTGTCCGTCGCAGTGGGAATCGTGAACGCCGGCCCGAAGCCCCAAATCAACTTGCCCGCTTTCCGCGGCGAGAGAAAAAACGTGGGCACCATGTCGCCAAATCCGTACTCACCGCCCGTTGTCTGGTTCGGGTAGGGCTGCCAGACGACCGGCTGAATGATGCGCGCGACCACCATCCAGTTCTCGTTAAGGTTGAAGGGAACGACCGGCTGAATATTCAAAGAATTCTGCGTCCGGTTGTACGGCCCCAGCCCGAAGCCAGTATTGTCCTGCAGCGGAACGCTGATCAGGCTGGCCACGGGATTCTGCACCGCCTTTTCCAGCGTTGCAGCGGCGGATTGCGAAACATTCCCCTCCGCGGCCTGATTTTGGGGGCTGACAGGCGCCGTTTCCTGCGCGATCGCCGGGACAGCAAATAGCGCAAGAACCAACAGCCAGCCCAACTCTCGTTGCCAACGAAATTCCGGAAACGTGAAGCTCATTGTTCTGTCCTTCCCTCGCCCTGCCTTTTGACCGCTCAGACTCGTCGTTCTTGCGTCGAACCGCACCGTGGCTGGTGAATCCCACCAAACTCCTGCTATCAGCCGTTTCGCTCGGGTTCTTGCGACGATCCGTCGACATCTGAAATTCGAGCGCAATAGGAGTTCAACGGGAACTGTCACTTCTGACAGGGGATGGTCACATTTCCATCCGGGCGGGCGGTTGCCGTTTAGCCGGTTCGTCAGATGGGGCTCCCGGCAAAGCGAGAATGCCCGGTTTGCGGAAGGCAGAGACATCCGTTGCCATTGGAGCGTGAGTGGCCAGTGGAACTGGAGCGAATCGAATCGAGCCGACGCGAGTGAAATTCGGTTGGAAGCACTTCGGGAAGCCGGTCGGGACAGATTTTCGAGGACTGGCGGTGCGTGTGCGGAACGGCGCCGCAGGGTGTCACACCATGTCGAGCAAAAAAACCGGTAGGTGGTTTTGTTTCAGCGAGATAATTTTTGCAGGGTGTCATTTTTTGGGCCTCTTTTGAGTGGGCGGCGAGGCCGGAATTGGGGGTTGCATCGCTCCTCGGGCGGGGGAACCGGATTCCTCTGCATGCATGGCTCGGCATGTGATTCTTCCTCCTTCGCGCAGGTGAAGGGCCGCTTTCTTTCTGCACGCGACGGCATTTTCGCGCGATGCGATTGCGAGCGCGACGAGTGGTTCTACGTAAGGCGCGGTCGTTGTTTGGGCCGTGTCGATGGCTGGTGGGACGGTTCCACCCAGAAGTGATTCACGGTGACCGTTCCAGAGCTTCGGTTCTCAGCCTCTGAGGGCAACCGAGCGGCGCTTCCCGGAAGCGGGACGATCCACTGCGTCTTGAGAACGCCTTCGTTCTTGCCGAGGGGGCTCGGCGAGCCGTGCCTTTGTGGCGAGTGACCGTCCGCGCATGCGATTCCGAATCTCGATTGACAACCGGTCTGGTTCTGGATACGCTCCCGCCAGTTTCGGTCATTACGGCTCGTCAGACGGGGTCTCGGCAAGGAAATTCGGCAAATGCAGGTTGCAGCAGTTCTGCTCCGTGCCTTCTCGTCGACGGTCAGGGCGACGCCAAATGGCCGTCGTGCCCGTGTCGGTGTCTCGGAGGGGACGTCGGTCGCCACGGAGACGATTGCTTCCCGCGCGTGGGCCGCTGGCGCGCGGGCACTGGGCGATGGCGATCGTGCTGTCTGGTCGCACTGCGGTGGGGAGATCCCGCATGAGTGGACATGCCTTCTCCTACGTTGGAGGAATGGCGCTCGGCCTTCTTGCGTACGCCCTTTTCCTTTTTGTCGGCGGGCTCGCCGTGCGCCCGCTTCGGCGTCTCAGATGGCTCGATCGTCTCCTTCCCCCGCGCTGGCCGGGCTGCATCGCCGCAGGGGCAGCGTGGGTGGTAGCCGCGTTGTGGTTCTCGCGCACCCTTGTCGGAACCCTCGTTATCCCGTTCATCTCGCCGGGGGTCGTGGCCGCAGCCGCGCCGCTCGAGGCGCGGGGCGTGGACACCCTGGCGTACGGGACGCAGATCCTGGTCGTAGGGCTGGCGCTGGACGCCGCGGGCTATTCGCTGATCTGCTACGCGCTTTGCAAATTTGTTCAGCCAAGGCGCCGCGCTGGCCCGGCCGCAGGTTCCGATCCGCCCGGGAATAGTGCGCAGCGCCCGGGGCAAGAAGGCGTTTCGCGAAGGTGAAACCCCATCGAAGGTGCAGGCGCTTCGGGCGGATTGCGGTCGCGGGCCTGCTTGCGCTTCTGCCGGTCAGCGCACGAGGGCGGGACAAAGTCACCAAGGGTCTCAGGATCACGTCCCCGGCCGCTGGAACCGTCGTGCGTCCGGGCGGTGTCATTGCGGTAGCCGTGGCATCGCTGCCTGGGGTCGCCCCAACCTTCGTCGGTCTCCTGGCCCAGTTCCCGCTGCAGGCCAGCGCTTGCGTCAGCCAGCCGTGCTTTCGGTTCACGGTGACCGTCCCAACTACAATCAACCGCGCCGGGCTCTACTCCATCGGTGCAATCGGCACCTCCGGTGCTCGAGGTGCCGGATCCGTGTTCGCGTCCGGTTCGCAGGCGCTCGACGTTGAACCCGGAGCCGCCATCACGAGCCTAAACGTCGACTTCTCCTCGCTTGTGTTTCAACGCGCGGGCGAAAGCTTCCCGCTGACCGTTCGGGGCGGCTTTGCAAACGGCACGTCTATGGACATCACGAAATCCACAGAAATCACTTACACGAGCAGCGACACGAAGGTGGCGACGGTTACGCCTTACGGCTTGGTGACGGCTGTCGGAACGGGCTGCGGGCAGGGTGGGGCGTGCGTGGGCGTCGGGGTGATCTACGTTTCGTTTGGCGGAAAAACCGTGCCGGTGCAGATTTCGGCGAGCGCGCTGCGCGTGGCGCATCGCCACTAACGACGCCAGCGGTTTCGTCCCGGCTGAGATCTAAGCGGGGGAGAGACACCATCGCGTTGAGTCTGACGGGCGCCCAGCAGATTTTCAGAGCGACGGTAGTGGGCTACTTTGAATTTGAGGCCCAGATGTTTACGTATGTACTGGACCTTGGCTTGCAAGCGCAGGAAGGCCGAAAATAGTTCTTGCAACCGAGGGTGTATGTGCCGCATCGTAATGCTATGCCAAAGCGGAATAAGCACAAGGAACGTTCCAAAGACGTTAACGAGTTGGCACGGGCGCTGGTGGACGAATCTACGGCCGCTGGAGACCGGGAGTTGCCTACAAAGGCACAGGTTTCGGCGCTCATGGCGCAGCTTGGGAGAAAAGGCGGCAAGATCGGTGGAAAGCGCAGGCTTGAGACGATGAGCAAGGAGGAGCGCACTCAGGTCGCACGCAGGGCCGCTCGAATGCGATGGAACAAAGGGCGCGAGTAGAAAATGGCCAAAAGCAGCCACCACAGGTCAGCGCACGTACTCGTCGGAGAGCAACTGAAGAAGTATGCCCAAGATTTGGAGAGTGAAATCAAATCGCACGTCTTGACGTGGAACGGCCCCATTCAGCCGCCAGTTGATAAACTGATTCGACGGGCAATCGAGCACCGAGTCAACGAGGGTCCGACGCGAAGCCGCCTTGCGGTTATTCTCCAAACTGGGGGCGGATATATTGAAACGGCGGAGCGAATTGCAAACACATTTCGGCACCACTATTCCTCGGTGTCCTTCATGGTTCCCGATTACGCTATGTCTGCGGGCACCGTCCTAGTGATGTCAGGTGATGAAATTTGGATGGATTATTTTTCGACGCTTGGCCCAATCGATCCGCAGCTAGAGAGGCGCGACGGGCGCGAGGGATTCATTCCTGCCCTCGGATATTTGGAGAAATATAACGACTTCGTTGAGAAATCCCGGAGGGGCACGTTGACGTCGGCTGAAGCGGCCTATTTCATTCAGAATTTCGATGCGGGTGACCTGTACAGCTACGAGCAGGCGAAGAAGCTATCCATAGATTTGCTTAAAAAATGGCTCGCAAGGTACAAGTTTAAGAACTGGAAGCGAACTGAGCGCAGAGGGCTAGCAGGCTGCTGAAAAACCCGGAAATTGTGTAACGGAGCAGCTTCGAGTGCGTCCAACCGTGCATGCGAGGAAACGATCAGCAGCAAAATCACGTGTTCAGTTATCTGTCGCCGGAGCAGCGGG
>JAKASX010000048.1 GCA_021818865.1 Acidobacteriota bacterium
ATTCATCTCGCGCTCGAGCGCGGCCGGCCGGGGGAAATTTACAACGTTTCCGCGGGAAGGCCGCGGGCGAATCTCGACGTTTTGCGCGCGCTGCTCGCGCTCGTGGGCAAGCCGGAATCGCTCATAAAGTTCGTCGAGGACCGGCCGGGGCACGACCGGCGCTACGCGCTCGACAGCGGGAAATTTCGCAACGAACTGGGCTGGGCGCCGCAAAACGATTTCGAACGGGCGCTTGCCGCAACGGTCGAATGGAATCGAGCGAACGCGGAATGGCTCGAGCGCTGCCGCAGCGGAGCGTACCGCAACTACTATCGCCGCAATTACACCGAGCGCAAGAAAACGCTCGAGCGCTGGCAGCCCTCTTGATCTGTCGCGCCTGCGCGGAACATGGCATTCTAGGGAGCGGGGCCGCGGCCGGCTCTGGCCGCGCGATCGAGGCCAAAACGCGAAGCAGAGACGCGCCCTGACCCGACGAAACAAAAGGAAGGGAATCTTGTGCGAATCCTGATTTTGGGCGCCGGCGGCCAACTGGCCACGGAACTGGAGCGCGTCCTCGCGGGCGAAGAAATCCTGGCGCTTTCCCACGCACAGGCCGATATCTGCGACGCGGACGCGATCGAAAGGCACGCCGGGCGATTCCGTCCCGATTGCCTGATCAATGCCGCCGCTTACCACCGCGTGGACGATTGCGAAGACGAAGTGGAGCGCAGCTTCGCGGTGAACGCCGTTGCTCTGAAGGGTTTGTGCCAGGTGGCCGGCGCGCTGGGCGCGACGCTGGTGCATTTCAGCACCGATTACGTTTTCGACGGCGCGCAGCGCCGCCCCTATCGCGAAACCGATTTCCCCAATCCGCTTTCGATTTACGCCATATCGAAACTGGCAGGCGAGCAGATCGTGCGCCGCTACGCGCCGCGGCATTTCGTCGTGCGCACTTGCGGGCTCTACGCGCACGCTGGCTCGCGGGGCAAAGGCGGCAATTTCGTGGAAACGATGCTGCGCCTGGCGAGGGAAGGCCGAGCGATTCGCGTGGTGAACGATCAAGTGACGACGCCATCGAGCGCGCGAGACGTCGCGCGGGCGCTCGTGCCGCTCCTGCGCTGCCAGCGTTACGGCCTCTATCACATGACGAACGCCGGCGCGTGTTCTTGGTTTGAATTCGCCCAGGAGATTTTCCGGCTGGCGAAACTTCCCGCCAGCGTCCAGCCGATTTCAAGCGCGGAATTCCGCGCCAAGGCGCGCCGGCCGCCCTACTCGGTGCTCGAGAATGCGGCCCTGCGCGAAGCGGGTTTCCCCGATCTGCAGCCGTGGCAGCAAGCGCTGGCCGATTATTTCCGAGAGCGCGCCGCGGACTGAGAAGACCGTTGCGGGTCGCCTGCCGCTGTGAAGGGCGGCTCTAACCGCGAGTTCTCACAGGCTGCTCCGTCCGACGCGCCGAGGGGTCGGGGCATCGCGGCTGGCAACTGTACCAGCTTGGCTGCGCAACCCGACAATCTGCAAGCGTGGCCTGGCTGCCTCCAGCGCGTCGGGATGCTTCGCTTCGCTCAGCATGACAGAAGTCTTTGGGCTGGGGCGGAAATGGTTTCCGAGCATTGCGAGAAGCCCTTGGCAGCTTTCGAGAACCGGCGATTCGACCTTACGGCACGCTCATGACGAGCAACTTCGGCTCGGTCATTTCCTCGATCGCCCATTTCAATCCTTCGCGGCCCAATCCCGAATCTTTCGTTCCGCCGTAGGGCATCTGGTCGGCGCGCCAGGAGGGCATATCGCCGGCAATCACGCCGCCGACTTCGAGCCTGTCGTAGGCCGCGAAGATTCTTCGCACATCGCTCGTGAAAATCCCCGCTTGCAGGCCGAACCGCGAATCGTTCACGCGCTCGAGCGCTTCGTCGAATTCGTCGTACGGCTCGACGAGCACCACCGGCGCGAAGACTTCCTCGCAACTGACCTGCATCGCCTTGTTCGTTCCTCCGAGCACGGCCGGCGTGAGAAACGCGCCGGTGCGTTTGCCGCCGGCGAGCAGGCACGCTCCGGCCGCAACTGCCTGCTCGATCCAGCCTTCGGCGCGGCGCGCGGCCGTTTCGCTGATCATCGGGCCGACGTCGGTGCGCTCGTCGAGCACGTCGCCGGTGACGAGCGCCCGAACGCGCGGCAAAAGCTCGGCGAGAAATTTCTCCTCGACGCCGCGCTGAACGTAGATTCGCTGCACGGAAATGCAGCTCTGGCCGGCGTAGGAAAATCCTCCGGCGACGCACCGCTCGGCGGCGTAAGCGACGTCGGCATCGTCGTGCACCACTGCGGCTGCGTTTCCGCCCAGTTCGAGCGCGACGCGCTTTTTCCCCGCCATCCGCTTCAATTCCCAGCCCACCGCGCTCGACCCCGTGAAGGTCAGCAGACGCAATCGCTCGTCGATGACGAGCGGAGCGGCGTGTGCGTTGGAAATTTCCATCACGTTCAGCGCTCCGGCCGGCCATCCCGCCTCGGCAACCAGGCGAGCCAGCCGCAGCGCGGTGAGCGGCGTTTGCGGCGCCGGCTTGTGAATCACGCTGCATCCGGCGGCAATCGCCGGCGCCCATTTATGTGAAACGAGATTCAGCGGGAAATTGAATGGCGTGATCGCGGCGATCGGACCAACGGGAAATCGCCGCACGATGCCCCAGCGCCCGGCCAACGACGCCTGCCGGTCGAGCGCCATCCATTCGCCACCGATTCGCGCGGCTTCTTCGGCCGCGACGCGCCAGGTGAAAATCGCGCGGTCCACTTCGGCGCGCGCGGCGCGAATCGGTTTGCCGGCTTCGAGCGCGACGAGGCGCGCGAATTCCTCGCGGCCCGATTCGATGCCCGCGGCCACCTGATTCAGGATGCGTTCGCGCTCGTAGGTGGGCATGCGCCGCACTTGCGAAAACGCGCGGACGGTGGCGCGAATCGCCGCTTCAACGTGTTCGGGCCCGGCGCGATAACTCGCTCCCACCACGCGACCGTCGCCCGGTGCGAGGATTTCGAATCGCTCGCCCTCGGCGCGCCATTCGCCATCGAGCAAAAAGCCGATGCTCGTCGGTTCTTCCGGTGCGCGCTGAGACTGAGGTTTTCGGGAAAGCTGTTTCTTGGCCTGTGGCATGGGGAAACTCCAGCCGGGTTGCGGCTTTTTTACTATAGCTCCGGCGGGCGTTGGGCGCGCGATCAGCGCGGGGTGACGAGGCGAGCGACGATGCCGATGGCGAGGAAATAGAAGGCCGCGTAGAACAGGCTGGCGAGCACGATGCCGCGGTCCAAGGGTTCGCGCGGCGAATCCAGAAACGCTTTCGCGGCGCTCAGCGTCAACACCGCGGCCAGCACGCTGAGCCAGATCGCCGCATGAATCGAGGACCAGCCGAGGATGCCGTAATGCACCAGCGTTTTGCTCAGGCCGAGCCGAAAGGCCAGCGAATGCCAAAGATTCTTGGCGTACGGCCCCAGCCAGATCCAGAGCGACGTGCCGCACGCGATCGCGCCCCACGCGATCCCCAGCCCCAGGCCCCATTTCCGATTGCGCCGCGTGATGAGCAATTCGAGGATCAGCACGTAAGCCGCCAAGGTCATCACCGCCGTGGCGATGGCCGCGGGCAGAAAATCGCGCGCGTAAGGATAGGCGCGCTCCCATCCGATCAGCGTGACGAGCCGGCGCGCCTCGACCGCGGCCAGCGCGATGGCCGCGCCGATCGCCACCCACCTCCACCGTCCCGTCGCAGGGACAGTTGAAACGCCTTCCTCGGTCATTCGCGTCTTTCCTTCGGACAGGGCTAGGGCCGTCGGTGCCGCTGCTCTTCCAGCTGCTCCCAGAACTCGGCCGGGGCGCCGAGCAGATGCTGGAATCCGCCTGGAGCGCAAGCGCTCGCGCCACCATCGATGGTAACGCATTCGCCGCTGATGTAGTCGGCCTCGGCGCTCAAAAGAAAGGCTGCCAGCTCCGCCAACTCTTCCGGGCGGCCGAAGCGTCTCATCGGATGCTGCGCGAGCCATTCCTGCTCCGCGGCGGCCGATGGCACCAGGCGCGACCACGCACCCTCGGTGGGAAATGGCCCGGGCGCAATGGCGTTGAGGCGAATACGGTAGCGCGCCCATTCAACGGCCAGCGAGCGAGTCATCGCCAGCACCCCGGCCTTTGCCGCGGCCGAGGGAACGACGAAGGGCGAACCGGTGGCGGCGTAGGTGGTCACGATATTGAGAATGTTTCCGGGTCTGCCCGCCTCGATCCAGCGCCGGGCGAGCGCCAGCGTACAATGGAAGCTGCCCTGGAGGACAATGCCAACGATGGCGGCGAAGGCGTTCGGTGAAAGGCGTTCGGTGCGAGCGAGGAAATTGCCCGCGGCATTGTTCACCAGCGAATCGAGAGTTTCGAATTCCTCCGTCGCGCGCGCCACGGCCCGCTCGACCGCGGCGAAATCCCGCACGTCGGCCGTGGCCCAGCCAGCGCGGCCGCCGCGCGCGCGAATTTCCTGGGCGGTTTCCTCGAGCGGCCCTTCTCGCCGCGCCACTAGGAACACCCCGGCGCCCAGTTCGGCGCAACGCAGCGCCATCGCGCGGCCCAGGCCGGTGCCGGCTCCCGTGATCAGAATCGAGCGTCCTTCGAGCAGATCGTTCCGGAACATGGAGTGTTCCTCGCTTTCGTCGCGGCATTGTTCGCCGCCCGGCGCGGCATTGCAAGCGGAAAACGAGCCGCAGCCTGGAGCGTGGCGATGAGCCGGAAAGATTTTATTCTGCTGATGCTTTTCCGGGCCACGCGAAGCGTCGCCGCCGGGATGATCATGATCGTCTTCCCCTACCTGGTGCTGCAGCGGCTGAAATACGGCCCGTTGACGCTCGGAGTCCTTTACGTGGTCGGCGCGCTGGCGACGGCGGCGCTGGGACTCGTGATCGGATTGCTGGCCGACGTTTGGGGAAGAAAAAAAGCGCTGCTGGTTGCGGGCCTGCTGATGCCGGTCAGCTCGCTGCTGGTTTTCGTTTCGAGCCATCTGGCGGTGCTGGCGCTGGCCGCGGCGCTGGGCGGTTTCTCGGCGACGGGGTCGCTGGCGGGCGGCGGCGCCGGCGGAGCGGCCGCGCCGATTCAGATGGCCGTGATCGCCGATCTTTCGGTGCGGGAAAAACGCACCTTTTTCTATTCAACGTTTTCGTTTCTGAGCGGGGCCTTTGGCGCAGCGGGCGCGCTGTTCGCCCGCCTGTTCGACGTGCATACGGCGTTTCTGGCCGCCACGCTCATTTCCGCCGTCGGCGTGCCGCTGATCTTCTGGCTCAGCGTACAGGACACGGGCGGACGGATGGGACGCCTGCGAAGCAAGGTGGTGGTGGGGAAATTTTCGCTCACCGGCCTGCTGAACGGTCTCTCCAGCGGGCTGCTGGTGCCGTTTCTGATCCCGTTTTTCGTGCTGGTGTATTCGCTGCCCAAATCGACGATGGCGGTCTACGGCTTCATTTCCGGCAGCTTCGCGTCGGTGGCGCTTCTCACGGCACCCGCGCTCGAGCGCCGGCTGGGCTTCGTCCGCAGCATCGCCTGGACCCGCGGAATCGGAACCGCCCTGCTGGTGCTGATGCCGCTGGTGCGCTGGCTTCCGCTCTCTCTTTTCATCTACATTCTTACCCCGGCGTTGCGAATCGCCGCGGTCCCGGTGCAGCAGGCGGCGCTGGCGGAAATGGTGGAACCCGACGAGCGCGGCCGCGCCCTCGCGGCCAACCAAGTGGCGCGGCTCGGCGCCAGTTCCGCCGCGATTGCCTTTACCGGCTGGATGTTCGACCTCTCGGAAATCGCGCTGCCTTTTTTCGCATACGCGGGCATTATGGTTGCTAATATCTATCTGTACTTCAAATTCTTTTCGGCGTGGGAAGCGACCGGCGGGGCGGGACCGCCCGGCGGCCGAAACCAGATCAAGGAAACCTAGATCAGGCTACGCGGATGGACTCCGCGATTTCGCAAATTCCCGAGTGAAGGAGGATCAACTCATGGGACGTTTCATTCTCGGCATCCTCGTCGGCGTCGTTCTGGTTTGCGGCGGCGCTTTCATCTATTTCACGTCCGGCATGGCGCCGGTAGCGGCAACGGCGCAGCCGATGCCGTTCGAACGCCTGCTGGCCAAAATGGCGCTGCATAACAAGCTCCGCTCGGACGCCCCCAAAACCGTGCCGATAAAGCCGGCCACGGGGAACCTTCTGGCGGGAGCGCACGTCTACGTTCAGGATTGTGCGTTCTGCCACGGCACGCCGCAGGCGGAAGGCTCGGTGGAAGGGGCCGGAATGTTTCCGCACGCCCCGCAGCTTTTCACGCGCCGCGGCATGGTCACCGACGATCCGCCGGGATTCACGTTCTGGAAAGTGAAGAATGGCATTCGCCTCACCGGCATGCCGAGTTTCGAAAAGGCGCTTTCCGACCAGCAGATCTGGCAGGTGAGTATGCTGCTTCACGAAGCCGATAAGCTGCCGCCCAGCGTCGCCGCTGCGCTTGCGCCCGCGCCAGCCCCAGTGCCCGCCACACCCGCGGCCAAGCCTGCGCCAAAGCACCGCTAACCATTCACCAAGGAGCTTTTGTGATGCGTCTGAAGACCAGAGTTTTTGCTGTTTCCGTTCTCGCGGCGTTTTCCTCGATGGCTGCGGGCGCCGCTTACGCCGCGCCCGCGCCGCGCCGGCCTGCGGCGGCTCGCCCGGCTTCGGCCGCCGATTTCCAGCAAGCGTTGATCTCGCCAGAAACGCTGCTTCAGCAACTCAAAGAGCCCGCCGCGCAGCGTCCGGTGGTGTTCCAGGTGGGATTTGACTTTCTCTATCGCGGAGCGCACATCCCCGGCGCCATCTTCACCGGTCCGGGCTCGACGGCCGCAGGGATTGCTGCGCTGCGACGAGCGGCCGCGCGGATACCGCGCACGCGGGAAGTGGTCATTTACTGCGGCTGCTGCCCGATGGAGAAATGCCCGAACATCCATCCTGCGTTTGCGGCGCTTGCGGGCATGGGCTTTCGCCACCTCAAGGTGCTGAATCTGCCGGACGATTTCGCTCACGACTGGGTGGAGAAGGGATATCCGGTGGTCAAGGGCTCGAATCCGCGCTGACTTGCGCCCGGACGGGCCGCCGAAAACGATCGCTGGCGTATTTTCCCGGGACGACCGCGCTAATTTCGCGAAAGGCGTTACTTGCCGCGCGGAGCGATTTTCACGGCCATTCCCGAGTGCAATTCGTGCAGCGCGCGGAATCCGCCGACGATGATCTCCTCGCCTACGCTGACGCCTTTGCGAATCTCGACGTCGTTTTCACCGAGCACGCCGATTTCCACCGGTTCGAAGATCGCATGGCCCGACCGCACGACGAACACGCCGTTGAGACCCGCACTTGTCTTCGGTGACGATGACGTGGGCGTCGAAGGCGCTGAAACTTCCACATCAGCCGCTTCGGTAGGTTTCGGCAACGACGTGCGTCCCGCTTCGCTTGCCGGACGCAACACGAGCGCTTCGAACGGCACCGCAACCACGTTTTTCCGGTTGGCGGTTTCGATCCGGCTGCTGACGGTCATTCCCGGCAGCAGATCCGGCGGCGGATCGTCGAAGGAGATGTCCACCCGGTAATCGGTGGCCTGGCTGGTGGCCGAGGAACCCGTATTTTGCGTGGTCGTCTGGCCGGTTTGGCTCAGAATGCCCATCGCGCCCACCTGGCTGACGCGGCCGGCGAACGTCACGCCGGGGAAAGCGTCGATCGAAAGCGTGGCGGGCTGCCCGATGCGCAGGTAAAGAATGTTGTTTTCGTCCACATCCACTCGCGCCACGGCTCCGTGCATGTTGGCGATCGTCATCAGATACGCGCCGGAAGCGTCGGGGACGCCCGGAATCACGTCCTGCCCGACGCGCGCGGCGATGTTCGTGACGGTTCCGGCGATCGGGGCACGGTAGGTGGTTTTTTGCAAGATGTCGGTGTCGTAGGCCAGTTGGGCGCGGGCGACCGAGAGTCTTCCGCTGGCGCTCGATTCCTCGGAGACGGCTTCGGCCAACTGCGCGCGAGCGGCGGCAAGCGCGGCGACCGCGCCGTCGTAGGCGGAGCGGTAGCCCTCGACGCTCTGGCGCGAAATCACTTCGGCTTGATACAGCTTCTGGCCGTGCTCCCAGTTGAAGCGTGCCTTGGCGAGATCGGCCTGGCTCTCCGCCACTTTGGCGCGGGCTCCGCGGATCGCCGCTCCGGCGGCCCGCAGCGCGGCCTCGTCGCCGGCAACCGCTGCCTGGTCGGCGTGCACGGCCGAGGCGGCCTGCACCGGATCCACTTGCAGCAGGGTGTCGCCCGGTTCGACGCGCTCGCCTTCATGAACCAGGATTTGCGTCACCCTCCCGTATCCCTGTCCCAGAACGTTCGTGTACGCGCCGGGAACGAGTATGCCGGTGGCCCGCACCCTGGACGTCAGATCGTGGCGTTCCACGCGGGCAACTTCCACGGCGATGCTGCCGCGGGCCGGCCACAAACTGGCCGTCAGCACGCCGCCGATGGCCAGCGTGATGGCCGCGACCGGCAGGAATTTGCGCGAGGATTTCATCGTCGCTGATGTCCAGCTTTACTTATCCTCTTTCAGAAGCCCGTTCCAGGCAAGCGCGGCCGCTCCGCCCAACCGTGAACGAATTCTCTTTTGCACCGGCCCCGAATGCGATAGTTTACCAAGCCAGAAGGACGGGTGGCCGTGGCGCCGCCCGCCAAACTTGGCTCCCGCGGAACAAAAAAAGAGGAGGGCACCATGGCGAGCGAACAAGAGACCGGAGCGAATCAGCCGAACGAAAGCGCCAACCCGCCGGATTCGGCGCGACAGGGAGCGGTTTCCCGCGTCATTGGCGCTCTGGTCAGCCCGCGCGCCACCTTTGAATCCATCGCGGAAAGACCAACATGGGTCTTTCCGCTCGTGCTCATCATCGTCGTCGGATTCCTCTTCGTTTTTAGCTTCTCCCAGCGCATCGGCTGGCGCACGGTGCTGGAAAAACAGCTGGCGACCAACTCCGCCTTCAATTCCCTGTCGCCGCAGCAACAGCAGCAGCAGATTGACCGGGTGGTCCGGCTTGCTCCGATCGCCGGCTACGCGGGTACGACGGTGGGCTCGGCGATTATCCTCCTGATCATCGCCGCGCTCTATCTGGGTGTTTTCAATATCGTCTTCGGCACCGCAATCAAGTTCAAGCAGTCGTTCGGCGTCTCCATTCACGCGTACCTTCCCCTGGTCGTCAAGAGCCTGGTCGGCTTGCTGATTGTTTGGGTTCGGCCTCCGGAAGGAGTCAGCCTGCAGAAGCTGGTGATGTCGAACGTGGGCGCGTTTTTGCCATCCAGCAGTCCGGCGTGGCTGATCACGTTCGGGTCGTTTCTGGATATTTTCGTTTTTTGGACCTTGGCGCTTCTCGGCATCGGCTACGCGGCCGCGTCAGGCAAAAAGCTGAAGGTTGGCACGGCGCTCAGCGTGGTTGTGGTCGTCTGGTTCATTTTCGTCATCGGCGCCGTGGGGCTCACTGCCATCCGCGGTTAGTTGCGACGGGTCGCTTGCCGCGCCCTCCTGTGCGCGAGCGACGGTCGCGTCTGAAGTCCGACCGTTCTGGCGCCTGATGCTTCCCGGTTACGGCATTTCCTGCGTCGTAGCCGCGGCCCCATCTGGTCAAATTCCGCAGAAAGCTTCCAGGCGCGGGCGCGTTCCTTTCGCGGTTTGGGCTCCCGGGGCAAATCGGAGGCAGCGCGAAAGGAAGCACGGAAAGTGAGCCGGAGCGGCGGAAGGGATGCCTGCGGATATGTTATCTTTAGGGTTTCGCTGCGGCCTGCCCAGGCCGCGGGGGGCCAGGAGGAAATCGGTGAACTTCGTGGGTCGCGCATGGCGCGCTGCCGTGCTGGTGGGGGTGGTGCTGTTCTCTTCCGCCTGCACTCAAAGCATTCTGTACCCGACGCCAAGCATAACGTCGCTCTCGCCAAATACGTCGGCGGCCGGGGGAGCCACGTTCACGCTGACGGTCAACGGGCAGAATTTCGTTTTCGGCGCGCAGATTTACTGGAACGGTTCGCCGATCACCACTATCTTCGTCAACGAAAGCATGGTTCAGGCTACTGTGGGGCCCTCCGATTTCAATACCCCCGCGACGATTCCGGTTCAGGTGGTCAATCCCCCTCCCGGCGGCGGCTTTTCCAACACGGTGAATTTCACGGTGACCCCCGTCACCAGCCCCATCCCAACGATCGGCTCCATTCAGCCCGCGGCGGCGCTGGCCGGCGGCAGCGGGCTCAGCGTCACCGTCACCGGAACGAATTTCACCACGACTTCGACGGTGACCTGGAACGGCGTGAACCTGACCACGAATTTCGTAAACTCCACCGAATTGCAAGGGACCGTGCCAGCGGCCAATCTGGCGACGCCGGGCGTGGTGCAACTCGCCGTGCTGAACGCGAATCCCGGCGGCGGCCTTTCGAACGTGGTTGATTTCGACGTCAACAATCCGTCGCCCGCGCTCAGCTCGATTTCTCCCACCACGGCGATGGCCGATTCAGCCGGTTTCAACGTGACGGTTAACGGTTCCGGATTTACCTGCGCGCTCTACACCACCACGACCACCACCGTCAACGGCGTGCCCGTCAGCACCACCACCTGCACCACGCCGGCCAGCGCGATCAACTGGAACGGCACCGCGCTCACCACCACCTACATTTCGAACACGCAACTGGCGGCAAGCGTCTCCACCGCACAGCTCACCGAAGCCGGAACGTCTTTCGTCACGGTGAACAATCCGACGCCCGGCGGCGGCATTTCCGCTCCCGGCTACTTCCAGGTGATTCCCGACGCGAATGGCGAGGGACTGCCGGAGCTGGTTGACGTTTCGACGCAAGGCGCGCAGGCCGACGCCGGCATCGGCAACCTGGGCCAGTCGGGCCCGGCGATCGGAGGGGGCGGCCGGTTCATCGCGTTCAGTTCGGTTTCGCAGAATCTGGTGGCGAACTTGGCGAACGCTGTCGCCAACGTCTTCGTGCGCGACACATGCCTCGGCATCACCAGCGGCTGCACGCCGGAAACCATCCTGGCCAGCACCGGCAATAACGGCGAGCCGCCGAACGCCGATTGTTTGCAGCCTTCCATTTCGAGCGACGGGCGATACCTCGTTTACACGTCGTCGGCGACGAACCTGGTTTCCAACGTCACCTCCGGAAACACCAAACAGGTCTATCTGACCGACACCTGTCTGGGCGCTTCCTCCGGCTGCAGCCCCTCCACCACGCTCATCAGCATCGGCACCGACGGCCAGACGCCCGGAAACGGATCGAGCACGCAGCCTTACATCAGCGCCGACGGCCAGTACGTCGCCTTCGCTTCGACAGCGACAAATCTGGTTTCCCAGGCCACCACCGGCGCTCCGGAAATCTATCTCCGCAGCACCTGCCTGAACGCTTCCACCTCCTGCACGCCGACGACGACGCTCGTTAGCCTGGCTCCGGACGGCGTGACGCCCGCCGACGGCACGAGCGCGACGCCGGTGGTGGCGAGCGGAGGCTTGTACGTCGCTTTCCAGTCGACGGCGACGAATCTCGTGAGCATTCCGTCCTCGGCCACGCCGCAAATCTATTGGCGCTCCACCTGCATCGGCGCGCCGAGCGGCTGCACGCCCACGACCAGCCTGGTTTCGATCGCCTCGGATGCAACGAGCCCGGGTAACGGATCGAGCGTAAGCCCTGTCATCAGTTCCGACGGCCGCTACGTTGTGTTCGCGTCGCAGGCGACGAACCTGATTGGCGCGGGATTCGTTTCGGGCACGCCGCAGCAGATTTACGAACGCGACCTGTGCGTCGGCGCGACCGGCTGCACGCCGTCAACCTCGCTGATTTCCGTGGCCAGCGACGGCTCTTCGCCCGCCAACGCCGTTGCCGAATATCCCGCTTCCGACCAATCGGGCCGGTACGTGCTCTTTGCGTCCAAGGCGTCGAATCTCAGCGGCAACCCGGCCAACGGATTCGAGCAGATTTTCGGCCGGGACACCTGCCTCGGCGCGACTGGCTGCACGCCATCGACCGTGCTCATTTCGGTCGCCGCCGACGGAACGACGCTGGGCAATGGCGACAGCCTCTATCCCTTTATCACCACGCAGGCGCATTTCGCCTCCTATCTTTCGTTCGCGAGCAACATCGTTTCCGACGACGTCGAACCCGGCTACGAAGACGTTTTCCTTACCGTCACGCCCTTTTAGGCGCGCGAAGGAGCCCGCATGCCTCGCTATTTGTCTTTCCACACGCTGGCCTGCATGACGCGCCAGGGCGCCGAAGCCCTCGTCGCTACGCTCGCCGCCGGCGCGGATGGCGTCGCGCTGCGCCGCACCGCCTGGAATTTTCTGGACGGGAAAATGATCGCGGAAATCGAGGCGCCCGACCGCGAATCCGCCGAGCGATGGCTGGAAGAAAAAGGCATGCGTCCTCAATGGCTGATGTGCATCGAATACGAATCGGACGGCGCTTCATTGCGATCCGTCTGATCGCCTGGGCGCGAAGCTGAGCGCGGCCCGCGGCGGCAGAAACGCGAGACGGCATGGGTTTTCCCGAAAACTGACCAAGCGGAGGTGAAAATGGGGGAGTACGCACATCCGGAAATGCTGGTTTCCACCGGTTGGGTCGCCGATCACGGACGCGACCCGGGCGTTCGGCTGGTGGAAGTGGACGTGGACACAAGCGCCTACGATCAGGGGCACATCGAGGGCGCCGTTGGCTGGAACTGGCAGACGCAACTCCAGGACGGCGTCCGCCGCGACATCCTCGACAAGCAGCAGTTTGAATCGCTGATGGCTCGCTCCGGCATCACGCCGCAGACGACGGTGGTGCTCTACGGCGACAACAACAACTGGTTCGCAGCTTACGCGCTCTGGATGATGAAATATTTCCGCCACGCCGACGTCCGTCTGATGAACGGCGGACGCAAACTGTGGCTCAAGGAAAACCGCCCGGTATCGACCGCCGCGCCAACCGTCCAGCCAACCGTCTATCGCGCGCCCGAGCCGGATCGCTCCGTGCGCGCGCACCGGGAAGACGTCTTCGCCATTTTGGACAACCGGACGCGGGCGAGCCTGGTGGACGTGCGCTCGGTGGACGAATACACGGGCAAGGTGATCGCGCCGCCGGGCATGTCGGAAACCGCGCAACGCGCCGGACACATTCCGAAGGCGATCAGCGTGCCGTGGTCGCTCGCCGCGAATGAAGATGGAACGTTCCGATCCGTCGATGAACTGAAAGCCCTCTATTACGACCGCGGCGTGAAACCGGGCGGCGACGCGATCGCCTATTGCCGCATCGGCGAGCGGAGTTCGCACACCTGGTTCGTCTTGAAATACCTGCTCGGCCACGAAACCGCGCGGAATTACGACGGCTCGTGGACCGAATGGGGCAATCTGATTGGCGCGCCGATCGAAAAGGGCGCTTCGAGCTGAGCGAACGGGGACCCGAGCGGCGGGCGTTGACGCTCAGCGGCTCGATCGGTAAAGGATCACCCGGACCTTTTCGAGCGTAATCAAGCCGCCCTCGATCATCGCGTCGAGGCGCGGCAAGATCTGTTCGATGCGCTCGGGCGATTCCACCGCTTCGACGACTACTGGCAAATCCTGCGACAGCCGCAGGACTTTGCCGGTGTGATAGACGCTCGATCCGCCGAATCCGCCGACGCCCCGCAGCACCGTCGCGCCGGAAAAATTCTCGCGCCGCAGAAGCTCGACGATGGCCTCGTAGAGCGGCCTGCCTTCCCACCGGTCCGATTCGCCGATGTGAATCCGCATCAACGTCTGTTCGCCTTCAAAACGGTTTCGCGTCACGGCTCATCCCTCCGCTACAGCACTTCGGCCAGCCGCATTCCCAGCATCAGGAGCAGGAGCCCGACGCCAACGCTCCCCAGCACGTACGCGCCGGCCCTCACCCATTGTCCGTCTTCGAGCATCTGCACCGTTTCCCAACTGAACGTGGAAAAGGTGGTAAAAGCGCCGAAAAATCCGACGGTGACTCCCACGCGCCAGTCGGGAGGAACCCAGCCGTGTTCGAGCGAATATTGGCCCACCAGGCCCAGCAGAAAACAGCCCGATACGTTCACCGCCATCGTGCCCAGCGGAAACGTGGCTCCGGTGAGCGCCTGCACCGCCCCTTCCATTCCGTATCGCGCCAACGTTCCCAACACACCGAAAACCGCCAGTAACCAGAGTTTCATCCTTCGCTTTTCTCCGCATTCCGTTGCCGGCGCCAAAAAAGAAAAACTCCTGGGCCTCGCGGCAACCAGGAGTCATCAGCCCGCGCAGAAGTTTCGGGTGGCGGGCGGTCCGGGCGAACTCCATCGCCCTCGCTATCGCTATCGCTAAAAGATTACGGGGTTTCGCTTCCCTGGGCAAGCGCCGCCGGAAACGGCCGCCGACCGCTCAAGGACCCTGTGAGAATGGCTGGCCGCTGGGGAGCTCGCGCTCGACCATTTCCAGCGCCTGTTGCGGGGTTCCGATGAAGTGGTACCCGGTCGTCTCATCGAGTTCGTGCTCGGTGGAGGTGAAAAGGAGTTTCCGCTCGCGGATACTGTATTCCATGCGCTTGGGCAGCCAGATGCCGGGTGCCACTTCCTGCTGTTCGATTTCCACCCAGCCGCCCGCGTAAATCCGGCCGATGATGCCGCCACCGACCGAAATCGAGCTGAAGATTTCCGCTTTTCCCCGCACCAGTTGTGCCGCGCCGACATCGATCCAGGCGTCCCCGCGGACGTGGCGCAGAGCTTCCGTCTCCCTCGAATGAGGCTCATAGGTGGGGTTCGGATCGAGCGCGATGTGGGCCAGCGTTCGCCCGCCGACCACTTCCTCTCCCATCCAGGTGAATCGGAAAGCGTGGCCAATCGCGTCAACGAGTTCTGACCGCTCCGCGTCACGTTTACGCCGCACCTCTTCGGAATGCTGCTCGCGTGGGTCGTTGGGATTCACGGCGTGGCGCAGCACGTCCCGCCACCAGCGCAATTCCTTCTGGTATTCGGCGAGCGGAACGGCTTGCGCGCCGTTCCGCACCAGCAGGCTGAGCCGGCCCGTACCGGTCGGCACGACGCGGTAGGTTTTGTCGCTCGAGACGCCGCCGTCTGCGTAGGAAATTCTGCGCTCGATGCGCTCGTAGCTATAGAGGGCCGCGTCGTCGCGATGCTGATTCTCGATCGTGCGCTCGACCAGTTCGCGTGCCTGAACGTGCTGGGCAGGCAAGGGCCGGCCGGCGAGCACGGCGAACAGGACGAGGGCGGCGATTTTTTTGCGCATGGCAGCGCCTCAAAGTGGTAGATTAAGGGCAACAGGAGAGAGGTTGCCGTAGAAATCTGCAGCCGCCCCCAGCGAGCCTCGTTCGCCGCCCACAGATGCTTCACTTCGGCGCTCCGGCCCGTTAGGCGCGTTTGCAACCGGGACACTATATATAGCGTGGGCTGACCGATGAAGCAAAATACATTGCGACTTCCCCTTGACATCCGCTCCCCACGCGCTACACTCATCCCCCGCAGAAAGCTTCCGGATATTTCGCCTCACCCACGCGGCGGTCGGAAGCTTCTCCCGGGATCTCGAACGACAATGAAACTGAACCGCATCGCAACCGATTCTTTTTCACCCCTTCTTCCCGGCCGAGACCATATCCAAAGGGGGTAGTGATTCATGGCTGAAAAGGAAATCCTCGTCAAAGGCGCCAACGGACACGCTCATGAGGGCTCGTCGGCCGGTCTGACCTTTCAGCGAATGTTCACCGCGCCGGGTGCTTCGCCCTTCGACGCGGTGGAATGGGAACGGCGCTCGGCGCTGATCTCGAACGAGAAGGGCCAGGTGATCTTTTCCCAGGACAACGTCGAGGTCCCGAAAAACTGGTCGCAGACCGCGACGAACATCGTCGCCTCGAAATATTTCCACGGCCTGCTCGGCACGCCCGAGCGCGAGAGCTCGATCCGCCAGCTGATCAACCGCGTGGTCCAGACGATCGTGCACTGGGGCGACCAGGGCGGCTATTTCGCCGACGAGGCCTCGCGCGACACCTTCCACGACGAGCTGATTCACCTGCTGGTCGAGCAGAAAATGAGTTTCAATTCCCCGGTCTGGTTCAACGTCGGCGTCCAGGCAAAGCCCCAATGCTCGGCCTGCTTCATTCAGTCGGTCCGCGACGACATGAGCTCGATCATGGACCTGGCCAAGAGCGAGGGCCTGCTGTTCAAGTGGGGCTCCGGCACCGGCACGAATTTCTCGGCGCTGCGCTCCTGCGCGGAAAATCTTTCCGGCGGCGGCACGGCGAGCGGGCCGGTGAGCTTCATGCGCGGCTTCGACGCCTTTGCCGGCGTCATCAAGAGCGGCGGGAAAACGCGCCGCGCCGCGAAAATGGTGATCCTGAACGTGGACCACCCCGACATCGTCGAATTCATCGAATGCAAGATGCGCGAGGAGCGCAAGGCGCACATCCTGATCGAGCACGGCTACGATTCGGGAATCGACGGCGAGGCCTACAGCTCCGTTTTCTACCAGAACGCCAACCACAGTGTCCGCGTCAACGACGAATTCATGCAGGCCGTCGAGCGCGACGCCGAGTGGTGGACGCACCAGGTGACCACCGGCAAGCCCGCCGAGCGCTACCGCGCCCGCGACCTCCTGCGCAAAATCGCCGATTCCACCTGGCATTGCGGTGATCCCGGCATGCAGTTCGATTCCACGATCAACCGCTGGCACACGTCGAAAGCCTCCGGCCGCATCAACGCGTCGAATCCCTGCTCGGAATACATGTTCCTCGACGACACCGCCTGCAACCTGGCGTCGCTCAATCTGATGAAATTCCTCGAGCCGACCGGCGAATTCAACGTCGCGGCCTTCCGCCATGCGGTCGACGTCACCATCACCGCGCAGGAAATCATCGTCGATAACGCCAGCTACCCCACCCCGCGCATCGGCGACAATTCGCACCGCTTCCGGCCGCTCGGCCTCGGCTATGCGAATCTCGGCGCGCTCCTGATGTCTCTCGCGCTGCCTTACGATTCCGACCAGGGCCGCGACATGTGCGCCGCGGTGACCGCGCTGATGACCGGCGAAGCCTACGCGCAATCGGCCCGCATCGCCGAACGCACCGGGCCCTTCCCCGATTACGCGCCCAACCGCGACTCCATGCTCGACGTGATTCGGATGCATCGCGATTCGGTGCGCGCGGTTCATCCGGAAAACGTGCAGCCGCAGCTCTTTCGCGCCTCCCAGCAGGCCTGGGACGACGCGCTCGAAATCGGCACCCAGCATGGCTACCGCAATTCCCAGGTTTCCGTCCTCGCGCCCACCGGCACGATCGGATTCATGATGGATTGCGATACGACCGGAATCGAGCCGGACCTGGCGCTGGTCAAGTACAAGAAACTGGTGGGCGGCGGCGTGCTGAAAATCGTCAACAACACGGTGCCGCAGGCGCTCATGCGGCTGGCCTATCCGCCCGAGCGCGTCGCGGAAATCGTGGATTTCGTCGATAACCGCGGCACGATCGAGGGCGCGCCGGGACTCAAAGACGAGCATCTGGCGGTTTTCGATTGCTCGCTGAAGCCGGCCGCGGGCAAGCGCGCGATCAGCTGGCGCGGCCATCTCCGCATGATGGCGGCGGCGCAGCCGTTCCTTTCCGGCGCCATCAGCAAGACCATCAACATGCCGGAAGAATCCACCATCGAAGACATCATGGATGCGTACGTGGAATCGTGGCGGCTGGGCCTGAAGGCCGTCGCCATCTATCGCGACAATTCCAAGCGCTCCCAGCCGCTTTCCGCCGCCGGCGAAAGGAAAGAAAAAGAACAGGCCAAGGCCGCCGCACCTGCGCCGGCCGCGCCTGCCGTGGGCCAGCAGGAACTCTTCGCCCACGTCCAGCGGCAGAAGCTGCCGGCCGAACGGCATTCGCTCACGCACCGCTTCTCCATCGCTGGCACCGAGGGCTACTTGACCGTGGGGATGTACGCCGATGGCTCGCCGGGCGAGCTGTTCATCAAGATGGCCAAGGAAGGCTCGACGCTTTCCGGCATCATGGACGGCTTCGCCATGTCGGTTTCGATTGCGCTGCAATACGGCGTGCCGCTCAAGGCCCTGGTGGATAAATTCATCAACACGCGCTTCGAGCCCGCCGGCTACACCGGCAATCCCGAAATCCCCTTCGCCAAATCCATCCTCGATTACGTGGCGCGCTGGCTGGGCGGGAAATTCATTTCCCGCGATTATCTTGGCGCGGCAGCCGCTGCGGCTGCGGCCACGCCCGCCATCACCGCCGTTCCGGCGCCGGCTCCGCAAGGTCGCGTCTCGATGGTCGCCACGCTCGATGACGCTCCTTCCTGCCCGGATTGCGGCATGCTGATGGTGCCAAACGGCGGCTGCTACAAGTGCGTCAATTGCGGCTCGACGAGCGGGTGCAGCTGAGCGGAAACCCTTTTTCACGCGCGCTCAACCAGGAAGCCTCGGCGGCCCTCGCCGCCGGGGCTTCTTGTTTTGTGCCTGCAACCACGGGACCCGGCAGCGCGGTTATGGCACGGCCGATGCGAGTTCCTTGTGCGGCACGGCGCGCAACGCGCGGGCCTCGTCGTCCAGCGACACCTTGCTCGGCTTTTCCGGCGCCGTGAATTGAAATTTCACCTTCGGCGCCTTTACCTTCACCCGGACCAGCTCCATGCGGTCCTTTTTCAATCGGACGTAAATCGGCACCAAGTCTTCCCAATTCGCGGGAACGCCGGTACGGGTCAATGACGCGTTTACCAACCACTTGCCGTCCTTGAGTTGAGTGACGCGGTAGGCAAGCGAGTAGTGCGGCGTGCTTGTGCCGAAAACGTATTCGCGGAAAAACCAACCCATCCGGTGGTCGCCGTTCATGTCCATGGCTTTCGTCATGTGTTTCTCGACGATCGTTTCGAAATCCAATGTCGAGGCGGCGCGTCCGGCAAACCTTCGCTCGAAATCCCTGAGCATGGCCTCGAATCGACGATCTGGGTCGCGAGTGCTGGGATCCCAGAGCATCATCCGCAACATGTCCAGGACCCGCGCCCCCTTTTCCTCGATCAAGCTCTGCGCACCCGCCGCAGGCATGTGGGAAGAAGCGAGTCGTCTCCCGAGCCAGATCGGCCCCAGTTTGCCCAGGCCCCTGGTCGCCAACCGGAAAGGGACAAAGCCACAAGCAGTTTGGACCCACTGCGACCTCCTGCGGTGCGCGAGCCACCTCACGTACACCCCCGGGCTCCAGCGAAGTTCCAGATAGAGCAGGCCCGACCAGTAGGCGAGGGAAGAAATCAGCCACTGATCGTGGTAGGTCTTGGCGCGAATGCCCTGGCCCCACCACTGCGAGGCAATGTCTGAGGTCTGAAACCCGTAGGCCAGCATCGGCCATCCCTGACGCGGTGTGGAGGAGTAGAGAACGAGGTTCAGCCCACGGTAGGGGTAGCGGCCAAAATACTTGTCGAAGAGTCGGATCAGATTTCCGCCTTCGAGGGCTGTCGCCGTAAATAGCCCGTGGACAGGAAGTCCCCAGGAGGGGTCGGACTCCGCGTAAAGGCGTAAGCCGGTCGAACCGATCTTCTCCTTGTGCACGTAAAAAGACGCGAAACAGAAACCGACAACGGGAACCGCGCCCTGCGTTTTCCAGGTTGTCACCATTTCGGCACCAATGGTTTTTCGCTTCACCATCTCCCCGGTGGCGACCAACTGGAATCGCTTTGGCGTGTGAAAGATGAGGGTGAACTTTGAACGGAGTACCGAGCTCATCGAGCGTGGATACCAGTCGAAATCGCCGCGAACGAAAACAGGCGCGCCCCAAAGCGATGGAGAGGCACCCAGCGATCGCCCGCCGGAATAGCGGAAGTCGAGAGCGATCGTCCGGCCGGCGCGAGTGGGCTCGGGGAGCGCGACCGCGACATAGTCACCGTGCGTTTGTCCAAAATAGGCATGCCGCGGAGGCTGAAAGAACGCGAGTTCCCTCCCCGCACCATCTTTCACCGAGCTCAGCCGCAGGTTCGCGTCCAGACGGAAGAGTAGGACCCGCTCCCCGCTCTGGCGCAGGCGGAGACGGAGTTCGGCATTTGCGGTGAGCTTCGCGCCGGTGGTCACGGTGGCGTCAATTCGCGTGGCCGGAATCTCGTAAACCGTCTTCGCCAGGGGATGTTCGTCCACCAGCAACGGATTCTGGTCACCGGAGGGAAAACTGGTCCACGTTTCGCGTTTCCAGTCGTCATACGTGCCGTACTGGTGATAGTTGCCTTGGTACCAGCGCCCAACATAGACCTGATCGAGCCGCGCGGAGTCGTATCGCGCGATGACCCACCCTTTTTTCGTCTTCAATTCGGCATAGAAAAAATCGTCGCGGTCCGGATTCGTCGAAAGAAACGCCTGAAAGAGCCGAGGGAGCACCTCGGCGGCGTCCTGCTCGTGCTTTCTCTGCCGCCTTCGGTAAAGCCGGCCCAAGGAATGATCCTTGGCGGTCGCCCAGCGCACCTGTCCGGAAATGTCGGAGTATGTGTTGTCGGTGAACGACAGCACTGCCCGCGTGAAGGCAATTTTGAGCGGGCTGCTCCCGGCGAGATATCTCAGTTGCTGTGCTTCGATTGGATTGGGCGGCGAGACGCGCAGCCATCCCCGCCCCTCGAATGCCGCGGCAAAATAACGGCCGCGCAACGGCTTGGCGAACTGGATCGTGCCTTGAACAAACGTGATACGAAGGCGGTCCCGGGTCAGCGTAATGTCTTCTGTGAAAGCGGATTTTTTCGGGTCGAACGGAGGGTTTTGCAGGAGGCTCCAGATCGCGGCCGTGCTCTGCGCCAGGCCCCGTGGCCCTGAGGAGAGCATTGCGATCACGGCCAACGTCTTGGCTGCTCGTCTCAAGCTGTCGCCACCGCACCCGAAGGGAAGCTACCACATGGCGAGGCGGGCGGCGTGAAATCAAGATTAATTCTTGCTCAGGTTCGCGCGCGGGGATTTTGGCGCGCTCTGCGCCCAAGCCGTTTCCTCGGTCTGGGCTCGGGGTGTTGCAAACGCGGCACAGCCTCGCCGCGTTTCTCCAACAACTTTTCCGCCCGTCGCGTGTTCGACGGGGTGTAAGCCAATTGGCCATCGGCCAAAAAGAGGGGTAGCGCAGATGAGGATGGGACGTTTCCTCCGAAGAAGCCTGCTGGGCCTGGCCGCGATCGGCCTCTGTTCTCTGAGTGCCTGGGCCCAAACGGCCGCCGCGCCGCCGCAAGACGGCACAGTCCGCCAGCAACGCCGGGACATTCGCAAGGACCGGCGCGACGTTCGCCAGCGCAAAGCTCAAACTCGCGATATTCACCGCGACCGCAGGCAGCTCCGGCGCAGCAATCGCCTGAATGGCGCGAACAGCCCGCGTTCCCGCTATTTGCGCCGCGATGTCCACAGCGACCGCCGAGCCCGCAACGCCACTCGCCGGGACGTTCGGCGGGATCGGCGCGATCGCCGCTCGGACAAACGTGATATTCATCGGGATCGCCGCGCCGTGCGCCGCAAGGTTAGGGTCGCCAGGCATCCCGTCCGCTACCGTTGAAACTTCAGTCCGCGTTGCGGCGCCGGCGTTCCCCTTCGCCAGCGCCGCAACCTCCGTTTCCCGCCTCCTGCCGAGCAGCCAGAGACGCTGACCGACAGCGAATATCCCCGCGCGGCGCACGTGTTGCCGTGTAGGTCTTCTAGCCAATCTTTCCCGGTACGCGCGGGCGAACGTTACTTAGCAGTCAGTAACGAGCCAATGCAACTTCACCGGCCGGCGGTGTAAGAAAAGTATTGTTTAGCTAATAGTTTCCCTTGAACCTAAACCCGTTTCTTTTTGTTCCTGCCCGGCGCCGCAGTGGTAAAAAATCCACCCCTCCGTCACTTTTTCACCAAAAAACTTCCGCCTCCTCGCCTATGCGGGAAAACAACCTGCGCGAACCAAAGGACTTTGCAATTCCCTTTCGTTAATTCCCGATGGCAAGCGAAATGCATCTTTATTTCGCATATGTCGGGGATGTGAGGGGAAAAGGCGATGAACATCGAAGACGTCCGTGACAACATGACCGCGAAAGCGGGCGGTTCTAGTTCTCACTGGCAGGTGATGGTATCGATCCTGCTTTCGGGCGCGCTGATTTGCGCGCTGGCGTCCATCTTCGTCTCGCAGCCGGGCCGGCTGGCGATTGCGGCGCTGGTGCTCTTGGGCCTCGGCCTTTTCTGCAACCAGGCGATAGAGCGGCGCAGCCGGAGAGCTTAACCGCCGTGCCGGCCTGAGCCTGCGGCCTTTCCTGTACGGGACCCGGTTTCAGGCCGGACCGTTCGCCAGATTCCTGCCTATGGCTGCGGCAATCGCCGCAGTCCAATGCTCTACTCGGCCCTCGTTTTCCCCTTCCACCATCACCCGTGCCACGTTTTCCGTTCCCGAATAGCGCAAAACGATCCTGCTGGCTTCGCCGAGATCGGTTCGTGCCTGCTCGACCAGTTGCGTCACTTCCGCCAGGGACTCCAGTGGGGGTTTTCTGCTAACCGGCACATTTTGAATTCGCTGCGGGAAAAGGAACAGATTCTCCGTAAGCGCGTCGAGCGTCTTGCCGCCGCTGACGGCCGCGGCAACGCGAATCGCCGTTCCCAAACCGTCTCCCGCCGGCCCGTCGTCCAGGAAAATGACGTGACCGGAGGGTTCGCCGCCCAGATTCGCGCCGCTGCGGAGCATTTCCTCGAGAACGTATCGGTCGCCGACCGGCACGCGAACCAGGCCAACGCCTTCGCGAGCCAAAGCACGTTCCAGCCCCAGATTCGTCATCGTCGTGCCAACGATTTTTCCGCCGTGAAGCCGGTCCGAAGCCTTGAGCGCCCGAGCCGAAAGATAAAGCACGCCGTCGCCATCCACCAATCGGCCTGAAGCGGTCGAGAAAATCGCCCGATCGGCGTCGCCGTCGAAGGCGACGCCCAAATCCGCCTTTTCAGCCACCACGCGCTGCCGCATCGCCTCGGGATGCAGAGAACCGCAACCATCGTTGATATTTTTTCCGTCGGGCGCGGCGTGGATCGCAATCACGCAGGCGCCCACCGAACGGAACAGGGAGGGCCCGAGTTCGCTCGCCGCGCCATTGGCGCAATCGAGGACAATCTTCAGGTTTTTGAAGCTTGCCGCGTCCTGGGCGCGAGAACGGAGGATGGAAAGATACTGTTCCGCCCATTGCAGCTCGCGCACAAGCGGCAAATCCACCTCCGCCGCCGCGGCCGAGATGCTTTCCCGATGTCGCAGAATATCCGCTTCCAGTTTTTCCTCGACCTCGTCGGGAAATTTCATTCCCGCGTGGCTGAAGAGCTTGATTCCGTTGTCGCGAAAGGGATTGTGGGAGGCGGAAATGACGACGCCGGCAACGAAATCATTTGCACGGACAAGCGCGGCCACGCCGGGCGTGGTGATGACGCCCGCCGAGACGGGCTCGGAGCCGGCATGGCGCAGGCCGGCGGCCAGCTGCCGCGCGAGCCGCGGCCCCGATTCTCGAGTATCCATGCCGATGAGAATCCTGCGGGATCCAGCCGGCGCGGTTTCCACGGCGTAGCGGCCCAGCGCCACTCCCGCTGCGTAAACCGTCGAATCGTCAAGCGGGAAGCTGCCGGGAACGCCGCGAATGCCGTCTGTGCCAAAAAGTTCTCGTCCCATGGTTAGTCGTCGATTGTAGCCGCTGCGCGGACGGGGGCAAAAACCAACGGCAAGGATTTCCTCTCCTCGTGTTATTCTCCCGCCATGTTCTCCTTGGAAGATTGCCGAAGCTTCTATGCGGAAGAAGTGCGTCTGGCCGGCCACGTGAGCGGCGCGGCGCTTGTCGAGGCGTTCGCGCGTGTCCCGCGCGAAAATTTCCTCGGCCCGCCTCCCTGGCAGGTCGGTTCACCCGAGGGGCGCGCGATCGCGGCGGCCGGCGTGGGCCCGAGCGAGTACGTGGCCACGAGCGATCCGCGGGATTTGTATCACAACCTCGTCGTCGTGGTTGACGAAGCGGCCAATCTTAACAATGGCCAGCCCAGCGCCTTGGCAAGATGGATCGACGCACTGGATCTGAAGCCAGGCGAGCGCGTCTATCACCTTGGCTGCGGCGTGGGCTATTACACCGGTATCCTTGCCGAGGTCGTCGGAGCGTCGGGCGGCGTTGTGGCGAGCGAAGTGCGTGCCGATCTGGCCGCGCGAGCCAAAGAAAATCTCGCGCCGTGGCCGCAGGTCGCCGTCCATTGCGGCGACGGAGCGGCCGTTGATCCCGGGCCTTGTGATGCCATGCTCATTAATGCGGGCGTCACGCATCCGCTTCCGGCGTGGCTCGATCGCCTGCGGCCGGGAGGGCGAATCGTGCTTCCGCTGACGATTTCGGTTGGAACAACGGGTCTGGGGCAGGGCGTGATGGCGCGACTGACGCGCGAGGCTTCCGGCTATTCCGCCTGCTTCGTTAGTTTCGTCGCGATTTACTCCTGCACGAACGCGCGCGACTCCGCTCGCGAACCTCTGCTCAGGAACGCGCTTGTGACCGGCGGCCTGCTAAAGATGAAATCGGCTCGCCGCGACGTCCACGAGCCCGCCGAAACCTGTATCGTGCACGGAGCCGATGTCTGCCTGAGTTCCGCTCCCCTGCCGTAGCTGTTGTTTCTCGAGGATTAGCCCGAAATTGCGTTGCGAAGCGCGGCCACGCGCGCGGCCATATCCCCCGGCTCTTGAAACGAGCGGATCGCGGCCACGCCGCGCGCGCCGGCGCCGACGCACTGGCGAGCATTTTCGGGCGTGACGCCGCCGATAGCGATCACCGGAATTTCGAGCGCGCGGCAAACCTCGGCCAAGCGCTCGATTCCTTGCGGCGGTCCGTAAGCGAGTTTCGAAGGCGTGGCGTAAACAGGGCCGAAAAAAACGTAATCGGCGCCGTCACGCTCGGCCGCGCGCGCTTCTTCGATCGAATGGCAGGATCTTCCAATCAGAAATGACTGGCCCGCGCGATTGCAAACCCACGAGCGCACCGCCTCCACCGGCAATCCCTCGCCCGTCAAATGGATTCCGGCAGCGCCAGCAGCGAGCGCGACGTCCAGACGATCGTTCACCAGCACGCGCGCGGACGGGCAACGCGCAACGATTTGAGCCGTCAGGTCGAAAAGCGCGCGAGCCGAAAGGTCCTTTTCGCGAAGCTCGATCCAATCCGTTCCCGCCGCCGCGGCCCGTGCGGCGATTTCGATCATCGCTTCGGCCGCCTGGCCGGCGTCACGCACTTCGAGGGCGCGCCGGTCGGTGACGTAGCAGAGAACGCGTTTACGGGCGGGATTCAACGGTTCCTGCAGGGCGCCGAATGAGCGTTTGAGCCGCCATCACCATATCCAGCAGGCCGATCCCGCTCACCGCGCCGCGCACGAAACCGTTCAGCACGTAGGGAATCAATTGCGGGTAGCTGGTCAGCAAGGGATTGTTTTCCCACACGCGCGACCACGGCAGCAACAGAACAAGCAGCCCCAGATCGAACCAGGCGAACGCCAGCACGACTCGGCCGAGCCGGTCGGTCGAGGAAGATTTCATTCGGTTCCGTTCCCATCGCCCGGCGCCACGAGCGGCAGAGCGGTTTGAATGGCGGAAGCGGCCCAGCAAGCGGCGTCGCGCACCGGCGCAAAGGAAAAGCGGTGATGCGGGGTGGGGCCCAGGCGGCGAAGCGCGTCGAGATGGTCGGGAGTGGCGTAACCGCGGTTGCGTTCGAAACCGTATCCGGGATAGCGCGCGGCCCAATCGTCCATCAGATGGTCGCGTGCCTGCTTGGCCAGAATCGAGGCGGCGGCGATCGAAAATGAGCGTGCGTCGCCGTGAATCAGCGGCCGCTGCGCGATGGCAGCTTCGATGGTCATGGCATCGATCAGGAGATAATCGGGAGTCACGCTCAGCCCGCCGAGCGCCAGAAGCATCGCCTGGCGGCTCGCCTGGTGGATGTTCCACGCGTCGATTCGCCCGGCATCCACTTCACCCACGGCCCACGCCGTTGCCCGCTCGCGGATCCGCCCCGCCAGCGTTTCGCGCCGTTCCGGATTCAGCTTTTTCGAATCGTCGAGCCCGGGGATGCGCCGCAGTGGATCGAGAATCACCGCCGCGGCAACCACCGGCCCGAACAGCGCCCCTCGGCCCGCTTCATCGAGACCTGCGATCGAGGCGTAGCCGAGCTTGCGGGCCTCCCGTTCGTAACGCGACGAACACAATCGGCCCATCGCTTACCGTCCCGCGCGATTCTATCACAGCGCGGAACGCAAACCGGGCGTGTGGAAGGTTTATTCTTTTGCGGCGTTCGGAGCGCCGCCTTCGGCGCGCTCTTCGCGCTGGATGCGCGCCGCTTTGCCTTTGAGTCCGCGCAGGTAGTAGAGCTTGGCGCGGCGCACGCGGCCGCGGTGCACCACTTCGATCTGGCTGATCGTCGGCGAATGCAGCGGGAAAATGCGCTCGACGCCGATCCCGTAGCTGACGCGGCGCACAGTGAACGATTCCGAAGCGAGCCGCCCGCGGCGACCGATCACCACGCCTTCGAATGGCTGAATGCGTTCTTTTTCCTTGTCGCCTTCGCCCTCGCGCAGGCGGACGTGAATTCGCACGGTGTCGCCGGGCCCGAAGGCCGGTGCGTTGTTCCGCAAAGAGGCGCGTTGCGCCTTGTCGAGTAACTGACTCATTGGGTCACCCTTCCACCAGTGGCCGTATCGGAGGGGCCAGCTTCGGCAGAAAATCCCTTCCATGGTAATGGATTTGCGCCGGATTTGCCACTGCGCACGGCCAATCTGCGCATGACCGATCTGGTCTGCGACCCGCGCCCATATCGGGCTGGGGCCGCAAGGCCGGGACCTGGGATTTTTCTTGAATAAGGCGCGGCGGAACTCCCGGGGGCTCCCGCCCGTACTCCATAGAGCAAACCGTGCCAATGTGGTTTCCAGAGGGGTCGTCTTCCCGTAGCCGCTAGACGGGCTTGAGGTGAAACGCCAGAAAGGGTGAACGTGCGACGATGAGCATTTCATGGGGAAACGGATTGAGCCTTCCCTGGGCTTTCGACGCCATCCAGGTGGCGTGGGTGGTGACGGCAGCCTATTTCGTGGTCTCCGCGCTGAAGACGAATCGAATCAAGCGCCGGGAGCGGATTCAGGGGCGCTTGCTCGACACACTGCTTCTTTTCGGTGGGTATTTCTTCTTGTTTTCGCAAGCTCCGATCCTGGGCCCTGGAAACTTGCATTTCATCGCACCACGACCGGCGCTCGAAATCGCCGGCGTTGCGCTCACCTATCTGGGTTTGCCGCTCACAATCTGGTCCAGAGCGCATTTGGGGCGGTATTGGAGCGGGGTGGTGGCGCTGAAACAAGACCACCGGCTGATTCAGTCCGGGCCCTACCGCGTGGTGCGTCACCCGCTCTATTCGGGAATCATTCTGGCAGCCATCGGTATGGGATTGTGCGTGACAACGTGGAGCAGTCTGCTTGGAATCGCGCTGTTGACCACATGTTTCGATCGGCGAGCGCACAAGGAAGACGCCCTGCTGGCCTCGGAATTCGGCGCCGAATTCGCAGCCTATCGCCAGCACACAGGCCGCCTCATGCCGGGTGTGAATTGAGGCGCGGGGGTGGTGCCGCGCGGGGACATACGCGTGCCGTAATCGAATGACGCTGCACGGAGTCGAATTGCCGCCGCTGCCGGTGGCGCAAGCGCGCCATTGACCGGGGGGTCTCAGCGTGAGACAAGCAGCGGAAGAAAAAATGCCCCCAAAATCGGTCGATTACAAAACCGCGTTGAGCTTCGCGCTCTTTCGGCGCATTCCAAACCGGCCCGGCATCAGCACGGGGGCATGCAACTGAAAACAGACAATGTCATTGCTTCGAGTCTCGGCCAGAAGTACCCTGCCCAACGTCCGGCAAGCTCAAATGAGAATCCCGACCGGGGGTTGATCAAGAAACCCGATGGGAGGTCCAGACAGAAGAGCGAATGCGCCCTGGGGACCTCCCCGATCCTTTCCATCCCGTTGGGGGCGCGCTCGTGCACGGATTCTACGATGAGTCCCGTAACCTCCTCTTCGCCACGAATCCCGGCCTCAACGAACTCGACGTATTCTCCGGCCAGACTTTTTCTCTCACAGCCCGCATTCCCGTACCCCAGCCCTGGGGAATCGACCAGATGGCGGACGGCAACACGCTCGTCATCGGCACCGCGGCCCAGGAAATTGTCACGGTTGACGAGAACACCTTCGCCGTGACCCAGCATCCGTTTTCCGCCGCCGGGACGGGCGGAGTTTCCTTGTTCTTCCCCAATGTCGTGGCTATGGCCAACGGAAAAGTCCTCATGATTGGCCAGGAAGAAGGAGTTGATTCGAACGATATTCTCGACGGGGGTCAATACCTCTACGAATGGGATTCCGTCACCAACACATTCACCCAACTGGAGCCGTCGGCGCAAAGCCAGACGGTTGGCTGGGAGACCGATAGCCTGGCCCGCAGCGC
>JAKASX010000049.1 GCA_021818865.1 Acidobacteriota bacterium
CCGGCCGCTACGGCCACGGCGTCGCTTCTCCGCTCGTCTTCGCGGGCGTCGCGGCGATTCTGGGGCATCTGTTTCCCGTCTGGCTGAAATTTCATGGCGGCCGCGGCGTGGCCACGGCCATCGGCGTCTTTTTGATGATCGGGTGGATCGCGGTGGTGGTGGATTTGGTCGTGTGGGTGGTAGCGATGATCGTCTGGCGCTACGCTTCGCTGAGCTCGATGCTGTGGGCGGCCGCGCTGCCCCTGCTCATGTACTGGCTCTACGCGCCCGGGCTGCATCCGCCGCCGGAGATTTCCGTGGGAACGGTTTTGGCCGCGATTTTGATCCTCTGGCGGCATCGGGAAAACATGCGCCGGCTGGTGGAGGGCACCGAGCCGCGGATGCGATTCCGCCACTAGCGCCACAATGGATTCGATTGCGATTCTCGGCGGAGGGAGTTGGGGTACGGCGCTGGCGCTGCTGCTCGCGCGCCAGAATCCCGATCGTCCCGTTTCACTCTGGGTGCACGATCCCGCGCTCGCTCGGGCGATTGCCGAGCATCGTGAAAATGCGGTCTATCTGCCCGGCTTTCGCCTGCCCGATTCCATCCGCGTCACCGGGGATCTGTCCGCTGCCGTGGCCAGCGCCAAGCTCGTGCTGGGCGTTGTCCCCTCCGCTCACGCGAGGGAAATTTACAATGCTGCATTTGATTCGCTCGCCGAGTTGCCGATTTTCGTCAGCGCGACGAAAGGCCTTGAAACCGGCACGCTGCTGCGGATGACGGAAGTGATCGAGCAGGCAGGCGCGGCGCGCAACGCGGGACCCGTGCGCGTCGGCGCGCTCTCGGGACCCTCCTTCGCGCTGGAGGTGGCGCGCGGCGATCCCGTTGCCGTCGTCGCGGCGGCGCGCGATCTCGCGTTGGCGAAAACGATTCAGCAAGCCGTTGCCGGCCCGACGTTCCGCGTTTATTCGAGCGAAGACGTTGTCGGCGTCGAAATGGGCGGCGCGGTGAAGAACATCATCGCGATTGCCGCGGGCATCTGTCTCGGCCTCGGCCTGGGCCATAGCACGATCGCGGCGCTCGTGACGCGCGGCGTGGCGGAAATGACGCGCCTCGCCTGCGCCCTGGGCGCGCAGCCGCGCACCCTCACCGGCCTTTCCGGCGTCGGCGACCTGATTCTCACCGCGACCGGACCGCTCAGCCGCAATCGCTCGGTGGGAATCGAACTGGGCCGCGGGCGCGCGCTCGCGGAAATTCTGGATTCCATGCGAATGGTGGCCGAAGGCGTGGGCACGACGGCCGCGGCGCTCGAACTCGCCCAGCGCTCGGACGTCGAAATGCCGATCGCCGAGCAGATGTACGCCGTACTTTACCAGGGCCTTCGCCCGCGCGATGCCATTCGGGAATTGATGCAGCGGAGGCTGAAAGAGGAATGACGCTCGCTTCCGGCGCCCTCCAGAACGCGCGTGGATCGCGCCTCGCCAGAATCGCCGCGTGGCATCCCTCGCGCCGGCAACTGGTTGGCATTTATGCGCTCGGCTTCGCCGTTTGCTGGCTAACGTTCTGGCTGGGGCTGCGGCAAACCGGCGCCGATCCTTTCGTCAGCCCCCTCTACGGTTTCCTGCTGCTGTTCGAGGAAGCGCTGCGCGATCTGCTGAACCGCATCCCGCAATTGCGACCCACGTTTTACCCGCCCGCTCTTTTCTCCTACCCGGTGCTGCTCGCCTCGGCGCTCGTCGCCGAAATTTTTGCCACCGGCGCGGCGCTTTTGCGCTCCGATCGCACGCCGCTGCGCTGGGCGGGAATGGCGCTGCTTTTCGTGCTCGCGCTCGCCGCGTTTTCGTGGACGCGCGTCCCGCCGCTGCCGCGCGTTCCGGGCGCCCTTTTGCTTCCCTCCGCGCGGTTCTTTACAATGCATTTCTGACGGGACGATTCACTCCCTTTTCATGCTAACGCTCTTCGGAAAACCCGAACCGTCGCTCCTCGACCGGCTGAAAAGCTCGGTGGCGCGGACGCGCGAGCAGCTCGGCGCCCGGCTGGGACCCCTGCTCGCGCCCGGCCGCGCCGTCGATCCGCAGCTGCTCGCCAGCCTGGAATCGTCGCTTCTCGCCGCCGATCTCGGCGTGCGCACCACGCGCGAACTGCTCGACGGCTTGCGCGAACGGGCCGCTCGCGGCGAGCTGAAGGACGCTTCCGAGCTGAAAGCGGCATTGAAGGAGCGGCTCGGCGAACTTTTGCGCGCACCCGCCGCAGCGCAGGCCGCTGCCAACGGCACGCGCCCGCAGGTGATTTTCGTCGTCGGCGTCAACGGCACCGGGAAAACCACCACCATCGGCAAGCTGGCATTCCGGCTGAAAAAAGAGGGTCGCACCACGCTGCTCTGCGCCGGCGACACGTTTCGCGCCGCGGCCATCGAGCAGCTCGAGGTCTGGGCGCGCCGCATCGGAGTGGAAATCGTTCGCCAGAAAAGCGGCGCCGATCCCGCCGCCGTGGTCTACGACGGCATGAGCGCCGCGCTCGAAGGCAACACCGAAGTCGTGATCGTCGATACCGCCGGACGCCTCCACACGAAGCATAACCTGATGGCGGAACTCGAAAAAATGAAGCGCACCGCGGCCAAACTCGTGCCCGGCGCGCCGCACGAAGTCCTTCTGGTGCTCGACGCCACCACCGGGCAGAACGGCCTTTCGCAGGCGCGCGAATTCACCGCTCACGCCGGCGTCACCGGCATCGTGCTCACCAAGCTCGACGGCACCGCCAAGGGCGGAATCGTCGTGGCGATCGCCCGCGAACTCGGCCTGCCCGTCCGCTACGTCGGAACCGGCGAACAGGCCGACGATCTGGTTCCGTTCGACGTTCCCACGTTCGTGGATTCCCTTTTCGATTGAGACGAACGATGAGCGCCTCCACGGCTTCCGACCAGCGCTGGATGCGGCGAGCGCTTGAGCTGGCGCGGCGCGGCGTCGCGCTGACGCATCCCAATCCCATGGTTGGCGCGGTCCTCGTGGGCGACGGCAAATTGCTGGCCCAGGCGTTTCACACGTGGGGTGGGCTGCTTCACGCGGAAGCGCTGGCGATCCAGCGCGCTGGCGCAGCGGCGCGCGGCTCGACGCTGTACCTGAATCTTGAGCCCTGCTGCCACAGCGGACGCACCCCTCCCTGCACCCAAGCGATCATTTCGGCGGGAATCCGGCGCGTCGTGGCCGCGATGGCCGATCCGAATCCGGTCGTGTCGGGAAAAGGATTTCGAGCGCTGCGCCGCGCCGGCGTGGAAGTGGACGTCGGAATCGGCCAGGAGGAAGCGCGGCGATTGAACGAGGCGTTCGCCCACTGGATTCGTCGGCGGCGTCCGTACGTCACGCTGAAAGCGGCGGCGACGCTCGACGGGCAACTGGCCTTTGCTTCACCCACGCGCCGTGCGAGCGGAGGCGCATCGGGAAAACGCAACGGAAGACGGTGGATCAGCTCGGCGGAATCGCGCGAGCGCGTTCAGCAGATGCGTCATGCTTCCGACGCCGTGCTAACCGGCATTGGCACCGTGCTCGCCGACGATCCCCTCCTCACCGATCGCACTGGCAGGAAGCGGCGCCGGCCGCTGCAACGTGTGATCCTGGACGCGGAGCTTCGCTTGCCGGTTTCCTCGCGCCTGGCGCGCACCGCGGCGAGCGATGTGATCGTCTTCACGCGGGCGTTGGCCGAAGGAGCGGCCGCACGCCGGCTCATGCGCGCCGGCGTGCGGGTGGTTCACGTCCCGGGCCGAAGCGGGAAATTGGATTTGGCCGCGGTCCTTTCCGAACTGGGCAAAATGGACCTCGTCAGCCTGATGGTGGAAGCCGGTCCGGCGCTGAATGGCGCGCTTCTTGCAGCGGGGCTGGTGGAAAAACTCGTGCTGTTTTACGCTCCGGTAATTCTGGGCCGGGAAGTTGTGCCGTTGGCGCGCGGCGCGCGCGCCGATGGCGCTCCGCTCGCTTCGCCGAGCCGAGTCGCCTGGAGTCGGTCTGGGCCCGATCTCGTTCTGGAGGGCTATCTGCGCGATGTTTACGGGAATCATTGAGTTCACCGGCAGAATCCGCCGACTCGAACGCTCGCCGTCGGGCGGGCGCATCGAAATTTCGTTCGACGCGTCAAGGGAAGCCACGGCGCGTCCTTTGCAACCGGGATCGAGCATTGCGGTGAATGGCTGCTGCCTGACGGCGGTGGAAACGAGCGCCAACGGTTTCGCCGCCGATCTTTCGCCGGAAACGCTCCGGCGCACTTCCTTCGCGTCTCTTCAGCCGGGCGCGCTGGTGAATCTGGAACAGCCGCTCGTCGCCGGCGGCGAACTTGGCGGCCATTTCGTTTTGGGGCACGTGGACGCAACGGGAAGGATTGAGCGGCTGGAGCGCGCGGGAGAAAATGGCTGGCTGGCCGTGCGCGTGGGCCACGAACTGGAACGCTATCTGGCGCCGAAGGGATCCCTGGCGGTCGACGGCATCAGCCTGACCATCGCCGAGGCGAAAGGTGACGTGGCCGAGTTCGCCGTGATTCCGTACACCTTCGCGCACACGAATCTGCGGGAAAAGAAAGAGGGAGACGCGGTGAACGTGGAAGCCGACGTTCTCGCGCGCTACCTCGAACGGCTCGGCCGTCCGCCCGCGGAGCCGGCCCGATCGCGGCTTTCGCTAGAACGGCTGACCGAAGAAGGATTTTGACGCGCGGGCGATCATTCGACCGCCGGAGGTGACCATGAAAGTTCCCTGTGCCGCATGTTTCCTCGCGTTGCTCGCGGGGGTGGTTTTCGCCACGCCCGCTCGCGCGCAACAGATGCCCCAGGCGCTCAATCCGCAACCCAACCCGATGCAAACGACAGGCAAAGTGGGCAACTTCTCCTACGGCTGGACCAACGGCAAGGGCTGGATGTCACTGAGCGACGACGCGAAAGTGGCGATGGTCGCCGGCATCGAGCAGGGCATCATTTTGTCGGTGCGCGAAAACTGGGATGCCGTCGGAAAGGCGAATCAGCAGGTTCTGACGGATACCGCTTCGCGCCTGACGGTCAACGGCTACACGTTCGAACAGATGGTGATTGAGGTCGACAAATTCTATCTGCAGCCGGGCATGGCCGAAGTGCCGGTGGTCGATGCCTACACCTACTCGCTGATGGAGTTGAAGCAGGCATCGAAAGCGGACCTGGACCGCTTGGCCGACCGTCTGCGGAAAGCGTATCCCATGCCGAAACCCGTGGCGGAGCCGAAACATTGACGCCGCCGCCGATCACCCTCACCACCGATTTCGGCTCCGCCGATCCATTCGTCGGCGCGATGAAAGGCGTGATCGCCTCGATCCTGCCCGAAGCCCACGTACACGATATCAGCCACGAGGTTGCGCCGTTCGACGTGCTCGACGGCGCTCTCGTCGTGGCCGCGGCGTCCCGCTATTGGCCCGCGCGCACGATTCACGTCGTTGTGGTGGATCCCGGCGTCGGCACCGAGCGGCGCCCGCTTCTTGTGAGCGCCGGCGGCCAGTATTTCATCGCTCCCGATAACGGAGTTCTGTCGCTGGTGTTCGATCGCGAGCCGGAATTCCGCGCCTGGCACATCACCGCCGATCATTATTTCCTCCATCCCATCAGCCGAACCTTCCACGGGCGCGATATCTTCGCGCCCTCGGCGGCTTGGCTGGCGCGCAATTGGCAACCGGAAAGTTTTGGCCCGGAAATCACCGATGCCCGGCGGCTGCCGCTGCCCAAACCCGAACTTTCCGGCCAAACGATTCGCGGCGCCGTCTTGCGCGCGGACCACTTCGGCAATCTATTGCTGAATCTGCGGCCGGAAGATGCACCGCAGCTCGTGCCGGGAGCGCGTTTCCGTCTGCGAATCGGCGCGACGGAAATCACCCGGCTGGTATCCACCTTCGGCGGGGCACCGGAGGGCGAAGCATGTCTTTTTGCCGGCTCCAGCGGATTTTTCGAGATTGCCGTCAATCGCTCGAGCGCCGCCCAAGCGACCGGCGCCGGCCCCGGCGCTCCTTTCACGCTCGACCTCCTCTGAGCCGCATTTCCAGCCGTTTTCTTCGCGCGGCCGAATTGCCCCTACCCCCGAACGATTCCTCTCGTCTCGCAGCGCCCCGTTTCGGCTCGGCCGCGATTGGCTCGCCCAGCCGTGTATACTGCTGCGGACTGGAGCGTCCGATCCGAGGTGGGCCATGAATCTGGAACAAGAGGAAATACACATCGAGCCGGCAACAGCGGGAGACGTGGAATGGAGCGCGCAGGTAATGGCCTCGAGTGAGCCATGGATAACGCTGCGCCAAAGCCGCCAGAAGATTGAGACCGGCCTTCGGCGCGCGGGAATCGAACTTTGGATCGCCCATCGCGGCGCGCGACGCGCCGGCCTCATCGCCCTCGATCGCTACGGGTTCGCCGGTTCTCCCTACGTCAAATCCGTTGCTGTCGCTCCCGAGGAACGCGGAAGCGGAATCGGAACGCGTCTGCTGCACTTTGCCGAAGAGCATTTTGCCGGCGAGCGATTCTTGTTTCTCCTGGTTTCTTCCTTCAATGCCGCCGCGCAGCGCCTCTATTTTCGCCACGGCTATGAAAAGCGCGGCGAACTGCCCAATTACGTCGTCGAAGGATACGCGGAATGGATTCTGAGCAAACGATTGCCGCCGCGAAACTAGCCGGCACCGGCGAGCGCCGCAGCGAAGCCTGGCGCGGCGTAGTCCTGCTGTTGGGCGTGGCCACGGTGGGCTATATCGGCCGCGTCGGTCTGACCGTTGTTGCGCCGCAAATGATGGCCGAGTTCCATTGGTCGCAGGCGCAGATGGGCGAAGCCTTCAGCGCGTTCCTCGCCACGTATACGCTCATGCAGGCGCCATCCGGCTGGATTGCCGATCGCTGGCCGGCTCGTCCTCTCTTTGCCGGCCTGGTTCTCGCCTGGGCGATTCTCGTCGGGGCGACGGTCGCTGTCGGTTGGTGGGGCGGAGCGGCCGGTGCGCTCGTGGCCTTGCTGGGGCTGCGCGCGCTTTTCGGGATCGCCGCTGCGCCCACTTATCCGCTGAGCGCGCGCTGCGTTGCGGATTGGCTTCCGCCCGAGTTGCAGGGCCGCGGCAACGGCGTGGCGATGGCCAGCATCGGCCTGGGCTCGGCGCTCGCGCCGCCGTTCGTCGGCGAGGTCGCCACCCATTGGGGCTGGCGCGCCGCGCTCGTGGCCATTGCGGCGGTGATGCTTCCGATGGCCGCGCTCTGGTGGCGCTGGGCGCCGCGCCGCGCGAGCAGAAAACGCGAGAAGCCTCGTGTCGCCGCGAATTGGCGCCAGTGGAACGCGCGGGGAGGTTTCGGATTCCTGTGCGCCAGTTATTTCCTGCAAAGCTATCTCGGCTACATCTTCGTTTTCTGGTTCTACCTCTATTTGGTCCAGGTGCGGCATTTCGCTCTGATGCGCGCCGCGTGGATCACCACGCTTCCCTGGCTCAGCAGTCTGGCCGCGATTCCACTCGGCGGCGCGCTCTCCGATATGGCCGTTCGCCACTGGGGCGCGCGCTGGGGCAGGCGGATCACGCCGATCGCGGCCATGGCTGGAGCGTCGTTTTGCCTGTGGATCGGCGCGCGGACGAACAGCGGCGCCGTCGCCGCTGGCGCGCTGACCGCAGCCACGGCGCTCGTCATCGGCACGGAAGCTTCCTATTGGGCGACGATGAGCCAGATCGCCGGCCCACAGAGCGGACTCGCCGGCGGGATGATGAATTTCGGCGGAAATCTGGGCGGAATGATTTCGCCCGTACTCACTCCCTGGCTCGCGTCATTCATTGGCTGGCCGGTCGCGCTCTCGCTCACCGCCGGGCTCGGCCTGTGCGGCGCCGCGCTGTGGCTGGGCGTGGATGCATCGGCCGCTGCGGCTCCCGCCGCGCCGGGAATCTGAGATGGGCGCTCGCCCGGCGATCAGTTCACCGTGAGCGAAACCTTCACCGAGCGCTCCAAACCCGACGACGAACCCGTCACCGTGACCGAGTAGGTGCCCGAAGGCGTGCCGGGATTGCTCGGCGGAGGCGGCGATCCGCCGCTTCCCCCTCCGCCGCCACAGGAAACGCACAAAGCCACGAGCAGCACCAGCGCCGCCGGCGCGACCATCCTTCGCCCGCGCAGCCGCGCCAGCAACAATAGCAGCAACAGCAGAATTCCCGCAGCCAGCCAGACGCTCAGTGGAATCGGCTCCGGCCCGGCCGGTTTGCCCGAGCCGGGACTTCCCGGCAGCAGTGAGGCCGCGGACGTCGTGATGGTCATCGTCACCGGGACCGGCGATTGGACAAACGTGCTCACCGAAGCCGGCGAAAAGGAGCACGCCGCTTCCGAAGGCAAGCCGGAGCAGCCGAGCGAAATCGGCAGATCCCAATTGTTCACCGGCGTCACGCTCAGTTGATACGTAGCCGATTGCCCGGCGACCACCGATGCCGAATTCGTCGAGGTGCCCAGCGAGAAATCCATGAACGGAATCTGGACGGGAAGCGTCACCGTCTGCCCGTTGAACGTCCCCACCACGTCGAAATTGAAGTTGTCGCTGGTCAGCTGCGAAAGCCCGGTCACCGTCAGCGTCACCGAGCCGCCTGACAGGACTTCGGTTGACGGACTGAAGGTGCACGTGGCCGGCGAAATATTCGTGCAACTGAATGCGATGTCGCCCGGCAGCACGGTCACGCCGGGAGCGGGGTTGGGGGTAACGTAGTAACTGACCGAATCCGTACCAGCAACCAGCGTACCCGGACTGATCTGGCTCATCGTCATCGAAAAATCCGCGAGCCCGGTGCCGTTCAAGGAGATCTGTTGCGGGCTGCCCGGCCCGTCGTCGGACAACGTCACCGTCCCGGTCTGCGTTCCCGTGGCCGTGGGATCGAACAGGACGGCGATAATGCAGCCCGCGCCGGGCGCGATGCTGCCGCTGCAAGGGGTGGTCGAAGCCGGCAGCGTGTAGCCGGCGCCGCTGACGACCACGCTCTGAATGTTCAGCGCAACCGATTGATTGTTCATCACGCCGACCAGTTGCGCCGTTGGACTGGCGACTGAGATCGGCGACGGCGGAAACGTCAGCGAATTGCGCGTGAGGAAGATCCCGCTCGGGGTCGCCGGGGAAATCTTGGCGATGATCGCGTTCGTGGGCGGCATCACCGGATTTGTCAACTGGCAAGCCGCGCACAAAGGCTGAAGCGCGTTTACCGCGGGAAAATCGTTGGCTCCCGTATTCCCCGCCACGTACACATCTCCCTGCGCATCGACGGCCATTCCACCGATTTGCCCAAGCACGCTTCCGCCGAGCGGCGTGGTGAACAGAGGCGCCGATCCGCTCGGATTGATTTCCATCAAAAACATTTGCGCTCCCATATCGGGCTGTAGTTCGTCGGGAAAAACCATCGGAGACGCGAGACCGGTGGTGTTGAATCCCATGTAGGCGTCGTCCGAGCCGTCCAAGCCAAGCGTGATGCCGTTCAAAGCCGGCGGATTGTTCTGCTGAAAATAGGCGTAGGTGGAATATTCCAGCGCGCAGCCGTCCGGGTGCAGCTTGGCGAGGAAAGCGGAAGCATATGTCGAAGTCGTTTCCCACGCGCCCGGCGTCACGGGAAAATCCTGCTGAATGGTCGAAGGATTCACCCCGCCGGTGATGTAGGCCGCTCCGTTTCCATCCACCGCGATGGCGTTCGCCATGTCGCCGCCGCTTCCCGCGAACAACGTGCTGAAAACGAGCGTCCCGGTCGGGCTGAACTTGGCGATGAAAGCATCGGTGATGTAAAGCCCAGCAGCGCCATAAAAACCCGTCTGGAAAGCGCCCGGCGTCGTCGGAAAATTCGCCGACGTTGTCCAGCCGGTCGCGTAGACGTTTCCCGAAGAATCGAGCGCGATGCCATTCACCTGATCGGTAGCCGTTCCGCCAAGGTACGTCGAAAAAACCAGCGCCGACCCCGCCGGGTTCAGTTCGCTCAAAAAGCCGTGGATCTGCCCCGCCATGGGATTGGCCGCTTGGAAGGCCGAGGTCGTGGTCGGAAAATTCAACGAATCGGTGGTTCCACCGATGAATGCGTCGCCCGAGGAATCCACCGCAATCCCGGTGCCCTTATCGCCCGGAGGAGTCAGGCTGCTCACTCCTGTCGGAGTTCCACCCAGATAGGTGGAATAGACCAGCGCCGATCCGGTCGCGTTCAGTTTCGTCACGAAGGGCAACATGCATCCGTTCGTAGTATTCGGCGGGGACGGGCATTGCGTCTCGAAAGCGCCCGTCGTCACGGGAAAATCGGCGGCAGCGGTAAATCCGGTCACATAGGCGTTCCCGCTGGAATCCACGGCGACCGCCTGAATTGCGGTTTGTAACGAACCGCCCAGATACGTGGAATAGAGCAGCGTGGAACCGTCGCTCGACAGTTTGGAAACGAATCCGTCGTTAGCAGAATACGGCGCAGTGCAAGGATTTTGAGCCGTCACACAGGTCGTCTGAAAAGCTCCTGTCGTCACCGGAAAATCCGTCGAATGCGTGACACCGGCGACGTACACGTTGCCGTGAACGCCCACAGCGATGCCGTATGCCGCGTCGGCGCCCGTCCCGCCAAGATAGGTGGAAAAGCTGAGCACCGGATCGATCACCAACGTTTCCTTCCGGTCGTACCGTCCCAGTCGGAACGCCGCCGTTCGCTGGCCCGTCACTTCCCACGCGCCGCGCCGGAAAATGCGCGGCTTCCCGAGTGCGTCCACGCCCGGCAGTTGGTACACGCTCGGTTTGCGGAAACGCACCGCTCCGCCCGCCGTTTCGACCACCAGATCGCCTGCCCGCGTAACGCGCAGCTTCGACGCACCGCCGAAGGCAAGCCGGATTTTCGCCGGATTCGCGCCCGGCCGAACGACGAAGTCGTATTCCAGCCGCCGCTGGCTTCCGTGATAGACCAAATCCACGCCCGGATAGACGCTCGCAATCCGCAGCCGCGCGTACGTGGGCACGTTCGTATGCCAGGCGCGCGGATTGCGGCCAACCAGATAATTCACTTTGCCCAGCAATTCGTCCATCGCAACGGCGCGCTCCAGCCGGTTCGCGCCCTCGAGCCGCACGCGCAGCCAATCCGTTTCTCCCGCCGCGTTCTTTTCTTTGGCGGCCATCCCTTCCCGCTTTTCCGCCCGCGGCACGCCGAGCAGCAAACCGTCCCGCGTGACCCCAACTTCGTATTCCGGCGTCCACGCGACGTAACGCACCTCGCGCGGAAACTGCCCGATGTTGGGCTGGAAATTCAGCGGCCGCTCGACACGAACCACGCGTCCCGCCGCGCGCGCAACTTCCTGTTTTCGCGCCGCCATCGCCGCGTCGGCCGCCTCGGCCGCTTTCGCGCGAGCAGCAATGGCTGCCGTGACGCCGGTTCCCGTCAGCGGAACGCTCTGCGGACTGCCCACCGCATTGTCGGCGATCTGCAGCGAGCCGGTTTCGGTGGCGAGCGTGGTCGGAGTGAACGTGACGGAAACCGCACAACTGGTCCGAGGATTGAGGCTCGCCGGGCAATTGTTGGTCGCGGCGAAATCGCCGCTCGTGGTAATTCCCGAAATCGTCAGCGCGGAGCTGCCGGTATTCGTCAGCGTCACCATTTGCGCCGCGCTCGTCGTATTTTGCGCCTGATTGCCGAAATTGACCGATGCCGGGCACGGCGTCACGGCGGGCGCGGTGATGCCCGTTCCGTTCAGAGTGACTTCTGTCGAGTAGGCGGCGGAAGATTGCAGGTACAAATACCCTGTCAGCGACCCGGCGCTCGTCGGGTAAAAAGTGACCTGAATCTGGCAGGTCGCGCCCACTCCCAGCGACGTTCCGCACGTATTGGTTTCCGCGAACGGTCCGTAAAGGACCACGGAAAGGCCCGTCGCCGCGATATTGCCGGTATTCGTGATCGTGAGGCCGATCGGCGCGCTCGCCGTCTGTTCGGGCGTATTCGGAAAATTCAAGGGAGATGGCGAAGCCGTTAGGATCGCCGCGTAGTAACCGAAGCCGGACAAACCGACCACCACTTCCCCCGTCGGCGCGCTGAAGGAAAGCGTGGCAGTCTCGGTCGTGGGCAGCGTGGGCGCGGAAGCGACCGACACGGTGCAGGAAGCGCCGGCGGCCAGCGTCGCGCCCGAGCACTGGTCGGCGCTGAGCTGGAAATCGGCCGCGTTCGGACCGGCAAGGGTCGCTGTCCCGAGCGTCACCGAAGCCGCACTGACATTCGTCACCGTCACTTGCTGCGCCGGGGAAACCCGGCCGATAAGCACTTGGTTGAATGCGATCGAAGCGGGACTCACGCCGAGCGCGGGCGGGCCGGTGATCTGCGCGATTTCCGTGCCGAAATTCGGATCGGGCGTGCCGGCGTATTCGGCGAAGCCCCAGAAGCTCGTTCCGGCGGGATCGAGCGAAAGCCCGCTGTAATCGCCCCAGCGGTTTCCCACCTGTTCGTCGTAGGGGCCGAGCCCGGCGAAATACACCGCGTAGCTTTCCATCGTCCCCGTGGGGTCGGTTGGTAGCCGCTCGGTATAGGCCGCTGAAGCGAAAACGTACGGGCTCGACGTTGTGAACGTCATCGCCGCCGTTCCGTCGCTTTCGACGCCGAGTTCCGGATAATACGCCGCGCCTACTCCCGAAACGTCGCCCGATTGCGTCACCGTTGGCGAGGTCAGATCCGTCAGCGCGATCTGGTACCAGCGCGCGACCGACGGTCCGCTGCTTCCCGACACGTTTTGCCCGCACCAGAGCGATCCGTTGCTCCACACCGCGTTCAGAATGCGGAAATCGTCGGTGATGATCAGGTTGTTGCTCGAGGGCTGCGGCGCGTTGGGCGGAATCGTCATCGAAGGCACGGTCAAATCGGCCGTTGTCAGCGCCGGCGTTCCCGAAGTCGTGATCGAAAACAGATTCAGCTTCGTTGAAGGGTTAGCGGAAAAATCCGTCGCCACCAGAAATTCCGCTCCCGGCGTTCCGTAGCTCAGCGCCGGCTGAATTCCAAACGCGGGAAAAGCGTCCGCCGTCTGCACCTGTTTGAACGAGGTAATGCTCAGCGTCGAGTTTCCCACAAGTAGCGCCGGCAATCCGATCACCTTGATCCACGCGTCGGAAAACGTGCAGCCTTCGCTCTGCGTTCCGCCGATGCACTGCGCGTTCAGTTCGAATTGGTTCGAGGTCAGGTAAATGGCGGTCGGACTCAACCCGAGTCCTGGAAAATCGGGAAACGTATTCGCGGTGTTCGCCGCGTTCCGCCCCATGAAGTTGATCGCGTATTTGTACCAGGTGCCCGTAGGATCGGACGTGGCGGAAACGGCCAACAGCACGTCGCCGCTGGTGAAGTTCGTCATGTCCACGTCGGCGGCCGAAAGAACGAACCGGCCGTCCGCCTGGTCGTAGAGCAGCCGGGGATCGAAAATCTGGCCGGTGACGCCCAGGCCGCCGAAAAACAGACTGAGCGGTTGCATCCCGTTCACCAGCTTGCCGCTTTTGTCGTAAATCGCCAGCAGCGCATTGATCGCCACCACCACGTCGTTTGGGCCGGCGGCGATTTGCGAATCGGGCGGAATGTAGGTCGTATCCGATTCGCCGGGGCCGGGGAAGACGACCATCGCACTCGTCGAGGCCAGTTGCGCGGAGGAGGGCCCACCGGTTTTCCGCCCGGCGGCCTTCAGCAACGTTTCCATCCGCTGCTCGGCCGCGCTTTTCGCCGCGCGGTAGCCTGGGAAATGGCCGATAAAGGCAGGCGCGTGCTTCTGGAGCCCGGTCTGCGGTTGCATGGTCGCCGTCGCGGCCCACGTCTGCGCGATCGTGGACACGCGCTCGGCGCGGCTTTCGACGGGTTTTTCGGTAACGATTCGCTGCGGCGGAGCGGCTGCCGCCGCGGTCATGCACAAGGAGGATATTGCCAGCGCCACCGGGCCCAGCAGCGGCCCGCGCACCTTCGCGCGATTGTGACCCGATTTACCGCGAAACAGCCGACACGCTCGTCCGGCGAGCGCCCCACCCAGGCCTCGCACCATCGCCTCTCTCCCAATTCCGTCGTGCCAGGCTTCGCGAGTGCGCTCATCGTTATCATTTTGGCTCGCTGCTGTCAATCGTGGAATCGGGCCCTGCGCGCGCCTCCACACGAGTCGCCCGGTTCCGGAAAGGTTGCTTCGCCGCGCACGCGAAACGACGCCCCGCGCAATTCTCTCAATCGCTGGTGTAGGCGATTTCGGTCTTACGAATTCGATAGCAGGAAAACGCGAGGACGGCGGCGGCGAAACACAGCAGGCCAATCACCGCCGTGAATGTCGAAACCGGTTCGGTGACCACGGTGAAGAGCGCCAGCACTCCCGGCAGGTGAGAAGAGACGCTGATGGGGTAAAGCGGCTTCAGATAAAACGTCACGCTGAGCGGTTGCAGCCAGCTCGGCAGCACCGGCGTGATCGCTTCCCAGCCAAAAAACACCGCGCCGGGAACGATGGGATTCCGGAACATCAGGCTCAAACCCAGAAACACCGAGCCGTAGCCCAGCACGCCCAGCGCAACGATCAGCAGATACGCGCCGAGTTGGTGCAGCCCAGCTCCCTCAAGAATGTAATTCCACCCGAGCGAACCAAACCGGCTGTACAAGAAGAAGAAGCAGCCCAGCACTGCCATCTCAAACAGGGCGATCGCGATCGCAGCTCCCGCCAGGAATTTCCCGACCACCAAAACTTCCCGCCGCACCGGCAGCAAAAGGGGATAATGCAGCGTGCGCTCCACCGTCTCGCCGCGGAAAAGCCACGTGAAAATTCCCATGCACGCGAAAAAAAGCCCGAGCCGCACGTAGTAGAACTGCATGATCCCGGCGAGCATCCGCGTTTCGTCGCGGAGCGCAGCAGCGTTCGCGGGCTCGGAATGCGGCATCGCGCGATGAATCGCGAGCAGCAGCACCGGGCCGAACGCGAGCAGATAAACCCATATCCGGCGCCGCGTGAACAGGCTCCGCTTCACCTCTCGCTGCACCAGAACACCCGTCTGCCGCGCCCTCAGCCCCCAGGGCCGTCCGCCGGTTTCGCGCGCCGATTGCGCGGCTATTTCCTGTTCCCTCATGATGCGCCCTCATCCGTGCCGATCAAATATTGATAAATCGAATTCACATCGTCGTCGGCCGGAGCCACGGCGTTGATTTCCACCGCGCCATCGGCCGCCACTCGGTTCAGCAACAGGTAGAAGCGGTCGGAATCCGTGGTGCGCACCAGCAATCCGCTGCCATCTTTCTGCAGTTTCGCTTCCACCACGCCGTCGAGCGAAAACGCCTCCGCCGCCAACTGCCTAGCGTTCGAGCAGCGGACCAGAATCTGCATCGGATGGTCCTGCACTTCGCGCCGCACCTGGTGAATCCGGCCCTCGGCGACGATCGAGCCGTTGCTCATCAGCACCACGCGATCCGATACGCGATCCACTTCTTCCAGAATGTGGCTGGAAATAATCAGGTGCAGCCCTTCGCGCCCGAGTTCCCGAAAGAGCGACAGCGTTTCCGCCCGCGCCATCGGATCGAGGCCGTTCAGCGGCTCATCGAGCACGAGCACCGACGGCCGATGCGCAATCGCCTGCGCCAGCCGGATTCGTTGCCGCATCCCTTTGCTGTATCCCGCCACGCGGCGCCCCGCTGCTTCCCGCATACCGGCGCGTTCCAGCGCTTCGCGAGTGAGGCCATCCGCTTCGGCGTGCGAGAAACCGGCCACGCGCAGCGGCCCATACAGAAAATCGCGCCCGGTCACTCCGCGCGGAAACGAATCGAACTGAGTGCAGTAGCCCACTTGTCGGAAAAATGTCTCGGGATCGGAAGGAGAAATCCCGCGCACGCGCACTGCTCCGCTCGTGGGCTGAATCAGCCCGGTCATCAAATTCATCACCGTGGTTTTGCCCGATCCGTTCGGGCCGACCAGCGCGGTGACGCCCGGCTCGAGCGAAAAACTCACCCGATTCACGCCGAGAATTTCCCCGTAGAATTTCGTCACTTCGTCGAAAACCACCCTGTCGCTCGCCGGCGTCATCCGCGCACCACCTCGGCGCCGCGCAGCCGCGCCTGCAAGAGTTCGAGCGACACCACCGAAACCAGCGCCACCATTCCCCACCCCGCCGACTGCGGGAGCGCTCCCGTTCCAGTCATCGGCGCGCGAAATCCCGCGGTGAGGATCATGTGAAACACGTAAAAAAGATCGAGCAGATGTCCCCAATTCGTTCTCAGCACCGCGTTCATCACGCCGCCGAATCCGGCAGGAATCGTGAACGTGGCGAAGATCGCTGCGATGGCGATGATTCGCCATCTCACCCACGCCGAAGCCGCCAGCGCCACCAGCGAAAGCAGCCCGATCCAGACGAGCGAGCACCAGACGATCGGCGCAACCATCCACAAATGGGCTCCGAGCCAGGGCTGTGATGAAAGCCCTCCCTGCAAAAACAGCAGTAGCAGCGCTGGAATCCACGTCAACCACGAAAGCAGTCCCGTCAGCACCGCGAATTTCCCGATCACGTACTCGGCGCGGCTGAACGGCCGGCTCAAAAACAGGGGCAGCGCCCCGTTCGTCAAATCGCCCGAAACGAGCCTCGGCCCCGCCCAGCACGTGAGCAAAAACGCCAGCCCCGCCTGCAACTCGAGAAATGCGGTGAAAAATCCCGTGCCGATTGAAAAGATCCGTTTCGAACCGATGGCAAACAGAAGCTGCAGCAACTGGCTGTTGGCGGCGAACAGGAAACCCGCGAAGCCCAGCACGGGAACCAGGCACGCAATGAAAAAGCCGAGGAAAAAACGGGAAGCGAAAAGCTCGCGCCACGCGTAGCGCGTCAGCACGAAACACCGCGGCCAACGGCGCGTCAGCAGTCCGCGATACGGCTGGTAGCTGCGCTTATAGACGGCCACTTGAAACTCCCTCTTGCCGCATCGCGTTCAGGAAAATATCCTCCAGGGAATCGCGCCGGTGATTCAGCCGGCGGATTCGCACGCCGCGTTCATCCGCCACGCGGTAAACGTCGCGGATTTCGACGCCCTGCGGCAAGACCACCTTGAACCTCGCCTCAGCCGATGCCGCGCACTCGCAGCCGAGCGCCTGGAGAGCGGCGCAAAACGACGGCTCGGCGCCGATGGCTTCCATTTCCAGAAACCGCCGATTCGACCGTCTTTCTTCATCCAGGTTGCAAAGCGCGGCGATGCGGCCTTCGCGCAAGATCAACACCTCGTCGCATGTCTCCTCCACGTCATGGAGCAGGTGGGACGAAATGAGCAGGTGCGTATCCGGCGCCTCGCGGATTTCGCGAATCAGCGCGATCAGGCGCTTGCGCGCCGGCGGATCGAGCGCGTTCGTCGGCTCGTCCAGAATCAGCAGCCGCGGCCCGTGCGCGATCGCCTGCGCAAGCTTCGCCAGTTGCTTCATCCCCAGCGAATACGTGCCGAGCAGACGGTAGCGCGCCTCGCCCAGCCCCACGTAAATGAACGCCTGATGCGCTCGTTCGAGCGCCAGGTCGGGCGGAAGGCCGGAAAGTTCGGCCATGTAACGCACGAACCGGATACCGGTCATCCGCGCGATGAACGCTTCGTTTTCCGGCATGTAGCCGACGAGCGATCGCAACCGCCCGGCATCGCGGCGAATGTCCAGTCCCAGCACGCGCGCGCTGCCTGCCGACGGCCGATGAAACCCGAGCAGCGTCTGGATCAGCGTGGACTTGCCGGCCCCGTTCGGGCCAAGAAGCCCGATCGCGCGCGAATGGAGCGCGCCGTCGAGCCCGTGCAGAATCTTCCTGCCGCCGAGGTGAACGTCGAGTCCGCGCAGTTCGATTGTGGGGTCCATCGCCAGTAGAGTACGTCGCGGCAGCGCCGGAAGTTTCAGCTCCCTTCCCGCCGGCTCTGCTACCTTGTCAGATGCAAAGCGATAAGTTCCGACCGCGTGCGTGGATCGAGCCAGTCGCGCAGACCATCCCCGAGCAGGTTGAACGCCATCACGGCCCATACCAGCCCGAGCGCCGGAAAAACCACCAGATACGGCGCGTCGAATAAATGATTTCGCGCGTCGTTGAGCATCGCGCCCCAGCTCGCCGCCGGCGCCAGAACGCCCAGACCCAGAAAACTCAGCGTGGATTCGGCCAGGATCGCGCTCGCAAGCCCGATCATTCCCTGCACCAACACCGGCGGCAGAATATTCGGCAGAATGTGGCGCAGAAAAATCCGCGCGTTTGAGGCGCCCAGCGTGCGCGACGCCGCGACGAAATCCAACTCCTTCACTTTGAGCGCCTGCGCCCGCGCCAGCCGCGCGTAACCCGCCCATCCCGTCACCACCAGCGCCAGAATCACGTTTCCCAGCCCCGGTCCCAGGAACGCCGCGAACGCGATCGCCAGCAAAATCCCGGGAAAGGCCAGAAACGCGTTGATCAGAATCGCGTTGATAAGCAAATCCACCCAGCCGCCCAGAAATCCGCCCAGCGCCCCCGCCACCAGTCCCAGCGTCCCCGCTCCGGCGACCACCGACACGCCGACGGTGACGGAAATGCGCGCGCCGTAAAGCACGCGGGAAAAAACGTCTCGCCCCAAATCGTCCGTCCCAAACCAATGGGAGCTGCTCGGCGGCTCCAGGCGCTCGGGCAGGTTTTGCGCCGCGGGATTATAGGGCGCGAGCAGCGGCGCCAGCAGCGCCACCAGAATCAACGCCAGGCTCAGCGCGAATCCCACGCGGCCCATCCGGCTGTGCGCCAGAAACTCGCGAATCTGCTTCATGAAAATCTCACCCGCGGATCGATCAGCGCGTACACCACGTCCGTGGCCAGGTTCACTAGCACGTAGGAAACCGCGATCACCAGAATGCAGCCCTGGAGCAGCGGATAATCGCGCGTCTCGATCGCGCTCACCGCCAGCCGCCCGATCCCCGGCCAGGAAAAAATCATTTCCGTCACGATCGTTCCGGCCAGCAGCGTGCCGAATTGCAGCCCGATGATCGTCACCACGGGAAAGAGCGCGTTCGGCAGCGCGTGCCGCAAAAGCACCCGGCGCTCGCTCAATCCCTTGGCGCGCGCCGTCCGCACATAATCGGAATGCAGCTCGGCGAGCATCGCCGCCCGCACCATGCGCGTCAAAATCGCCGCCAGCGCCGCGCCCAGCGTCACAGCCGGCAAGACCAGATGCTCCCATCCGCCGCGGCCGGAAACCGGCAGCCAGCCGATCTCCACCGAAAACGCCAGAATCAGCAGCGGTCCCAGCGCGAAATTCGGCACCGATAATCCGAAAAGCGAAACGACGGCGATCGCCTGGTCCGCCGCGCGCCCCTGCCGCGCCGCGGCCACCACCCCCGCCGGCACGGCCAGCACCACGCACACGAGCAACGAAACCAGAGCAAGCTCGATCGTCGCTGGAAAGCGCTCGAGAACCACCTTCAACACCGGTTCGTGGTACCGCAGCGACGTTCCCAGATTTCCCCGCGCCACGCCTTCCAAGTACCGCGCGTACTGCTCCGGCAGCGGCAAGTCGAGTCCCAGTTCGTGGCGCAACTGCGTGATGTCCCGCGCGCTCGCGCCCTCGCCCAGCATCTGCACCACGGGATCGCCCGGCACGATGTGAATCAGCAGAAACACCATCGTGACGATCAGCCAGAGGGAGGGAATCGCCCAGAGAAGGCGCGCGGCGACGCGCCGCGTCATTCGGCGACCTTGGCGGCAATGCTGGGAACCTGGCGAATCGGCGTGATTTTCACACGCGCCACGCGCCTGCGGTTCATTTCGAGCACGGTGAACCGGTAACCATCGGCTTCGAAGCTCTCGCCGCCGCGGGGCAGAAACCCAAGCTGGCTCAGCACGAATCCACCCAGCGTTTCGTAGGCCGGGCCTTCGGGCAACACGATGTTGTATTGGCTCGAAAGGTCGCGCACGTTCACCGCGCCGTCGAAAATCATCGCTCCGTCGGACATTTTCAGCGGCGGCCGCTCCACGTCGAATTCGTCGTGAATCTCGCCGACCATCTGCTCCAGGATGTCTTCGAGCGTCACTAGGCCCGCAATGCTCCCGTATTCATCCACCACCATCGCCAGTCCGGCGCGCTTGGCGCGGAATTCGAACAGCAGTTCGCTCGCCGATTTGGATTCGGGAACGATGAGGACTTCGCGCAGCATCTGCCGCAAATCGAAAGCCGGCGGCTTTTCGCCGGCGGCGAGTGCGCGATTCCGATCGGCCAAAACCCAGATCAAATCTTTCACGTGAACGAACCCGACCACATGATCGAGCGTGCCCTGATATACCGGCACGCGCGAGCGCTGCGTTCGCGAGAACAGCCGGATCACGTCCTCGAGCGTCGCGTCCACGCGCAACGCGTGCACGTCCGGCCGCGGCACCATCACCGCGCGCACTTCCACCTGATTCAGCTGCATCGCGCCCTGCACCAGCCGCTCTTCCCGCACCGGCAAAATGCCGCGTTCGCCCGCCTGCTGAATCAGAATCTGCAGTTCTTCCGCCGTGCGCACCATCGCGTGCGGAGCCGGCCTTCCCAGCCCCAGCACCCGCACCATGCGTCCCGCCACGCCGTCGAGCAGGGTGATCGCCCAGCTGCACGTCTTCAAAAACCAGCGGAACGGCCGCGCCACCGTCAGCGCCACGCGCTCGGCTCGCCCCAGCCCAATCGCCTTCGGCACCAGTTCGCCCAAAACGATCTGGAGAAACGTCAGCAGGATGAACGCCAGCGCCAGCGCGCTCGTATTCGCCGCCGTCACGCCCCAAGTTCCCGGCAGCCACGCGAACAACGGGAGGAACATCGAAGCGAACGTGAGCACGCCGATGAATCCCAGCGCCAGGCTCGCCAGCGTCACGCCCACCTGCACGCCCGAAATCACCCGGCTCAGCTCACCCAGCAACTCCGCCACCACGCGCGCCCGCGCGTTTCCCTGGTCCACCAGCAGCCGGATACGCGTCGGCCGCAGGGCGACCAGAGAGAATTCCGTCGCGGAAAAAAACGCGTTCAGCGCGATCAAGAGAAATACAACTAAGAGTCTCAGGGCAAGCATAAGGCGAGGCCGGGCCCTCCCCGGCAAAACGAAGGCCACCGCACAAATTGTACCCTCCGGCCGGCCCGGGAACCAAGATGACGAGGGGGGCGGAGTTGCGGCAGGCGATAGGCTGGGCTAGAGTCAGCGAACTTGACACAACCCGGCCATTGCCGATACGACGATCCCCATGCCTGAGCTGCCCGAAGTCGAAGCCATCGCGCGCACAATCGAACCGCTGATAGCGGGCCGCAGAATCCTGGCTACACGGTTGCTGCATCCGATCGTGGCAAGAAACTCGCCGTGCGACACCGATGGCCCGCTCTCGCTCGCCAACGCACGAGCGCGCAAAGTAATCGGCGTGTGCCGCCGCGGGAAATATCTCCTCATCGAACTCGACCGCGGATGGCTCGCTTACCATTTCCGGCTTAGCGGCCAATTCGTCTGGTACGACCGGCGCCGGCCCCTCGGCCACGTTGATTTCGCGCTCGATTTCCCGAGCGGAACGCTCGGCTTCGTGGACGAACGCCACCTGGGCCGCGTCCGTTGGCTCGATCGGCCCGAGGATTTGCCGGGCATCGCGCGGCTCGGCCTCGATCCGCTTTCGCGCGACTTCAGCGGCGAACGCCTGGCCGGCGTGTTGCGCGGCAGCCGCCGGCCTGTGAAACTGGTCTTGATGGATCAGGAAAAAATCGCTGGTCTTGGAAACATCTGGACCGCGGAATCGCTGTGGCAGGCGCGAATCGATCCGCGCCGCCGCGCGGAAACGCTCAGCGGCCGGGAAACGCGTGATCTCGCCCGCTCGGTTGCTCGCGTGGTTCGCCGCGCGTTAAAATCCTGCCTCGATCCGGCGCCCGATTTCCGCAATCCGGAATGGTGGTTTGAAAACGGCGACAAAATGGCCCGCGTTTACGCCCGCGAAGGCCGCCGGTGCGGTCGTTGCGGCGCCGTCATCCGTCGCGTCGAACAGGGCGGCCGATCCACCTACTTTTGCCCCGGCTGCCAGAGGTGAACGATGAGCCAAGCGCCCAAGCCCAACCCCGAAAAAGACGCGAAGGTGGATTTCGAGCGCTCGCTCGCGCGCCTCGAACAGGTGGTGAAAAAACTCGAAAGCCCGGAACTTTCGCTCGACGAAGCGATGAAACTTTTCGAAGAAGGCGTGAAGCTCTCGCGCGAATGCCAGAAGCAGCTCGAAGAGGCCGAAGCGCGCGTCGAAATCCTGCTGAAAAAAGCCGACGGCAAATTCGTCGCCGAGCCCTTCGAAACCGAGGAACAATCCTGAACCCCCGCTCGGCCCATCCACGATGAAACTTCCCGATTTTCTCGAACAAGACCGCGTCGCCGTGGATCAGGCGCTCGATCGCCTGCTTCCGCCCGCGACCACCCCGCCCGAAACCATTCACCAGGCCATGCGCTACAGCGTCATGGCCGGCGGGAAGCGCATTCGCCCGGCGCTGTGCCTCGAAACGGCGCGCCTTTTCGATCCCGACCCGCGTGGCGCCATGGAAGTCGCCTGCGCCCTCGAATTCATCCACACCTATTCGCTCATCCACGACGATCTCCCTGCACTTGATAACGACGACCTGCGCCGCGGCCAGCCCACCTGCCACAAGAAATTCGGCGAAGCGATGGCCATTCTCGCCGGCGACGGCTTGCTCACGTTCGCTTTCGAAACGCTCGCCAAGGCTCCGATCGAAGATTCCCGCCGCGTCCGCGCGATCGCCGAAATCGCCGCGGCGGCCGGAACCGTCAGCGGCATGGTCGGCGGCCAGGTGGCCGACGTCGAAGCCGAAGGCAAACCGGTGAATGCGGCGATGCTCGAATACATCCATCAATCGAAAACCGCCGCGTTGATTCGCGCCTCCTGCGCCGCGGGAGCGCTCGCCGCCGGCGCCGCGGACGACGACGTTGCCCGCATCCGCCGCTTCGGCGGGAAAATCGGCTGGGCGTTTCAGATTGTGGACGATATTTTGGACGTCGAGGAATCCTCCGCCGCGCTTGGCAAAACCGCCGGAAAAGACCAGCAGCAGCACAAAGCGACCTATCCGGCTCTTTACGGCCTGGAGGAATCCGGCCGCAAGGCTGCCCAGCTCGTCACCGAAGCGATCGACGAACTCGCTCCCTACGCCGACCGTGCCGAGCGTCTGCGCGAACTCGCGCGCTTCCAGACGCGCCGTCGCGCCTGAATTTCCCTGGCAATCGGCGCGCAGGCAACGCGCCTCGCCGAAAAAACGCCATGGCAATTCCGAAAAAGCCCGGCCGCAAGCGTCTCGACCTCCTCATCGTCGAGCGCGGCCTGGCGGAAACGCGCCAGCGCGCGCAGGCGCTGATACTGGCGGGAGCGGCGCGCGTGGATGGCAAGCGCGTGGACAAGGCGGGCGCGCTCGTTCCCGTTGACGCGAACGTGGAAATCGCCGGCGAGCGGATGAAATACGCGAGCCGCGCCGGCTACAAGCTCGAAGGCGCGCTTGAGGATTCGGGCGTCTCGGTCGAGGGGCGCGCCGCTCTCGATATCGGATCCTCCACCGGTGGATTCACCGATTGCCTCCTGCAGCGCGGCGCGCGCCACGTCACCGCTGTGGACGTGACGCCCGAGCAGATTGATTGGAAGCTGCGCCAGGATCCTCGCGTCACGCTCGTCGCGCGAAACGCCCGCGAATTGCGCCCGGAAGACGTCGCCGAGCCGCCCGATCTCGTGACGCTCGACGTTTCGTTCATTTCCGTGGCGAAAGTGCTGCCGGCCGTCGTTCCCGTGGCGCGTCCCGGCGCCGATCTCCTGATTCTGGTGAAACCTCAGTTCGAGCTCGAACGCGGCCAGATCGGGCGCGGCGGCATCGTGCGCGATCCCGAATTGCACCGCCGAGCGGTCGAGAAAATCCGCGAAGCGGCGGCTTCGCTGGGCCTCGAAATCCTGGGCGTCTATCCCAGCCGCCTCGCCGGCGCCGAAGGCAACCGGGAATTTTTTCTCCACGCCCGCAAGCCCGCCTGAGCCCGCGCCGGCGCGCGAACTGCTGTAAAATGGCCGCCACGGACGCGAAAGGCGCCGGAGGAACCATGATTCGCTCGGTGGGAATTTTCGCCAAGCCGCACCGCGAACGCATCGGAGCCAAGATTCCCGAACTGGTGCGCTGGCTGCGGGGCCGCGGCGTGAAGGTGTTCTGCGACCGCTTCGCCTCCGAATTCGCCGGCGGCGCCGAGGCCGGCCTTTCGCCCGACGAGTTGATGGCTCGCGTGGAACTGCTCGTCGTGTTGGGCGGCGATGGAACGCTGCTGACCGCCGCGCACGCCGCGTCCGAGCACGACGTGCCGATTCTGCCGGTGAATTTCGGCAATCTGGGCTTTCTCACCACCACCGTACTCGACGAGCTTTACCCCACTCTCGAGGAAGTCCTCGCGGGACGCTCTGAAACGACGCGGCACATGATGCTCGAAGCCGAGGTCACCCGCGACGGCCGGCCGATCGAGCCCCGCCGCGGCCTCAACGACGCGGTGCTCAGCAAGGGCCTGACCGCGCACATGATCGATTTCGAGCTGCTCGTCGACGACGTTTTCGTTTGCAGCTTTCGCGCCGACGGAATCATCTTTTCCACCCCCACAGGCTCGACCGCCTACTCGCTTTCCGCCGGCGGTCCCATCCTCACGCCGGAGCTCGAAGCTTTCGTCGTGACGCCCGTCTGCCCGCACATGCTGACGAACCGTCCGCTGGTACTTCCGCACACCGCGCGCGTGGCGGCGCAATTCAATCGCGGCGATGAGCCGGCCTATTTGACGGTGGATGGCCAAATCGCGGCGGAATTGCGTCATGGCGATTCGGTTCGCGTGCGCAGATCGGCGAAGCATCTGCGCCTGGTTCGTCCGCCGCAAAGAACCTATTTCGAAGTATTGCGGAACAAGCTGCGTTGGGGAGAGCAGTAGCCGCGCGGCCTATTCGCCGCGCACCAGATCGTCGAACCGTTCCCGGCGCCGGATCACGCGGAAGCGCGTTCCATCCACCATCACTTCCGCCGCGCGCCGCCGCGAATTGTAATTCGACGACAAAACGAATCCGTAAGCGCCCGCGCCCCAGATCGCCATCAGGTCGCCCGCTTCGATTTCCGGCACCGGCCAATCGGAAAGGAAGCTATCGCCCGTTTCGCAGACCGGCCCGACGATATCGGCGCGCGTCCAGCGCTCGCCGCGCAAGGGCCGCCGCGCGCGCGCGATCGGATGGACCGCGCCGTAGAGCGCCGGCCGCATCAGGTCGTTCATCGCCGCATCCACGATCAAAAACGCTTTCCCGTGGTTTTCCTTGCGGTAAATCACGCGCGTCAGCAGCACGCCCGCCGCGCCGACGATGGCACGTCCGGGCTCGAGCAGTAAGCGGCAGTTGAGTTTCCGTGCCGTGCGGGCCACGAGTTTCCCGTAGGAGCGGAATTCCGGCGGTTTCTCATGGCCGTAGCGAATGCCGAGCCCTCCGCCGAAATCAAGAAACTCGATCGTCACGCCCTCCCGCCGCAACCGCCCGATCAGATGGCCCAGGCGGTCGAGCGCCAGACGGAAAGGATCGAGCGCCAGAATCTGCGAACCGACGTGCGCGGTCACTCCGCGCCAGCGAATCGAGCGCAGGCGCAGCCCCGCGGCGTACACCTGGGGCGCGCGCTCCCAATCCACGCCGAATTTGTGTACCCGCCGCCCGGTGGAAATGTGCGGATGCCCGCCCGCCTGCACGTCGGGATTCACGCGCAGCGCCGCCGGCGCCGCGATGCCGCGTCGCGCGGCTTCCCCGGCCAGCGCATCGAGTTCCGCTTCCGATTCCACGTTAAACAGCAGAATTTTTGCCGCCAGAGCCTCGCGAATCTCTTCGCGCGTCTTGCCCACGCCAGAAAAAACGATCCGGTCGCCCGAAACACCCGCTCGCCGCAGCCGTTCCAGTTCCCCTCCCGAGACGATATCGAAACCGCTGCCCAGCCGCGCCAGCGCGCGCAGAATCGAGAGGTTCGAATTCGCCTTCACCGAATAGCAGACCGTGTGCGGCACGCCCGAAACCGCGCGATCGAACTTGCGCCACGCCGTTTCGATCGCTCGCCGGCTGTAAACATAGGTCGGCGTTCCCACACGCTGGGCCACGCGCTCGAGCGTTACGCTTTCGGCCGCCAGCTGGCCGTCGCGAAAGGAGAAAAACGGCGTGTAACGAACGGGATCGATAGGTCGCATGGTTGGTTCTTTATTTTTCCTTGACGCGCAAAAGCACAATCGTGCGGTCGTCGTGCGCCGGCTCGCCGGCAGCGAAACGCTCGACTTCCTCGAGGATCCGATCGGCGAGCGTTTCCACGGGGAGCGCGCCCGCTTCACGCAACAGATGCTCGAATCGTTCGGTGCCGTATTCGCGCCCGTCGGCCTTCATCGTTTCCACGATGCCGTCGGAATAAAACACCAGCAGATCGCCGGGAAACAGTTCCATCGAAACTTCATCGTAGGGTTCCTGGTCGAAGCCGAGACCCAACGGGAATCCAGCCAGCCGAAGCCGTTGCGCGTGACCCTGCCGCAGCAGCAGCGGTTGCGATTGCCCGGCGTTGGCGATACGCAGGCGCCGGCGCCCGCGATGCCACGTGGCGAAGCACAGCGTCATGAACCGGCCCTCGATTTGCCGTTCGTCCAGCAGGCGGTTCATCGAGCCGAGCATGCCGGAGGGCGAAAGTTTCGCCGGAACCAGGCTGCGCAGGATGCCGATCGCCGCCGCTCCGTAAAGCGCCGCCGCGGTGCCTTTCCCGCTGACGTCGCCCAGCGCCACCGCCAATTCCTGCGGCCCGTAACGCCGGAAATCGTAGACGTCGCCGCCCAGTTCGCGCACGGAAACGTAGCGCGCCGCGATCTCCAGCCCATAATCCTCTTGCGGAATTTCCGGCAGCAGCGCGCTCTGGATCACCCGCGCCGCTTGCAGCTCGCGCTCCATGCGCGCTTCCTGCCGCGACACCCGTTCGTACAGCCGCGAGTTTTCGATGGCCACCGCCAAGTGGGCCGCCAGGATCGAAAGCGCCTGCGCGTGGTCGCCAGTGAAATAGCCCACCTGAGGGCTCTCCAGATTGATGACGCCGGTAACGCGATTTTTCACGACGAGCGGAATGGCCAGCTCCGACCGCACCTCGGGATTCACCCGGATGTAGTTGGGGTCCTCGTTCACATCCGGCACCAGCACCGGATGCCGCCGCTCGGCCGCCAGCCCGATCACACCCTGCCCCATCCGCACCAGAAAATGCTCCTGCACGTTCTTGCCGAATTTCAGGCTGAGCGTATGCCGGAAAACTTGCTGTTCGGGATCGTAGAGTAGGATGCTCAGGATCTGGTAGTCGATCACCCGCTTGATCAGCTCGGCGGCGCGCTGCAGCACTTCGTCCAGATCGAGCAGTTCGCTCGCCTGCCGCACCACTTCATGGAGCAGCAGCAGCGTATCGGCCTGGCGGCGCGTCCGCTCGAAAAGCCGCGCGTTTTCGACCGCCATCGCCAGGCGCGATGCCAGCAGGCTCAAAAGCGTCTGCTCTTCCCGGGTGAACGCGTCGAGCTGCCGGCTCTGAATATCGAGCACGCCGATGCATTTGCCTTTGAAGAGCAGCGGGGCGGCCAGCTCCGACCGTACGCTGTCGAGCGCGTTGATGTAGCGAGGGTCGGCGCTCGTATCGGGGACGCGTACCGCCTTGTGGCTCGCCGCGGCCGAGCCTGTGATGCCCTGTCCGATCGGCACGCGCCAGGTTTTCACCACCTCGGGCCGGTGGCCGATCGCGAACCGGAAGTAAAGATCGTTGCGCGATTCGTCGACCAGCAGAATCGCGAAAATTTCGTAATCGATCACCCGCTTGACGAAGGCGGCGATTTTCGCCAGCACCTCGTCCA
>JAKASX010000050.1 GCA_021818865.1 Acidobacteriota bacterium
CGATCGTCGAGCGCGAGCGTGCGCAGCTCGGCGAGAATATGCCCCTGGGGATTGAGCAGAAGACCGAGCGAGCTTTCGCCCGGCTTCAGATCGCGGATATTGCCGCTGGTGATGGCGTTGAGAAAACGAACGCGGTCCGAACCGGTGAATTCGGCAACCGACTGGAAATTCGTATCCACAATGGCGACGCTGCCGCTTGCGCGGCGGTATTCGGCGTCGAAATCGCCGTAACCCGAGGGCAGAAGCGTGCCGAACCAGACGTCCATCTGGGCTCCGTGGCGCTGGTGCTCGTTGCGAAGCGGAGTTTCGAGGCTCATTTCCCTTTCCATCGGCGCGACGCGTGCACGTGGCGCGCTTCGATGCCATCGTAGCAGAAGCGGGGTGCCCGGAAGCGAATGCTATACTTCGAGAAATGGCGCAGCGGCTGATTCACGAAGTGCTTCCCGTGGGCATGCTGGCATGCAACTGCTCGATTATCGGCGATCCCGAAACCCGCGAAGCGCTGGTGCTCGATCCCGGCGATGAAATCGAGCGGGTGATTGAGGCGATCGAGCGGCACCGGCTACGCGTGCGCGTCATCGTCAGCACGCACTCGCATATCGATCATGTCGGCGGGCTGGCGAAACTGCATCGGGCGACCGGCGCACCCGTGCTGATGCACGGCGACGATCTCGATCTGTATTTCGCGCTGCCGATGCAGGCGGAATGGCTCGGCGTCGAGCCGCCGGAAATGGCGAAAGTGGACGGATTGCTGAATGAGGGCGACGACCTGAACTGGGGAGGGTTTCGCGCGCACGTGATCCATACGCCGGGGCATTCGCGCGGCAGTTTGAGTCTCTACTTGCCGAACGATGTGCCGGAGAACGGGGAAAAGCGCATCGAAACGCCGCGGCTTTTCGCGGGCGATACGCTCTTTGCCGGCAGCATCGGCCGCACCGACCTGTGGGGCGGATCGTTCGACGAAATCCTGCGGTCGATCCACGAAAAGTTGCTGGTTCTGCCGGAAGAGACGATTGTCTTCCCCGGCCATGGGCCGGCAACGACGATTGCGCAAGAAAAAGAGTCGAATCCGTTTCTGCGGCGGCGATAGGGCGCTCGGAAAATCGGGTCGGAAGTTGCGCTCTAGGTGGTTTTGCGGTCGCGTTCCTCGCGAAGACCTTCCATTACGCTTTGAATGAGTTGCTTGGCTTTCGCCAATTCCTGTTGCACCTGCTGAATGTCGAGCGAAGGCTTTTCGGGATCGCGCGCCGAGTGGCAATAGACGCCGTGCTGGCCGACGAGCACCAGCGCGTTCGTCACGCGGTCGAGAGAAACGGCCAAGCGTCCGCGCCAACGGCCCATCATGGTCTCGTAATGTTCGAGTTCCTCGCGATGATCGTCAAAGACCGACATGGCTCCCATCCGACGGAAAAACCGAGAGTAGCGGTTTCAGGCCGGTGGGGCAAACGAGAGCCGCTGCAAAACGGACGCGGGAGGGGCATTAGCCAACGAGTACTGAGTAATAGGATGCAGCATTTACTCGATGGCTAATAGAGGAAACAGCGCCAGCACTGTACCAAAACGTTCTGGCCAGTCCCTCACCTGTGCATAATGACTGCGAAAGTTCAGCCGTTGGCACCTGTAGGTTTTGGATTCCTGGCCCTCGACAGGTATCTGAGAACGGCGGGTACACAGCGGAAATTGCGCAGGGACTGCGCACGGATTCACTGTCCTCCCGGAGAGCGGAGAGTGAAGCGCGCACCCTGATGCGTGATTTCCCAAAGCGGGCGCGGGTGACACTATGCCTGCCCGCGCCCCGCTCGTTCCAGCCCTCTCGGACCCTTCGCCGGCCGCGTCCAGCCTGCCGGATGTCCCAAACACGTGAAGGCAAGGAGCGAAGCCGTGTCCATGACTGCCGCGATTCCCCGCGAGGCTCTGATGCGCCGTTCGGATCTTATGGCATTCGGCCGTCGTTCAGCCTCAAGCGACACGCAGTACAAAATCCCGCGCACGTCGCAGATCATTTTCGGCGAGCGTCAATACCTGCTTCGCGTGCTCGATTCGATCGACCGCACGGCCATTTCGCCGGAACAGCGGAGAACCGAGCAGCAAACGATCGAGCGGCTGATCCATGCCCGCACGCAGGAGCTGAACCGGCTGAATCCCGATTGGGACGAGCACATCAGCACGGTTCTGGGCCCCGATGTCACTCCCGAGCAGCTCGACGAACTCGCCCGGGAAGCGCCTGAAAGCGACTTCTTCCTGATGCGCCTGATCAGCGAGCATCCGCGCACCGGCGCGGAGACCCTCGCCTTCCTGGCCCGCCATCCATACGGCGCCGTCCGAGAGAATGTCGCCCGGCATCCCAACGCCGACGCAAAAACTCTTACCGCTCTCAGCCGTGACCGCACCCAAATGCTCTGGTATCTGGTCGCGAGCAACCCCAGCACGCCCGAGCCTTTGCGCCGGCGGTTGCAGCAACAAGCCAAACAGATGAACAGGAAACACCGGGCGAAGTAAAATCGGGGCGTGCCGATTTCGCTCCCGACGCGGCTGAATATCGCCGAGCATTTTCTGGCTCGCCCCGCGCGCGAGCATCCTTCCCGCATTGCCGTACAGGGCGAACCGCGCCCTTACACCTACCGTGAACTTGCCGCGATGGCCGAACGCGCGGCGGGAGCCTTGCTCGATGCAGGCTGCCGGCGCGGCGATCGCGTGCTGGTGGTTTTGCCGGATTCGGCGGAGTTCATCGCCGGCTTTTTCGGCATCGTGCGAATCGGCGCGATCGCCGTACCGGTGAATTCCGGCGCGCCCGTTTCCGATTACGCGCATTTTCTGGCGGATTGCGCGCCACGGTTCGCGATCGTCGCGGCAAGCCGCCTGGAGGCGCTGCTCGAAAGCGGCAAGGCGAGTGGGATCGAGCGGTTGATCGTGGTGGGAGGGCCCGCGCCGAAAGGCAAATCGCCACGCGCCACCCGGTGGGAAGAATGTCTGGCCGCGGCGCCGGCGGTGACCGAGGCCGCGGATACGGCAGCGAGTGAGCCGGCGTTTTTTCTTTACACTTCCGGAAGCGGGGGCACGCCAAAAGCGGCGGTGCATCGGCACCAGGACATGATGGTGACGTTCGAGTGCTACGCGCGCGGGGTTCTGGGGTTGCACGCCGAGGATCGCACGCTTTCCGTATCGAAACTCTTTTTCGCCTACGGCATGGGAAACGGCATGTATTTTCCGCTGGGCGTGGGCGCTTCGACGATTCTCTATCCCGCGCGGCCGCGGCCGGAAGCGATCGCGGAGATGGTCTCGCGCTATCGGCCCACCGCGTTTTTCGCCGTGCCGACGTTTTACGGCGCACTACTCGGGCAGATGGAACGCGGGCTGCGAGTGGATTTTTCGTCGGTGCGGCTGGCGGTTTCGGCCGGGGAACCGCTGCCGGCGGAACTTTTCACCAGGTGCCGCGAGCGGCTGGGAATTGAAATTCTCGACGGTATTGGCTCGACGGAGATGCTGCACATGTTCCTTTCGCCGAGGCCCGGAGCGGCGCGGCCGGGCAGTTGCGGCATCGAGGTGCCGCACTACGAGGCGTGCGTGGTGGACGAAGAGGGCCAGCCGGTGGAACGCGGCGAGATCGGGAATCTGCTCGTGCGCGGAGAAAGCGCGTTCGCCGGTTATTGGAACAAGCCGGAACTGACCGAGCGGACAAAACGCGGCGATTGGGTGGTGACTGGAGATAAGTTCTTTCAGGATGAGGACGGCTATTTCCATCACTGTGGCCGCTCGGACGACATGATGAAGGTTTCGGGGATGTGGGTTTCGCCGGGGGAAGTGGAAAACGCGCTGCTGGCGCACGAAGGGATCGCCGAAGCGGCGGTGGTGGGGCGGTCGTTCGACGGACTGATGAAACCGGTGGCGTACGTAGTGGCGCGGACGGAGCGCGTGAACGAGGTGGAGTTCGCCGGGGGTTTGCGCGAGTTTCTGCGCGGGCGCCTCGCGGGGCACAAGATTCCCGTCGAATTCCACCTGGTGCGCGAACTGCCGAAAACGGCAACGGGGAAAATCCAACGGTACAAGCTCCGCTAAGAGCCCTCCGTTCCTAAAGTCTCCGTCATCGCGAGCGTAGCCTTTGGCGACGACCGAAGGGAGTCCCGACGCTTTCAGTCGGGAAGGACCCCATCCGCCCCCATGCATCGCCCCGTCCCGAGAGACCCTTCCAATCCATGCGAGCCGTGGCGGCCTGCTCCGAACGTCCCTCCCCAGCCAAAGAGACAATTTGACTCTTTACCTGGCCGAAATACGGTAGTATTGGTTCTTAGGAAAAAAACATGCTGCCGCTCCAAATTCAACCCGAAAGCCGCATCCCGCTCTACGCGCAACTGCGCGACCAACTGCGCGCGCTGGTGCGCATCGGCCAATTGCTGCCGGGCGACCGCATTCCGCCGAGCCGCGAATTGGCTGCGCGCCTGGGCGTACACCGAACGACCGTCGCCAACGCCTACGCGGAACTCGAAGCCGAAGGACTGATTCGCGGCCACGTGGGCCGCGGAACGTTCATTTGCGGGAAGGCCGACGGCGAATTGCGGACTGAGGTGCCGGCGCGGCCCGCACCGGGGAAAAATGGCGGGGTGCACTGGGACGGTCTGTTCGCCGAGGAGCGCGCCGAGGAATCGCTCGACCGGCTGCTGCCGCCGACGGCGCGCGATGCGATTTCATTCATTGTGGCGCGGCCGCCGGAAGAGCTGTTTCCACTCGACGATTTCCGCCGCTGTGCGAATGCGGTGCTGCGGCTTCGCGGACGCGAAATCCTGCAATTGGGCCCGACGGACGGCTATCCGCCGCTGCATGAAGCGCTGTCGGCGTGGCTTCGCGCCGACGGCATTTTGGGACCGCGCGACCACATTCTGGTGACATCCGGCTGCCAGCAGGGACTCGATTTGCTGGCGCGCGTTTTTCTGCGGCCGGGCGACGCGGTTCTACTCGAAAACCCGACGTATCCCGGCGCGCTGGCCGCGTTTTCGAGCCGGCACGTGCGCGTGATTGGAGCGCCGGTGCGGGCGGGCGCGGGCGTGGACCCGGACGCGATCGGCTTCGCGTTGGACAGGAATCGCGTGAAGCTGATGGTGCTGATGCCGGATTTCCAGAATCCGACCGGCTCGACGCTGAGCCTCGAAGACCGGCGCAAAGTGCTCGAACTGGCGGAGCGATATCGCGTGCCGGTGGTCGAGGACTACATTTACGCGCGGCTGCGCGTTTCCGGGCAGCCGATTCCGTCGCTGAAAGCTCTGGACCGGGCGGGCTTGGTGATACAAATTGACAGCCTGTCGAAACTCGCGTTTCCCGGGCTGCGCGTGGGCTGGTGCGTGACGCCGGAAGCGGTGGCGCAGCGGCTGCGCCTGGCGAAACAGGCGGCCGACTTGCATACCAGCCAGCTGGCGCAAGCCGCGGCGGCGGAATTTCTGCGGCGCGGAATGCTGGCGCGGCATTTGGAACGGATGAGGGTGGTGTACCGGAAACGGCTGGAAGCGGCGCTCGAGGCGCTCGAGCGGTCGATGCCCGAAGGCGTGGAATGGAGCGCGCCGGAAGGCGGCATGTGCGTGTGGGTGACCCTGCCGCCGGGGCTCGACGCGGTGGAACTGCTGGTGAGGGCGCGGGAACGCGGCGTGTTGTTCGCGCCAGGACGCCTCTTCTACCTGGACCGCGCGCAGCCGAATACGCTGCGGTTGGGATTTTCGGAATTGAACGAGCGGCGCATCGCTCGCGGCGTGAGCGTGCTGGGCCAGATCGTGCGCGAGCAGACGCGCCGCTCGCGGACCAGGCGAGGAGTGACGGCCGGCGACGGACTGGGCGCGGTGACGCTGGTTTGAGGAATTTCGCGGCAGGAGCCGGAATTCAGACAAGAAGGGGAGATGACCGATGGCTGAGGAACTGACGTTTTCGACCGATCCGCAATGGCGTGTGAAAGTGGGCCTGGCGGAAATGCTGAAGGGCGGCGTGATCATGGACGTAACAAACGCCGATCAGGCGCGTATCGCTGAAAAAGCAGGCGCCTGTGCGGTGATGGCGCTCGAACGCGTTCCCGCCGATATCCGCAAGGAGGGCGGCGTGGCTCGGATGGCTTCGCCGAAAATCATCCGCGAGATTCAGGCCGCGGTCACGATTCCAGTGATGGCCAAGGCGCGCATCGGCCATTTCGCCGAAGCGCAAGTGCTCGAAGCGCTGGCGGTGGATTTCATCGACGAAAGCGAAGTGCTGACGCCGGCGGACGAGGAAAATCATATCTGGAAGCAATCCTTCCGCATTCCATTCGTCTGTGGCGCGCGGAACCTGGGCGAAGCGCTGCGGCGGATCGCCGAAGGCGCGGCGATGATTCGTACCAAGGGCGAAGCGGGCAGCGGGAACATCGTGGAAGCGGTGCGCCACATGCGGGCGATCGTGGGCGAAATGAAGCGGCTGACCCTGCTCGGCGAGGAGGAATTGATCGGCGCGTCGAAGCAATTGGGCGCTCCGCTCGATCTGGTGCGCTGGGTGGCGCGGAATGGCAAACTCCCGGTGCCGAATTTTTCGGCGGGAGGCGTGGCGACGCCGGCGGACGCGGCGCTCGTCGTGCAGCTCGGCGCGGAAGCGGTGTTCGTGGGATCGGGCGTCTTCAAATCGAGCGATCCAGAGCGGCGCGCCCACGCCATCGTGAAGGCGACGACGCACGCGCGCGATCCAAAAGTGGTGCTCGAAGCTTCCGAAGAGCTCGGCGAGGCGATGAAGGGGCTGGACGTGCGCCAGCTCGACGAGAAGGAACTGCTCCAGACGCGGGGCTGGTAAGGCGCCGCGTGCCCATCGAGGAAAACAAGGCCCTCATCCGGCGCTATTACGAAGAACTGTGGAACGGCTGGCAATTCGATCTGGCCGAGAGCATCGTCGCGGGCGACGTGAGGTTTCGCGGATCGCTGGGCCGCGCGGTGCTGGGACGCGCCGGCCTTCTCGATTACATGAAATACGTGCAGGCCGCGTTTCCCGATTTCCACAACACGGTCGAGGACTTGATCGCCGAGGACGAGCGCGTGGCCGCGCGGCTGCTCTACACCGGAACGCATCGCGGGGAAATTTTCGGTATCGCGGCGACGGGCCGGCGCATCCGGTACGCGGGCGTGGGAATTTTCCAGATTTCGGACGGTGTCATCGCCGACGCGTGGATTCTGGGCGATCTGGCCGGTTTGCTGCTGCAATTGAAGCCGGTGGAAACATGAAAATCGGGATCCTGGCCGTGCAAGGCGATTTCGAGGCGCACCAGAAGATGATCGAGCGGCTTGGCGCGGAAACCGCGTTCGTCAAAGCGGCGGCGGATCTCGAAGCGGTGGACGCGCTGGTGCTGCCCGGCGGCGAAAGCACTACCCAACTGCAATTCCTGAACGACGAAGGATTGTTTCAGCCGATTGCCGAACGCGGCGGCAAAACGTTGCCGATTTTCGGCACGTGCGCCGGCGCGATTCTGCTGGCCAAGGAAGTGAAAAATCCGGCGCAGGCGTCGCTGGGGCTGGTGGATATGACGGTGGTGCGAAACGCTTACGGACCGCAGATCGAAAGCTGCGTGACGCGTGGAATCACCACGCTGTCGGATCAGCCGATAGAAATGGTTTTCATTCGCGCCCCGATGATCGAGCGAGTGGGGCCGGGCGTCGAGGTGATGGCGCGGCGCGACGACAAGCCGATTCTGGTGAGGCAGGGGCGCATTCTAGCCGCGACGTTCCACCCCGAATTGACCGAGGACGCCACCATCCATTCCTATTTTCTGAAGCTGGTGCGCGATGAGCGATAAGTCTCCCGCCGCGGATCCGCGCCGGCGGCGCGTGCTTTTCGTTTGCGTCGGCAATTCCTGCCGCAGCCAGTTGGCCGAGGCTTTCGCGCGGAAGCTGGGCGCGGACGTGATCGAAGCGTCGAGCGCGGGCATCAGTCCATTGGGCCGCATCGCCGATTCGACGCTGGCGGTGGGAACGGAATTTGGGCTTTCGTTCGACGGCCAGTATTCGAAACCGATCGAAAGGGCGGAGCTGCGGCGAACCGATCTGGTGGTCAATATGAGCGGAATCGGATCGCGCGGACTTTTCCCCGGCGCGCGCCGGGTCGTCGAATGGAAGGTTGACGATCCATTCGAGGAGAGCCCGGACGTTTATCGGCGAATCGCCCGCGAAATCGAAATGAAAATCACCGCGCTCGTGGCCGAATTCCGCGCCGCGTCGGCGCCCCAGGACTGAACGCGATGCCCAGGGAAAAAAGCTCGGTTTCCCGTGAAGATTATTTGAAAGCGATCTGGGAGATCGTGCAGGAGGGACAGGAGCCGATCAGCGCGCGCCTGGCGAAAGACCTCGCCGTGACTCCGCCGGCGGTCACCGCGGCTCTCAAACGGATGGCGCGCGACGGCTACCTGCGCGTGGCGCGCGACGGCCGAATCGGATTGACGGCCAAGGGACGCCAGACGGCGCGGCACCTGGTGGTGCGGCATCGCCTCGCCGAAAAACTGCTGACCGAAGTGCTTGGACTTGATTGGACGGCGGCGCACGAGGAAGCCGAGCGGCTGGAACACGCGATTTCCCAACAGGTGGAGGCGTTGCTGCTCAAGCGTTTCGGCCACGACAGCGCGTGTCCGCACGGCGTTCCGCTCTTCGGCGGGCTACCGGCGCTGCGGCGCAGCGGAGCGATCAAGCTTTCCGAAGCGACTCCGGGCGAGCAACTGGAAATCCTGCACGTGTGGGAAAAGGACAAGCAGTTTCTGGAATTCGTGGACGGGCTGCGGCTGCGCCCCGGCGCGAGCGTGAAAGTGCACGCGCGAGAATACGACCAGACGATGACGCTCAGCGTGCGCGGCCGAGCGGAAGGCAAAATCCATCTCGGTTTGCCGGCCACCAGCCGTATCTGGGTACGCCGCATTCCCCGCTAGCCACCATAATGCCGGCGCGGCGTCGGAACATTTCCAACCGCTCGGTACAAACACGGGTCATCCTGAGCGAAGTGAAGGATCTCCTCTTTCCTTGCCGCACACCACGGACCGTCCGCCCATCTTGGCCGCTCACCTCGCACCCGCGCCGCAACGAGCCCACTTCGCTGGTAGGGGCGGGTTTCAAACGCGGGCTGTGCGTCCCGGTTGCTCTTGCGGGACCCGCCCCTACGGGCCAACTCCCAATCACGCCGGCCTTCCACTGCCGCGTCCACCTCTCAACTCCCGCGCGCCTCAATCCCAATCACCACGTGGCCGCGGCGGCGCAGCCACGTGCCGAAATCGATCAATCGTTTTGCAATGCCGTACTTCCGCGTCAGCAAGCGATTGGCGCGCTCGGCTTCTTCGGGCTGTGCGAATCGCGCCGCGGGAGCCGGCCCCGAATATCGCAGAGGGCGATGCGGACGCGGGCGTTGCGCCGGATGCGCTTGATTTTGCCGGCGTCGTCGGGCGTGCGAACCCACAGGCAATCATCCATTTCGACGAACCAGAGCGGCGTCTGCACGCCGCGACCATCGCGTCGATAGCTCTCGAGTTTCAGATATTTTTTGCCGGCAAACGGGCGAAGATTTTCCGCGAGCATGGGAACAGCCTCCCTTTCGATGCCGTGGGCGGGATCAGGTCTCGCGCGCGTTTTCCGCGGGGGACGCGCACTGCGCAGAGTCGCGGCCGGCCGGAGCAGCTTCCACGGACTTGACCGTGCGTTCCACCTCGCCGCGCACGAAGCGGTAACGCTCCATCGTGGCGCGATCGAGCCCCATCCGCACCAGCGCGGGAACGTCCAGGTGGGATTCGGCGCGATCGAGATCGGCTGCGGTGGCGCGCAGCGCGGGGCTGCGCGGCAGAAAAACCGGGCAGCAGTCGTGAAACGGCTCGGCGGAAATGTCGTAAGTGCCGATGCGGCGCGCCAGGGCCAGGATTTCCTGTTTGTCGTCGCCGACGAGCGGGCGAAAGACGCTCATCGGCACGGCGCGATCCACCGCAACCATGTTTTCAAGCGTCTGCGAAGCCACCTGGCCCAGGCTATCGCCCGTGACGAGCGCGAGCGCGCCGCTGCGCTCGGCGACCGCCGCGGCAATCCGCAGCATCATCCGCCGGTAGAGCAGGACGCGGAAATCCTCCGGCGCGAAGCGCACGATTTCGCGTTGAATCGGCTCGAAAGGAACCAGGTGCAGGCGCGCGGTCAATTGGTAAGGAACGAGTTGCCGCGTCAGAGCGCGTGCAACGTGGAGCGACGATTCACCGGGCTGCGCGCCGGTGCCGTAAAAATGCACGAAAACCAGATGCGCACCGCGCTTCATCATTTTGTAGGCGGCGACGGCCGAATCGAATCCGCCGGAAAGCAGGCAAACCATTTTCCCGCCTGTTTTCGCCGGCAAACCGCCGGGACCGGGAATCCGCCGCGCGTAAACGAGCGCCGGGCCGGGCGAAATTTCGATGCGGCAGAGGCGGTCGGGTGCGCCGAGGCGGACGCGGGCATGGCGACCGGCTTCGCCGAGGCGCGCGAGCAGGTATGCGCCGACGTCGCGCTCGATTTCGAGACTGCGCAAGGGGAATGATTTGTCGCTGCGCCGGGCGCGTACGGCGAAGGTCTCGAATTCCTCGCCGGCGAGTTCTTCCCACGCAGCGCGGCGAATCGCTTCAATGTCGCGCTCGACGGCACGAACGGGCGCGCAATAGGCCACGCCGAGGACGCGCTCGATGCGCGCCAGGGCCGGAGTGGGATCGGCGTCTTCGCGCAGCCAGACGAGGATGCGGTCGCCCGGGCGGTCGATTCGCTCGATGGGCAAATCCTCGAGCGTGCGGCGAAGGTTGTCGGTGAGCCGGTTCAGAAAGAACGAGCGATTGCGGCCCTTGAGCCACAATTCATGATAATGGACGACGATAGCACGAGCGTGCATGGTCAATGGGAAGCGCTGCGGCCAAAACAAATCAAGTATACCAGTCCAGCGAAGGGTTCCGGTAGAGCCGGATTGCCTTTTGCGGACGCCCGGCGAAGCCCGATGAAGATGAAGGCTTGACGCGGAGGGGTGAATCTGTACACTCTCTACTTTCTATGGCGACGGCCACGGCCCATTTCGACAACGAACGCGATTTCGCGTTTCCCCAGCGCGAAGCGGCGTTCTTTTATGGCCTGTTCCTGCGCGGGCATTCGGCCGAGCAGTTGCGGCGGGACATCCGCGTGCCAGTGGAAGTCGTTGAAAAATGGAGCCGGGACCGTCACATGCTCCCCGAGCAGCGGCAACTGCTCGATCGGATCCTTGAATACCGCACTCGAGTGCTGGCGATTTTCGATTCGCTCGTCGGCTGCGACCGGCACTACCAGACCATCCAGTAGTTCCCCCGCCCCGCGCCCGCGACCACCCCTCTCGCCCGCTCCGCATCAACACAAAAAATCTGTCATCCTGGACGAAGTGAAGGATCCCGACCGCTTCCAGGCAACGCCCCGCACTCCCTATCGCGCCATCAGTGCATCTACTTCATCGCGGCGGGCCATGGCGCGCGCTCCCACGCGCGTGCAGCAGAGCGCCGCGCAGGCGTTTGCGAATCGGCCGGCGTCTTCGGGCGAACGTCCCTCGAGCAGCGCGTAGGAGAGGCCGCCCAAAAACGCGTCGCCCGCTCCCGTCGTATCTTTCACGCTGACGCGGAAACCGGGGCATTCGGCCACGCCTTCGCGCGTCGCGATCAGCGAACCGTCCCCGCCCATCGTGATCGCCACCAGTTTCGGCCCGAAATCGAGCAGCTTTTCCGCCATGCGCGCCGGATCGTCCTCGCCAGTGAGTTCGCGCGCTGCCGCTTTGCACGGTTTCAGCACGTCGGAAAGCGAAATCGCGCGTTCGAGTTCCGCGTCCGTGCCCAGTCCCGCGGCAAAAAAATCTTTCGGACTCACGTCCAGATCGAAAAAGACGCGGACGCCGGCGTCGCGCGCGATGCGAATGGCTTCGAGCACCGGTTCGAGCGGCAATTGCGAGGCTTCCGTATGAAAGTGCCGAGCAGCGCGAATATGCGGCGCGAAACGCTCGCGCATCTGCCCCGCCGTAACGCGCGCGGTGATATTGGGAAACATGTAGATGAGCCGCTCGCCTTGCGCGTCCACCGGAATCCAAGTGAAAGATGAGCGCTCGCCGGGAACGGTCTGGATTCCCGTGATGTCCATCGAATCTTCGACGAACTGCTTGCGAATGATTTCCGCGTTCCCGTCGTCGCCGAGCAGGCCAATCCAACCCGCGCACGCGCCTAGCCGAGCCACTTGCGTCAGATTGTTTGCCGTCACGCCGCCGGCGTAGATTTCAAGCTTCGGCACGTTGATTTTCTCTTCCGCGCCAATCAGCCGCGGCACCAACGCAAAAAAATCCACCGTGCAGCTTCCCAGCCCCACCACTTCCGCTCGATCCATTGCCATACCCTCCCGCCGATCGCAACGCCTCGCGTTGCGAAATGCCGCCGCGCGTCTCGGATGCGTGTAACAGCAACCAGCGGCGGCGCGTTTCACTGGATGCGCCTTTCCCGGCCGTACTCTAGCAGCGCGTCGGCCGTCGGGCAATGCTGCGGCACGTTTGCAGGTTGTCGGGCAGCGGGCCTACACTGGCGCGCGATACCGTGGTACCCGAATGCAAGAAATGCAAAATTCGGCCGACGGCGAGGATCGTTCCTGGCGCGAGGGATTCTGGAGCCTGATCGGCGTCCAGTTTCAGGGAGCGTTCAGCGACAACGTTCTTCGCTGGCTCGTCACCTATCTCGTCCTCAGCATGGGTCTGCAGGCGGGCGAGCGCAATCAACTCGTTGTTCTCGTGATCCCGCTTCTCTTCTCAATTCCCTTCCTGATGTTTTCGATGGCCGGCGGCTATTTCGCCGATCGGTACAGCAAGCGCTCGGTGGTGATTGGCACGAAAATCATGGAAATCGGCGTGGCTCTCGTTGCGACGCTCGGCCTTTGGCGCGGGAATTTGTGGATTGATTGCGGCGCGGTGTTTCTGATCAGCGTGCAGGCGGCGCTTTTCGGGCCGACGAAATACGGATTGTTGCCTGAATTGCTGCCGGAGAAGCGGCTTTCGTGGGGCAATGGGATTCTGGAGCTCGGAACGTACGTCGCGATCATTTCCGGCACGATGGCTGCCGGCGTTTTGGCGGACCGCTTTCGCGGGCGCGAGCACTGGCCGGGATTCATTCTGATTCTGCTGGCGCTCGTCGGGCTTTTGATCAGCCACGGGATTGCGCGGGTTCCCGCGGCCGATCCCGCTCGGCGATTGCGCTGGAATCCGATGGCCGATCTTTGGGGCCAGATACGCACGATGCGGCGCGATTCGCTTTTGTGGCTCGCGGTTTTGGGCAACACATTTTTTTGGTTTTTGGGCGCGGTCTTGCTGGTGAATACTGCCCTCTACGCCACCGACGTGCTCCACGTTTCCGATACGAAAAACAGCATGCTGCTTGCCGCCATTCTGGTCGGCATTGGTGTGGGCAGCCTGGCCGCGGGCTATTTTTCCGGCGGAAAAATCGAATATGGCCTGGTGCCGCTGGGCGCAATCGGAATCGCGGCGATGATTTTGCTGCTGTCGCGCCCGGGACTCGATTTTTCCGCGGTGGCGTGGGACCTGGGCGGCGTCGGATTTTTCGGCGGTATTTTCGGCGTGCCACTCAGCGCGATGATTCAGCACCGTCCGCGCCCGGAGGAAAAAGGCGGCATCATCGCCGCCGCGAATCTGCTTTCGTTCGTCGGCATCGCGCTGCAGCCGGTCGCGCAATATCTGGTGATTATCGTCGGCCATCCGAGCCCGGAGACGGTGTTTCTACTCACCGGTCTGCTGACCCTCCTCGCGACCGCCATCGCGCTGTATCTGCGGCCGGATTCGCTGGTACGACTGGGGCTGTGGGCGGCAACGCACACGGCGTGTCCGCTGCGCGTCGAAGGGCGAGCGAATCTGCCGGAACGCGGCCCCGCGGTGGTTTTATTCCCACGGATGCGGCTTTCGGAAGCGATCTGGATGGTCGCGGCGACGGACCGAACGCTGCGATTTCTGCTGCCGCCGAGCTCCGCTCGCGCGTTCGGCCGTTTTGTGGATGCGATTCCATTGGACGCCAGCCCCGAAGGCGAACGAATCGCCGCGCATGCGGCGACCGAGGCGCTGGCGCGCGGCGAAGTGGTCTGCTTGCCGGAAGATGCGGGTTTCATCGTCGAAACGCTCGAAAGAATGGGCGCACCGATCGTTCCCGCCACGGTGCACTTCGCCGGCCCGTTTTCGCAGAGCCTGGTGCGATTCGACGCCGGTTCTCGGCTAGTTTCCTCTCGCCAGTGATCGCTAAAAAATCGAAAACTTGACCCGCAAGTACTTTTTCGGGTCCTTGCGGAAATCGGTGATCAGCAAGCGCAGATCGCCGGAAAGCCCGGAGAGGTTGTTGTAAAGATCGGGATTGGTGAAGAACTCGCCGGCCGTTCCTTGCCCGCGATCCATTTTGCCGGTGAGGTCGCGAAGATTGGCGGAGACGGAGTTGAGGTTGTTGTAGAGCGCGTCGTTCGTAGCGAGCTGGCCGAGGCTCCCCTTGCCCGCTTCGACGTTCGTCAGCAGCGTGTTCCCGCGTTTCAGGAAGCCGTTCGCGTTTTTGTAGAACGCCGGATCGTAAATCAGCTTTCCGAGGGTTCCTTTTTGGGTTTGCACCGCGTCGAGCAGCGCGTCGACGCGGGTCACCGCCGAATTCGCGCGGTCGTACAACTGGTCCGACGTCACGATTTTCCCGATCGTTCCCTGCCCGCCCTGGATTTTCGCGATCATGGTGTCGGCGCGGCCGACGGTATCGTTGAGGCGATTGTAGAGCGTTGGATCGTGGAGCAGTTTGCCCAGCGTGCCGTGACCGGAATTAATCTGATCGCTGATTTCGCGGAGATTCACGGCCAGTTCGTTGAGGTTGCCCATGAGGACCGCGCTTTTCGAGACGACGGTCTGAATCGTGGAAGCAGGAACGCCGCGCACCACGCCGTCGGGTGGAATGACGGCGGCGGGCGGCGTGCCGCGCGTGATGGTCACGTAGCGGCTGCCGAGCGCGCCCTGCGTCACCAGCGTCGCCGTCGAGTTCTCGCGGATCCAGGGCCGGTATTGCTTGAAAATGTCCATATCCACTTCAATATTCTGGTCGGGAGTCTTCGCGTAGGGATTGATGCGAAGTCGCGTGACGCTGCCAACGGTGACGCCGCCGAGACTGACCGGAGCGCCGGCAACCACCTCTTCGGCTTCCGGCAGGTACGTTTTCAACTGGTATTTGGGCTCCCAGGCGGTCTGGCCGGTGACATAGAAGATTCCGACGATGAGCAGCGCCACCGTCGCCACAACGAACAGCGCGACGCGAAGCTCGGTATAGCTAAGTTGTTTGCGTGCCATTGTCCCTGCTCCTCCTTGCCGTGGCGATCGAGCCGTGGCAGGCGATTTTCACCGCCCGGCGCGAAGCCGCGGTATCACTCCAGAAATTTTGCCAGATACGGGTCGCCCGAGTCGCGGATCTGGCGGTCGTTCCCCTCGAAATAAACCTGTCCGTCGCGAAGCACCAAAAACCGGGTCTTTGGTCCGCCGCTGGCGCCGTCCTCATGTTCGCGCAGCACGCGCTGAGACGCGGGATCGAAGCGGAAATTGGCGAGCGCAAAGGCGTCTTGCAGGCGATGCGTGGCGAGCAGCGCGGTGACGCCCTGCAGGTCGCGCAGGCGCAGGATCAGGGTGATGATCCGCTGCGAAGTCACCGGATCGAGGCCGGCGGTGGGCGAATCGTAGAGCACGATCGAAGGCCGGCTGACGAGCGCCCGCGCGATCGAAACGCGGCGGCGCATGCCCCCGGAAAGCTCGCCGGGAAGCTTGGCGATGGCGTCGGCCATTTCCACGAATTCGAGCGCCTCGACGACGCGCACGGCGATTTCCGACTCGTCCACGCGCTCTTCTCGCAGGCGGAAAGCCACATTCTCCTCGACCGTGAGCGAATCGAACAAAGCGCCCTCCTGAAAGACGAAGCCGATCTGACGCCGGAAGTCGAGCAGCTCGCGCTCGGACATTTCGCCGAGATCGCGGCCAAGGACGCGGACGCGGCCGGAATCGGGGCGCAACAATCCGGCGGCCAATTTGAGGATCAGCGTCTTGCCCGAGCCGGTTTCGCCGAGCAGAACGGCGGTTTCGCGCGGCGTAACCGAGAAGTTGATGCCGCGCAGGACCTCGGTCTGCTCGAATCCCAGGCGCACATTTTCAAAAACGATGGGCGCGGCGGCTGGGGCGGCGGCGTTCGTCATATGCGAAACGGGAAATGCACACGGAAATTATACGGAGAAAGGGCGCAAGCGCCTACGAAGAACGAACGCCGCGGACGGTTTGCGGCGAGACGTCGCGTCAAACCGGGAACAGGTACATCAACAGCTTGTCGAGGAAAAACCCCGAAGCGAGGATCGAAACCGAGGCGATCACCACGGCGCTGGTCGTTGCGCGGCCGACTCCTTCGGTTCCTCCACGAACCTTGAGACCCTTGTAGCAACCGACGGTGGCGATGATGAACCCGAAAACCAGCGGTTTTGAAAGGCCGTGGATCAAATCGTTGGTCCCCGGCGCGTCGATGGCGTGGTGCCAGAATTCCGCCGCGCTCAGGCCGAGCGTGACGTGCGCGACCAGAAATCCGCCGATCAGCCCGACGAAATCGGCGACGCCGGTAAGCAGCGGGAGCACCGCAACGCAAGCGACCATGCGCGGCGTCACCAGTTTGCGGCCGGGATCGGTGCCCATCGCCCGCATCGCGTCCACCTGCTCGGTCACCACCATCGAGCCCAGTTCAGAGGCGATGCCCGAGGCGCTGCGTCCGGCGACCATGAGCGCGGTGATGGTCGGGCCGAGTTCGCGGATCAGCGCGAGCGAGACGGCGTTGCCGGTGAGCGCAGTGGTTCCGAACCGCTGGAATTGCGCGGCGGTTTCCAAAACCATGATCGCGCCGATGAAAAAACCGGTGAGGATGATGATCGGCAGCGAGCCGACGCCGATCACGTCAACCTGATCGAGCAGATCCCGAAAATAGAAAGGAGGGGAAACCAGATTGACGATGGATTGCCAGGCCAGCTCGGTGTAGTCCTGAACGGAAAGCAGGGTGTTTTTGATCGTGTCGTTCACCACGGTGGTGAGCGGACGGCTTGCCGGAGCCACCTCCGGTGGCGTTTCGTGAGGAGTGGTCGTGGCCATCGGGCGTTTTCGAGTGCGCTTAGCCCCTTCGGGGCAAGGGTATGCCCCGAGGCATTCCCCGTCAAGGAAGATGGCCCGATGGCAGTGGGCCACTCCCGAAGGTTCGGGAGTCAGTGGCACAGGTTTCAAAGTCTGTGTGGCAATCAGGCTGTTCGGAAGGGCACGGCGGAACTTGTCCCGACGGAGTCGGGAGCCGTGCCGCAAGCGCCTGTATATCAATGCGGCTTTCGCGTTGTTTGCGTCCCGACGCCCCTTGTCGGGAAGCCGCTGACGGAAACGATCGTGAGTTGTCACACAGACTCTTCAACCTGTGCGCCGCTCCAACAACCGCTGCTCACTGCCTATCGCAACCCGCGCCTACGTCGCAGCTGAAGAGCAGGCTTCCCGGGCCTCCGAGTGTGGCCCGCCACCGGCCCGCGATGCAGATGCTCCCGAACTTCGGGCCGTTGCGCCAGCGAGCGAAAATCGAAAACGCGGGCATGGGGTGCGCGAAGGCGGGGTTTCGTCTTATACTCCGGGCGGCGGAAATCCTTCGGAAGCCGGAGACGCTCACGAAATGAGATTCACGCGAAGGAAGTTTCTGAAAACCGCGACGGGCACGGCCATCGTGGCCGGAGCGGGTGGCTGGGCGGCGGGTTGGACGCAGCGAGAAGACGGCGATCCGCGGATTCCCACCAGCGTTCCACCGCTTTTCCCAGCGCCGCACGTGATTCGCTACGATTCGCAGTGCTTCACGATTCGCGACCGCGACACCTTCCTGCACAGCGCTTCGTTTCATTACCCGCGCTGCCCCGAGCCGCTGTGGCGCGACCGCCTGCGGAAACTCCGGCGGGCGGGTTTCAATACGATCCAGAGCTACGTTTTCTGGAACTACCACGAGCCGGTGGAAGGCCAGGCGAATCTGGAGGAATTCGAGCGGTTCGTCGAAACAGTGGGGGAAATGGGGTTCTGGATGGTGGCGCGTCCGGGGCCGTACGTCTGCGCGGAATGGGACGCGGGCGGCTTTCCGCACTGGGTGATTGCGAAAAAGTTTCCGCTGCGCTCGAACGCGCCGGAAAGCCTGCGCACCTCTCGCCATTGGTACGACCTGGTGATGCCGGCGATCGAACGGCACCAGATCACGCGCGGCGGGCCGATCGTACTGGTGCAGATCGAAAACGAATACGATTACTGGAAACTCGACGAGGCCGACAAGACGGCGTATATCACCGCGCTGGCGGAAATGGCGTGGAACAAGGGAATCGCCGTGCCGCTCATCACCTGCTGGACGCATCAGGTGCGGGAGCGGCCGAACGCGGCGCTCGCGCACGTGATGGACTGCTGCAATTTCTACCCGGGATGGAAAATCGTCGAGGAAGTGGTGCCGGGCCTGGCGCAACTGCGCAAAGAGCAGCCGCGCGCGCCCGTGGCGATCACGGAATTGCAGGGAGGATGGTTCAGCGAGTTCGGCGGACCGCTCTCGAAAGATCAGCCGGGCATCGGGCCGCCGCAGCTGAACATGATCACGAAAACGGCGATCGAGCAGGGCGTGACCTTTTACAACTACTACATGGGATTCGGCGGCACGAATTTCGATTGGGCGGGAAAAGGTCTGACGACCACTTACGATTACGACGCGCCGCTGCACGAGCCGGGAGGCATGGGCGAAAAATTCTACGTGGCGCGCGGCGTTTGCCAGTCGCTCGGACTGCTCGGCGACGCACTCACGCGAGCCGAAATGGCCGAGACGCAGCCGGAAACGACGAATGCCGCCGTGAGCGCGAGTCTGCGCATCCTCCGCCAGGGCGAGCGCGCGAGCGGCGCGCTCTTTTTGCGGGAAAACGCGAATGCCGATCAAACGTTCCGGCTTCGCATGGCCGATCCGGCGCATCCCGAGCGGCAGATGCTTGTGCCGCGGCGGGGAACGCTGATGCTGGGCGCGCGGGAAATGAAGCTGTGCCCGGTGGGGCTGGCCATCGAAGGCGGCGAACTCCGCTACGCGACGGCCGAAGTACTGGCGCGGGGCGAAGCAGGGCGCGCGTGGCTGATTCTTTACGACGAGCCGGACCGCCTGATGGAAATATCGCTGGGACTCGAGCGTTTTCCGCGCATCGAGGGCGAAACGATCTACCGGGAGTGGGAACCGGTGGAACGCAGCGCCGTAATCGGCCTTCGAACGAACGAAGACCCGCGCATGGTTCTGCTCGACGAGCGGCTGCAGATCATTCTGCTGCAACGCGAAAGTGCGCTGCGCAGCTGGATGGCGGATTTTCCGCGCGAGGTGGTGACGGGAGACGCCGCTGGCGGCGCGACGGTTTCGATTCCCTTCCTCGGTGACGCCGCTTTGCTTGGGGCGAGCGGAAACATCGATAACGGGATCTGGGCTGAGCTGGATTTTCGGCCGGGCGATCACGCGCTGACGGTGCTTTTGCCGCGCAAACCTTCGACGTGCCGTGTGAATGGCGCGGAAACAGAGGTTTCCTACGATGCGATGTGGCAGACGGCGCAGATCGGCCTGACGACGCCCGACGCGCCGGCGCGCGCCATGGACATTTCCGCCGTGGAAACCTGGGTCGAGCGATTCGATCCGATGCTGGGCAGTTGGCAGCTGAGCGAATTGAAGCCGCTCGAGGATATGGGCGAAATACCATACGGCTATGTGAAATACCGCTACGATTTCCATTCGGGCGGTGTTGGACAGCTGAGGATCAAGGCGTTCGCCGACGACGGCAAAAGAGTTTTTCTGAACGGAAGGTTGCTCAAAGGGCCTTCGCAAGCGGCAACGGATTCAAGCGGGGATATGGCCGGGATCGCGACCCAAGGGATGAACCGGCTCGATATCTGTTACGAGCTGTTCGGGAGCCCGAATTTCGGGCCGAAAATCGGCGAACTGAAGGGAATCGAATCGGCGGCGATTTCCGGCACGGACGGCGAGACGAAGCTCGACGGCCGATGGCAGATTCAGCGGTTTCCGGCACCGATGCGCGGACGCGGAATCGACCCCGACTTCCACTCCGGAGCGTGGGCGCAGGCGGCGCTTGGGAAACAGGGCGCGTCGGCGGGGATTGCGCCGGCGTTTACCTGGTGCCGCGGGGAATTTTCGTTGCCGCAGCCGGCGGAAAACTGGCAGATTGCCTGGCGCGCGGAATTTCGCGCCGATCGCGACGCGTTGCTCTATCTGAACGGGAAATTCTTGGGCCGCTACGTCACCATCGGGCCGCAAACGGAATTTTTCCTGCCCGATTCCTACTTGCATTTCGGCGGGCAGCCGAACGTCCTGACTGTCGTGCTCGCCTACGCGGAGGACGCGAGCGCGATTCGCGAGCTACGCATCGCTCCCTACGACGAATTTGCCATCCATCGGACGCGGGTGGAATTCGAATGGTAGCGCGGCGCGGCGAGCCGCAAGTGGCGCGGGCAGTCCCTGGCTCGCCGTCTGCTGTCGGCACGCCCGCGCGCTTTGCTCTGGCCCCGCCGCCACAACAAAAATGGTCATCCTGAGGCCGAACGCCGCAACGATCGAACCGCCTCGGCGCTCAACGGCCGAAGGATCTGCCTCTCGTCTCGCCCCGCGACGAAAGTCCGCGACTGTAGTACAAGAGGCGAGATAAACGGCGGCTCGGCTGCGGCCGGGGCGCGGGCCATTCGAGACTGCGGGAACGATTGCGATGCAGGATTTCCGTCAATTTGCGGCGAAAAACGGGCTGAAAATCGCCGAAACCGGCCCTTGCCAGTTGTGCGGCGCGGGCGTGGAGCGCGGCGTCGAGGAATGTCTGCGCGTGTTTGGCGATTTAGCCGGCCTGCTGCGATCGGAAAAGGAGTACGCGCAGGCGCATCTTTTCTCGGTGGATGCGCACGCGCTGCAGCACGCGGAAATTCACGGCGTGTTGAATAATCACGTGCACCTGCTCGGCCTGTGCCTGATGCTCGAACGCGGCGCGAGCGCGGCCATGGGCACGCGGAAACCAGCGGTGGAAAAATTCCTGGCGCTGGGACGCGAATGGCCGCCATTGCCGGCGCCAGCGGCGCGGGAACGGGGCGCTCTGACAGCGCTCGATGTCGCGCGCGCAACCGCCGCGCGGCGGCCAGCCATGGCCCGGCGCTGGGCCGAAGAAGTCTGGGACGCCTACCGCGTCCACCAGCCCTGGGCGCGGCGCACGCTGGATCGCCTCGCGCACGACTAAACGAAGTGGACCCGCCCGGAATTACGTTGCCAAGCCATTGCCGCTGGGAAGCCTTCTCGGGAACCCTATTAAGGGTAAATTTCGCTTCGCTCGTTAATCAGACGCGGTTAGGGCTCCGAGCGGGAGCCAGGCGACGGCTGGCCGAGAACGCGGAAGGTCGCGGTGGCCTGAACCGTCGCATATGGTTTGAATTGGTCCCTTAGCGGAAGTCCCAAACCGGCTTGAGGCTGCGTCCTATCGAGGGTGTGCCACGTGACCACCACGGTGTAAAGGCCGGGGCGATTCGGCAACCAGCCTTGGGAGTCCAAAGTGCGCTCTATGGGAACGAGCTTGCCGGGCGGAAAGGGCACGGGGCCGGCGGGCCCGCCCAGCCCCCAAATCGTCCTGCTTGGGTACCTCTCACCTTCTGGCAAGAGGCGGCCTTTAGCATCGCGAACTTTGACTCCAATGACCCTCAGACGGCCCCACACACGACTGACGGCATAGATCGGCATCGGAGCATCGAAATTCTCGACGGCGATGTGGAGCCGCACGTCTTCGCCAAGCTCATAGGTGCCCTTGTCCAAGGTCACGTCCACGCCGACGCCCTTCGCCATCCCCGTCCATGTCCGCGCGATAAGCGCCGGGTTGTCGATTCGCACCGTCAATTTGTTCGAGCGAACGAACTGAATTTCGCCATCGCGGGCAGGGCCGACGGGCTCGAAGAGTTCAAAAGTGTGTCCGCCAGTGCTCGTCCTTCTGCCGTGCTCGCCTGAGTCCACTTCGAAGCCGGATCGCCAGTCCGCATTCCGGTTCCAGGCAGGCCAATGGGACTTGCACGTCCTAAACCCGCTCGGCTGCACTTCATCAAAGCGAGTGCTGCCGTCCGGCGATCTTTCGCGGAGGAAAAGCGTCGGACATTCCTCGCCGGAGGGTGGGCAACAACCGGGATACGCAAGGCCGACGTTCAGGGTGAACCAATCACCCTGATAGTAACGAGGCTTGTTCGAAGACAAGACGAATAGCCCACTTGGCTGCGCTTCATCAGAAGAGGCTTGGCCCCCCAGGGCCGGCGGCACAAACGCACCGGCATAGGTTCGGCTGACCGCGATCTCCGAACACACTGGTTTGAAGAGTCTGGGCGCGACAACCAAAACAGGACCAAACAGAGCGCTAAGCTTCAAACACTTGGCCGCCCCTGTCGGCGCCACCGTATTCCAACGAATCGTCTTGTGCGCGATCCCGCCAGGGTCAAGAACCACAGGAGCATGCACGCGGTACAGCCCATCCGGCGTGCGGTCCCCGCAATCCATACACAGCCCGAACGGCTTTGTCGGCGGGGCCGGTGCCGAACTGAAGGCAGGAGAACCGACGACGGGCCGCGGGACGCAGGGACTTTCCGAGATGTTTCGCAGGTTAAAGGCCACGATGAAGTACGTTTTGCCCCGGAAAAAGCTGACGTTCGAATCGAGTTCGGCGGGCTTGCACACTGGAACCATTTGCCCGGTGTCTGGAATCACGACCTCTTGCGACTGGTCCCCCGCGGCTGGGCTTAGCGCGGCCAAAGAAAACAGAAGGACGGCTGCGGCCAAGATAAGGCGGTGGAAAGGCCGATTCATCGCGTCCTCCCTGTACCCATCTGCCGCACTTAGACCCACACGGGCACATCCTGTCCTGTCCGGCAGGATACCAGACCCCGTTGAAGGAAGGCTATGCTTTGAGCAGCCCCATTAGTTGGCAATTGGAAGGTGATAGCTGGGTCTGCTTCTCCAGCGCCGACGGCAGGTCCACGGTGTTCTTCAATTTCACGGCTTGGCCCGGCGCGTGCCTGCGATGCCCTCACCCTGCGCGCGCATTTTTCCCCAGCGCGGGCCAGTGAATGTGGAACCGGCTTCGCCTGTTCGGAAACGCCGAAATTGGGACCGGCTCCCTGGCGGCCAAAATCGAAGTCAAAACGTCGGGAATCTGAAACAGCGCGCGCATCTCCAGCCTTGACGCATTGGCGCGAAGCCGCGCCAGCGTTTCCGGCTGAATCAGGCGCTCGACCGCCGGCACGATGGACCGGAAGTTCGGCAACACGATGCCGACTTCCCGCTCGACCACCCACTCGGCGTTGTACCGCTCCTGCGGCAACGTCCAGGCGTTCGAAGTGACGATCACCGGCAGGCGCATCGCCAGCGCCTCGCTCAGGCTGCCGGGGCCGGGTTTGCCGATGAGGAAATCGGCCATCTGCATGTATTCGCTCACGCGCGTGGTAAACCCCTCCACCACGCGAGGCATGCGGCTGCGCTCGCGGCGCAGATCGCGAGCCAGACTCTCGTTCCGGCCGCAGATCAGGATCAACTGGACCCCGAGCCCGGAACGGTCCAGGCGACAAGCAATCCCCTTCATGGCCGCCGAGCCGTAGCCGCCGAAAAGGACGAGGCCGGTGGGCATGTCCGGATCGAGGCCGAGCCGTTCCCGCTCGCGGCGACGGTCGATCACGGCCGTCTGGTAAAAGCGCGGGTGCAGAATCATTCCGGAAACGCGGTGCACGTGCTCGGGCGGATGGCCCATCGACCGCGCCTGTTCCACGGCGCGGTCGGTGCCGCAAATGAAGTGCTGCGGTTCGCGCTCGATCCAAAAATGAGGGGGGAAATCGGCAAAGTCGGTGAGGATGGTGGCAAAGGGGCGGCCGGGAAACGCGCAGGCGTAGCTTTCGCGCAGCGCGCGATTGAAATTGGGAACGCAGGAAACCAGCAGATCGGGCCGGCGTTCCGCCCAGCGCGCTTCAAGCGCCCGGACGATCGGTTCGTGGAGCAGCCGCACGCTCGCCTGGAGCAGGCGCAGCAGCTCGGCGCTGCCGAGCGTCCAGCCGTTGCGCAGCATGGCGTTGTAACCGTCTTGAACCCGCACGCCGCAGATGCGTTTGAGCGGATCCAGGCCGTCCAGCAGTTCCTGGAGATTGGTCGAATGGACGTCCCAAGCCAAGCCGCGACCGGCGATGGCTGCTTCGAGCGCCGTAACCGCGGCGCGGTGACCACCCCCGGCGTCGAAGAAAACGAACTCGATGCGCGCCATAGACATTGCTATCCTGCCGGAGCAAGAGAAACGCCACGCTACGGCACAGTGAAAAACCTGTGGATGTGCTGAAAAACTAAACCCTTGTGTTTTCTGAACTTTAGCGCCACTTTCATCGGGGCGTAATGTCGCGCCCGCGAAAATAAGAGGTATGAAATGCGATCTGCACGTCCACTCGTGGTATTCCGGTCCATGCGACACCCCCTTCCTGAACCGTTTTTGCCGCGAAAGCTACGCAGATCCCGAGGCGCTACGCGAGGTATTGCGCAGCCGCGGTATGAACCTTGTCACTGTCACCGACCACGACTCCATCGAGGGCGCTTTGGCTTTGCGCCATCATGCCGATTGTTTTCTCAGCGAGGAAGTGACCTGCCGGATGCCGAGCGGCACCACCGTCCACGTCGGCGTCTACGACCTGAGCGAGCACCAGCATTTCCACATCCAGCAGCGGCGTAACGATCTGGTGGCGCTGCTGATGTACCTGACCGAGCGGCGCATCTTCTTCAGCATCAACCACGTCTTTTCGAGCCTGACCGGCCGCCGGGAGCGCGAGGATTTCGCGTGGTTCGCGCAATATTTCCCCGCGATCGAAACGCGTAACGGCCAAATGCTCGCCGGGCAAAATATGCACGCCGAACGGCTCGCGCGGCTATGGCGACGCGCGGAGGTTGGCGGCAGCGACGCGCACACGCATTCGTCGTCGGGAAAGACGTATACGGAGGTCGCTGGCGCGACTTCGAAAGAGGAGTTCCTTGGCGGGCTTTGGGCCGGGCGCGGGCGCGTGGCCGGGGAAGTCGGTGGATACGTTAAACTTACGTATGAGTTGCTTTTGATCGCCTATGAGGCGATGCGCGAAAATAGCTGGAACGCTATCCTGGGTCCTTTAGCGCTCGCAATTCCGGTCGCGACGCTGTTAAACTACGCCCGGGAGGTTGCGTTCGGCTACCGCTGGTCGGGGCGGATCCTCGGCGAGCAGCGGGAGCGTCACCGCCCGTTCCGTATCGGAGCGGAGCAAGGGTTGGGAGAAGAGGCATGACCGTCGCAAGGACGGTTTGGCGGCAACTGGAAGCGGGAGATTACGGCTTGATGCGCCGCGTGCATAGCTGGCTGGCGCCTCGGCCGGTGCGCATGCTGATGATTGCGGCCACCCGGCTGGGCGACGGCTGGCTGTGGTGGGTGATGGGGATGGCGCTGTTGCTCTTCGGCGGAACGCAGAAGTATTTGGCGATTGCCGCCGGCTCGACGGCCGCCGGCCTCGGCATCCTCATCTTCTGCGCCCTCAAGCACGCTAGCCGGCGCAAGCGCCCCTTCGAGATCGTGCCGCACTGCTGGGCGGCAATTGCCCCGCCCGATCAGTATTCCTTCCCTTCCGGCCATACGATCACGGCGTTTGCCGTGGCGCTGGCTATCGGGCCGTTTTATTCCCACGCCTTGCTGCTCGTGCTCCTGGTGACGGCTATTTTGATTGCCGCTTCGCGAATCATCCTGGGGATGCATTTCCTGAGCGACGTTCTGGCCGGCTCGATTATCGGCATCACGCTGGGCCGGATGAGCTACCACTTCTTTTTCTTCCACGTGCGTTAGGACGGGCGGGGTTTTTCCTGGGCGAGGGACCGCGCAGTCGTCTCCGCGCCCTCCGCGGTCTTCCACTCCTCCATGCTCTCCTTGTTATGTCTCTTGTCTTCGGTTTCCCGCGAAGCGCTTCGCCCTATCGACCGCCAGCTGACGTGTCCGCCGCCGGCTTCTCTGCCCCGGCCGGCTGAAATCCCGGCTCGCCGAGTTGCCAGAGTAAAAACGTCATTTGGTCGGTGAACAGGCGCCGTTTCTGGCTGGCCGTGGAAGCGAGCGCGTGGCCGCTTTCCTCGCCCACGCGGAGCAGGACCGGGTAACCGCTGGTGGAATCGGCTTGCAGTCGCGCAGCCATCTTCGCCGATTGCCAGGGAGCCACGCGCGGATCGTTCATGCCCACTTCGAGCAGAACGGCAGGATAGCGGACGCCGTGGTGGACGTGATCGTAGGCGCTGACGGAATAGAGGTTTTCGAAACCCGCCAGAGTCTTGGCGCTGCCGAATTCGGGAAGGTTCATTTCGCCGTTGGCCGTCTTTTCAAATCGCAGCAAATCGAGCAGGCCTGATTCGATAACCACAGCGCGGAAAAGGCCCGGCTGGGCCGTCATCGCTCCGCCCACCAGGATTGCGCCGGCGCTGCCGCTCATCGCGGCGAGATGCGCCGGCGACGTATAGCCCTGATTCACCAGGTATTGGGCGCAGGTGATGAAATCGCGGTAGCGATTCGCCAAGCCGACGCTCAAGCCCTCGAATCGCCACAAACTCCCATATTCCCCGCCGCCGCGCACGTGGGCGAACGCAAGCACGCCTCCGCGGTCGAGCCAAACACGCCAGAGCGGCGAATAGACTGGCGACAAAAGGATGGAATAGGAGCCGTAACCCATGAGCAGCGTGGGACGGGTGCCATCGAGTTCGTCGCTCTTCCTGTAGAGGATGGTCAGCGGCACGAGCGCGCCATCGGTTCCGAGTGCGGTGACGTTTCGCACCACGAGATCCCGGGGATCGTCGTAAGGGCCGGAAGGCCAAAGTCCCGTGGGCACCACGCTGTCGCTTTTCAGATCGTAGCGGTAAATAGCTGGGGCGCGCGTCCAGGAAGAAAGCTGAACCAGCACGCCGGGCACGCGGGAATCCTGCGGATAGAGCTGGACGCTGCCGGAAAACGGCAAAATCGCCTTCATGATTTCCGCGGTGGGACTGTAAGGCAGCCGCACCAGCGAAATCCGGCCGGATTCGAGAACGGTGAGATAAATCGCGTCGCTGGCCGCCTGCATTCCGGTGACGCCTTGATCCTCGGAGAACTGCAGGAGCATGCCCCAATGGTCGATGCCGGGATTCGCGAGCGAAACCACGGCTACGGCCGGGCCTCCACGGGCGGCGACGAGCAGGTAGAGTTCGTTGCCGCGAAGGGCGAAATCGAGGATGTGGACTTCGTCGTTGCCGATCTGCGTCCAGTGCGCTTTCGGCGCCCCGACGTCCTTGAGCGGAGCCGCGTAAAGCGTCAGCGTGTGGCCGACGCCGCGTTCCAGCGTCCCCACGACGTAATTCGAGCCGGGAGCGGTGGCCACCCACGGGATGTCGTCGGCCGGAATCTTCAGGCCGGGAACGACGCCGGCGCCAAAAACGGGGATATCCTTATCGGGATTCGAACCGAGCTGATGCAGGTAAACCCGGCTGCGCTCGTAATCGGCGGTGGCCGGAGCGCCGGCAGGCGGGGGCGTCAGGCGGTTGTAGAGAAAGGAATGGCCGTCGGGCATCCAGGAAGCCACGGGAAACCG
>JAKASX010000154.1 GCA_021818865.1 Acidobacteriota bacterium
GGTGAATCTTTCGAACATCGGCACGCTATTCGCCTTCATTCTGGTCTCCATTGCCGTGCTCGTGCTGCGCAAAAAACAGCCCGACCGCAAGCGCGGCTTTCGCGTTCCGTTCCATCCGTGGTTTCCGCTGCTTTCGCTCGCCTGCTGTTTTGTGCGGATGGCGAGCCTCACGGTCGAAAACTGGGTCCGCTTCGTCGTCTGGCTCGCCATCGGCCTCGTCATCTATTTCCGCTACAGCCGCAAGCACAGCGCCATGGAGCGCCAGGCCCCGGCCGAGTAAAGCGCACCACGCTCCTCTTCGGTTACACTCAATTTCGAGGCGTGCGCGCCGTCGCGACCGCCGAAGGAGCGTAGTTTTTCGCCTGATGAACGCGAGCGAAACCACCGCCATCGTCGCCGAGTTGCCCAAGGCCGAGTTGCATCTGCACCTGGAAGGCTCGATCGCTCCCGAAACCGCCGTGCAACTGGCGCGTCGCCACGGCGTCGAAATCACTCCAGCCGAGGTCGCCCGCCGCTACCGCAGCCCAGATTTTCCCGGCTTCCTCGACGCGTACAAATGGGTCACTTCGTTCCTCCGCGAGCCGCAAGATTACGCCCTGATCGCCGACGAGTTGTTCGCTCGTCTCGCCGCGCAGAACGTCGTCTACGCTGAAATCACTCTCTCCACGAGCGTGATGCTGCGCCGGACCCAGGACGTTGGCGCGAATTTCACCGCGCTCGCTCACGCCGCCGGTCGCGCGAACGCCGCCGGATTACGCATCCAGTGGATTTTCGATACGGCACGCCAATTCGGCCCCGAAGCCGCGCTCGAAACGGCTCGCTGGGCCGCGCGTCTCGCGCCGCAAGGCGTCGTCGCTTTCGGCGTCGGCGGCGACGAACTCGCGCTTTCAGCCTCCGATTTGCGTCCCGCCTACGATCTGGCGCGCGCCGCCGGTCTGCGCGCTGTCGCCCACGCCGGCGAAATCGGCCCTCCGCAGTCCATCCGCGAAGCCGTCGATACGCTCGGCGCCGAGCGCATCGGGCACGGCATCGCCGCCGCGCTCGATCCGGCGCTGATGGACCGGCTGGCTGCGGACGGCGTCACGCTCGAAATCTGCCCCACAAGCAATCTGCGCACGGGAGCGCTCGCGCGGCAATTCGGCGCTGAGGGCGCGCGCCTGGATCGCCATCCGCTGAAGTCGTTTTTCGACCGCGGCGTGCGCGTCGCGCTTTCGACCGACGATCCGGCGATGTTCGAAACTGATTTACCGGCCGAATACGGCGTCGCGGCTCGCTTGGGTTTCACCGCCCCCGAAATCGCGCGCCTGGCCGAGATGAGTTTCCACGCCGCGCTGCTCCCGGAACCCGACCGCCAGTCGTATCTGGCCCGATTCCGCAAGCGGGCGCGAGAGTTCGGCCTGCTATAATCCAGTTAAGTATTCCGGGAGTTCGCTGACGACGATGAAAGCCAATATCTGGGTTCTCTTGAAACCGAGTGTGCTCGATCCGCAAGGCCAAACCATCCAGCACGCGCTGGCCTCGCTCGGCTACGAAAGCGTGCGCGACGTCCGCCAGGGCAAGTTTTTCGTGATCGAACTCAACGGCGTTTCGCGCCAGGAAGCCGAAGCCCAGGTGGAACGGATGGCTCGCGAAGTGCTCGCCAATCCCGTGATCGAGCAGTTCCGCTTCGAAATCGTCGAATCGTGAGCGAACCGGGGCCCGGAGGAGGTTAGCGCGATGTGCGGAATTGTGGGCTATATCGGCCCTAAGCGCGTTGTTCCCGTCCTGATTGACGGCCTGAAACGCCTCGAATACCGCGGCTACGATTCGGCCGGCATCGCCGTGGTCGGCCGCAACGGCTCGCTCGAAATCCGCCGTGCGTCCGGCAAGCTGCGCAATCTCGAGGAAACCATCCGCCTCTCGCCCATCCACGGCGAATACGGCATCGGCCACACGCGTTGGGCCACGCACGGACGTCCCACCGAGGAGAACGCCCATCCCCATCGCGATTGCACCGGCGAAATCGTCGTGGTGCACAACGGCATCATCGAAAATTATCTCGAATTGAAACAGCAGCTCGTCGCCGAGGGACATCGCTTCGTCACTGAAACCGACACCGAAGTCATCGCCCACCTCGTCGAAAAATTCTCAAAGGAAAAACCGCTCGAAGAAGCCGTTCTGGCCGCCGTCCGCAATCTTTCCGGCGTCTACGCCCTCGCCGTCATCTCCTCGCGCGACCCCAACAAGGTCGTCGCGGCGCGCCTGGGCCCTCCCGCCGTCGTTGGACTCGGCCAAGGCGAATATTTCATCGCCAGCGACATTCCCGCCCTCCTCCATCACACGCGCGACGTCGTGTTCCTCGCCGATGGCGACGTCGCCGTCCTCACGCCCTCCGGCGTGCGCCTGATGAATTTCGACGGCCGCATGATCGAACGTCCCGTTCAGCACATCACCTGGGACCCGATTCTCGCCGAAAAGGGCGGGTTCAAACATTTCATGCAGAAGGAAATTTTCGAGCAGCCCCGCGCGGTGCGCGACACCCTCCTCGGCCGCGTCTCGCTCGAAACCGGCCGCGTCTTCCTCGAGGAAATCGGCATCTCCGAAGCCGATCTCCGCTCGCTTTCAAACGTCCGCATCGTCGGCTGCGGCACCAGTTGGCACGCGGGCCTCGCCGGGAAATTCATGATCGAGGAACTCGCTCGCGTCCCCGTCGAAGTCGATTACGGCAGCGAATTCCGTTACCGCAATCCGATCCTCGACGACCGCAGCCTCGTCGTTCTGATCAGCCAGTCGGGCGAAACCGCGGATACGCTTGCCGCGCAGCGCCAGGCCCAGCAACAGGGAGCGAAAACGCTCGCCATCTGCAATGTCGTCGGCTCCATGCTCACTCGCGAAGCTTCCGGCAGCCTCTACACGCACGCCGGCCCGGAAATCGGCGTCGCCAGCACGAAAGCCTTCACCGCCCAGCTCACAGCGCTCACCCTCCTCGCCATCTATCTCGCCCAGGTGCGCGAGTCCCTCCCGCTCGAAACGCGCAAATCCCTCCTCCAGGAACTCGTTCGCCTCCCGCACAAAATGGAAGCGGTCCTCCAGCGCGACGAAGACCTCGACGAGCTCGCTCGCCAGCTTTTCCGTTTCTCCGATTTCCTCTATCTCGGCCGCGGCATCCACTACCCGATCGCTCTCGAAGGCGCGCTCAAGCTCAAGGAAATTTCCTACATCCACGCCGAAGGTTATCCCGCCGGCGAAATGAAACACGGTCCGAACGCCCTGATCGACGAAAATCTTCCCGTCGTCGTCCTCGCGCCCTGCGACCGCTCGAGCCCCAGCGCCGTCACCCGCTACGAAAAAAGTCTCTCGAACATCAAGGAAGTGAAGGCGCGCGATGGCATCGTCATCGCCGTCGTAAGCGAAGGCGACGCCGAGGCCCGCGAATCCTCCGACCACGCCATCGAAATCCCCGCCGCGCCCGATCTGCTCGCGCCGCTGCTCGAAATTTTGCCCCTGCAGTTGCTCGCCTATCACGTCGCCGTCCGCCGTGGCTGCGACGTCGATCAGCCGCGCAATCTGGCGAAATCGGTTACCGTCGAATAAGCCGCGCTCACTCGGTGTTTTTTCGACGCAAAGCCCTCGAACGGACTACAATCGTCAGGTGAGCTACGGCCACAAAAAATCGTTTTTCGCGCTCGCAATCTTTCTCTGCGGCATCGCCGCGGCTGCCTGCGCCCGTCCGGCCGCGGCCAAATCCGCGCCTCCTTCTTCGCTCGCCTCGCTTCAAAAAGGAACCGATCTCGCTCTAGAAGGCCAGCAACCTGCTCCGCCGGGCCCTCCCGGCACGGGCGTTCTCGCCTCGGCTACCGCTACTGGCTCCTCGAAATTCACGAGCGCCCAAATCATCGGCGCCAGCGGCCTGAAAGTGGGCGATCCCGTCACTCGCTCCACGTTCCAGCTCGCCGCTAATCGTTTGGCGGAAACCGGCCTATTCTCCGAAGTTCACTACCGTTTTTCGAGCCAGGGCCAGAACGTCTCCATCCAGTTCCAAGTCGCCGACGCCAAAACGCTTCCCGTCACTTTCGATAATTTCCCCTGGTTCACCAACGCCCAGCTTGACGTTGCCATCCGCCAATCCGTCGGTCTGTTCGATGGCACCGCGCCCGAATCCGGCACCTACGTCGACGAAATCGGCGCCGCGATCAAGCAACAGCTCACAAAGCTCAACATCGCCGGCCGCGTCGAGCATCGCGTCATCGAGCGCCTGGTCGGCTCCGGCCTCGAAGTTCAATTCCGCCTCGTCGGCCCCTCGCTCAACGTCGGCAAAGTGGAATTCACCGATCCGCTGGCCCAGCACGACGAGCGCATCGCCGAACGCCTACAAGACCTCATCGGCAAGCCGTTTTCCCGCTATTACACCGATATTTTCGTCACCGAGCAGGTTCGCCCGATCTATCTTTCCCAGGGATTCTTGCAGGCGCGTTTTGGCCCTCCCGAGGCCCGTTTCGCCGGCAATCCCAACGGCCCCGAATTGGGCCCGGTAATCGTCGTCGTGCCGATCGAGGCTGGCCCGCGCTACGTCTGGGGAGGAGCGAGTTGGACGGGCAACACCGTGTTCACCAGCGTCGCCCTGGACCGCATGCTCGGCTTGAGCACCGGCCAAACCGCCGACGGCCTGGCGATCGAAGCGGGCTGGCAGAAAATTCGCGATCAGTACGGTTCGAAGGGCTATCTCGATGCCACGCTCGATCCCACCCCGTCCTTCGATCCCGCCAAATCCACTGTCACCTATTCGGCCGCCATCACCGAAGGCCAGCCCTATCGCATGGGCAAACTCGTTATCACCGGCCTCGCCGTCGAAGCCGAAAAGCGCGTTCGCAAGGCGTGGGAAATTCATCCCGGCC
>JAKASX010000155.1 GCA_021818865.1 Acidobacteriota bacterium
ACCCAGAATGTGGTGTCCGCATGATCCTCAATTTCCTTGGGCCGGTAAACGAGGAAGCTCCCCGTGCCGATATCCGAGAGCCGCTCCTTGACACCCACAATGGAAACTCCAAGCCCGTAAACACCGAAATCGAATGGCGTGAGGAGCCGCGCCAGGATGACGCCTCGCGCCAGGTTGAGAATTCGCGTAAGAACGCTGCTCGACGACATCCACAGAACGTTTCGCAGCGAGCGGGCAAACCCCTCCTGCGCGGCGCCCGCTTCGGCTGCATCGTCCCGTGTGCTTGGACGGGGTGTGAAACCGGTGGATTTGGTCCTATCCAACGTTCTACCCGAGTCACCGCGCGGGCGGCTGCGCGGCGGGAGCCGTAGCTTTCGCACCGTGCTCCTTCAGATTTTCCAGGTCGTGTTGCTCGATCTGGTGCATCAGCCCACCGCGATTCAGAAAGTAGCGCGTAAGCTTTCCACTCGCCTCCTGCGGCACCACCACGAATTGGTTGTAGGCCATCTTTCGCCACGAAATCGGCCCCCGGTCGGGCACCAGTTGCGTGCCCCACTGGAAAATGAATCCCAAATTCCACAACACCAGCAGCCCGATGGCCGCGCAGCTCGCTCGCCAGACCCAGCGCCGTTCTTTGCTCCAGCGTCTGACCCCGTCCAGAAAGGCAGCCAGCCCGATCAGGAAAATCGGCGTCAGCGAGACAAAAAAGCGGTTTCCAAAGCTCGATATTCCGGCCCAATCCACGTAGCAGGCGATCAGGTAATAAAGCAGCAAGAAGACCAATAAGAGCAGCCGGCCCAGCGTTCGGTTCTTGCCCCGCAAAAGGAACAACCCCAGAACGCCGACAGCCAGCAATGGCGTCCAGGAAAAAAGTCCGTGATCGCTGGAAAAAAGCACGGAGAGCCGATATGGCGCAGTCCAGTTCCAGAGCCCGCCGTATCCCGTTTGGAACGGGCTCCCGTAAATGATCGCCCGCGTTACCAGCGTCGGCATGAATGCGATCATCACTGCCAGGGCAAACGCCGATTGCTCCGCCAATCGCCGCCAGGCTTCTTGCCGCGCCTCCTTCTCTTGAAATAGTCGACTCCAGCAGCCAAGCGCGTCGGTAAGCGGCAGCAGGAAGAGCACGGCATTCGGATAGTACACGTCGAGCATGAGCCCGCCGGCAAGACCGAGCCATATCCACTGGCGCAGCGTTCGCTTGGGTCCCGTGCGGTGCCAATACCAAAGGAAAAGCGCCACCACGAACGCCGCCTGAGCGTGCGCCCACGAGGGATTGAAATACATATAAACCGGCAGAGACGATCCGAACCAGATTCCCAGCGCCGCCACGAAGGCAATCCGTTCATCGAAAAATTCTCGCGCGAGCACGAATCCCAGCCACACCGCCAGGAAGCCGTACAGGCACGTCGCTAGCGACATCGTCACTACGTAAGGCCGGGAATATCCGTTGGCCGGGATGTGCCAGCCAAGACGATCGAGCCCCAGCACGATTCCGTGCACGGGAACCAGGAAGGGGGCCCAGAGCAGGGAAGGCCCGACGGCAAAATGATTGATCACATGGCCGTTCGCGGTGTATTGGCTGGCTTTCAGCCGGCCGTCGGCATCCACGCGGCCCATTCGGAAGGAGGGATTCGCGTGCAACCATTCACTTTTGAAATTCAGGTCGCCGTGGATCAGCAGCGCGTGGATATACGCGTAATATCCCACTCCATCGCCGCGCACCCACGGGTTCACCAGCGGCAGCGTCAAAACCCAGACCAGGATCAGCAGTCTTGCCCGTGGCGATAGCCGGCCCAGTTTCCTAGCCAGACTCATCCGGTGCCCGTTTCCCGGTTTGCCACAGTGGAAATTTCCTGTCCCTGCTCCCGCGTTCCCGCCGGTTTCCGCAAAATGGCGATCCAGGAAAGCGATGGCAGCGGCAGCCAGCGATCTACCCGTTGAAACAAGGGGGCGAGCAGATTCAGCAGTTTCGTCTGCCACAGGCCAAACGTGCGTCGCCGCAAAAGTTTCCCGTTCAGCCACCAGGCCGCCACTCCGACCCTGTTGAAAGTGATGATGCGTTCAACTTCGAATCCCGCGCGGCTCCCGACGCCGCTCAGCATATCGCGCGAGTATCGCCGGCGATGTCCCAGAACCTCATCCAAAGTGCCGTAAAGCCACTGTCCGCGCGGCACCAAAATAACGGCGCGGCCGCCCGGAGCGAGCGCCGCATGGATATTGCGCAAAATCAGTTCGTCGTTGTCCACGTGTTCGACGACGTTCAGGCAAACCACCGTATCGAAATCGCGCTCCTTGGGAAACGTTTCGAGCTGCATGCCGTCGGTCTGGCCGACCTGCAAATACGGTCTGCTCTCCCGCAGCTTGGCCAGCCCGGCCACGTAGGTGGCATTCGCGTCCGTGGCGCAATAGAACCGTCGCGGCACCAGTTGGGCGGTTAAATTTCCCGTTCCTGCTCCGATCTCCAGGACTCGCTGCCCCAGAAACGGCCGGATGGTATCCGCCATCCAGCGCGAAAATCGTGGCGCACGCGCCAGGCGTTCCAGAATCTCCCCTCCGGCGGGATCTTCCCGATAGAGCCGGTCGGAAAGTCCGAAGCGCAGGATCGCTCCGAGCGCTTTGAACCCGTCCCTCCACCCGATCTTTTTCCCTTCCAGGTAGCCGCGGCCGGCGTAGCGAATGGGCACTTCGAAGATTCGGGCGTTGCGCCGTGCCAGCTTGATCGCCAGTTCCGGCTCGATCCGGAAATCCCGGCTTTCGAGCGGGATGTCGCGCAGCAGTTCCGTGCGCACCATCTTGTAGCACGTTTCCATGTCGGTCAGGTTCAAATCGCAAACCAGGTCGCAAAGGAAAGTAAGCACGTGATTGGCCAGCGCGTGACGATAGAAGAGAACTCTGCGGAAATCGCCGGAAAGAAACCGGGAACCGAAAACCGCGTCGGCTTGCTGGTCTAGGAATAGCGGCACCATCCGCTTCAGGTCCGCCGGAAAATATTCGAGGTCGGCGTCGTGAATCACCGTCAGTTCGCCGTCGGCGTGTTCGAGGCCCGTTCGAATCCCTGCGCCCTTCCCGCGGTTTCGTTCGTGCCGTAGGAATTTCCACTCGAACTGGCGAGGCCACGGCCGGGCTTCGAGCGTGAGCCGGAAACGCTCGATGGCCGCCGCGGTCGCGTCGCGTGAGCCGTCGTCAACCACGATGACCTGGATCCGGGAAAGGCTCGGGCAATCACCCAGCGTCTCCAGCCGGGCCAGGCTCGCCTCGACCAGGTATTCTTCGTTATAGACGGGCACCAGAACGGAAAGCGTCGTCGTTGCGCTCATATCGCTTTTTGCGCTTCCCATCTTCGCTGTTGTTCGCGCCTTTGGGTGAATTTTTCTTGAAGGTGTTCGCCGATTTGTTACGGGTTCCGTTCCGTCGCCGCGAAATGAGGAAGATCGGTGCTTCCGGCGCCAATTGGCGCGCAGGCCCCGGCGGACCCTGACAGAAACTTGCCCGTGACGTATGCCTCGGCTACTCCCCGACGGAGGCGCTCGCCGCTACGGCCATTGGTCGCTGCTTTTCGGTCATGTAGGCGATCACGCGGTCCACGATTTCGGCAAGGGAGGTCTGGGGCCGGAAACCGGTCAGGCTTTCCAGCTTCTTGAGCGAGGGCACCCGCCGAACCATGTCCTCGAAGCCCGGCTCGTACGCCTCGTCGTACGGTATCATCTCGATGGGTGAATCGCTGCCCGTCCGTTCCTTCACCAGACGCGCCAAGCCCTCGATCGTGATCTCATTCTGGCTGCCGATGTTCACAACCTCGCCGATCGCCCGATCGTTCGACATCAGCCGCACGATTGCCTCCACGCTGTCCATCACGTGGCAGAAACAGCGCGATTGCTGCCCGCTGCCGAAAACCGTCAAGGGCCGATGTTCAAGCGCCTGTTGCACGAAATTGGGCAGCACCATGCCGTACCGGCCCGTCTGCCTCGGACCCACCGTATTGAATAGCCGCCCGATCACCACCGGCTGCCGCTTCTCCTTCCAGTAGGAAAGCGCCAGGAATTCCTCCACGGCCTTCGACGCGGCGTAGCTCCATCGCGCCTTGCTCGTCGCCCCCAAAACCAGATCGGAGTCTTCGGCGAAGGGAATATGAGTGCTCTTCCCATACACCTCCGATGTCGAGGCGCAGAAGACCGGCTTGCGTTTCTTGCAGGCCGCCTCGAGGACAAGTTGAGTACCGTTCACGTTCGTTTCGATCGTGTGAACCGGGCTTTCGATGATCAGCCGGACTCCCACCGCTGCCGCGAGGTGAAATACAACGTCGGCTTCATCCACCAGTTCCGCCAGGACGTGCCGGTTTTCGATGGGCTCGAGAAAGTAGCTCAGGCGAGGATCACTCTTCAAGTGGCGGATGTTTTCAATGCTGCCTGTCGAGAGATCATCCAGCACGATCACCTGATCGCCCCGAGCGAGCAGATATTCCGCCAAATGCGACCCGATGAAACCGGCCCCGCCAGTGATCAGAACTCTCACGTTGTCCTCCGCTAACCGCGTTCAGTTCGTTTGTTTGCCGTCCCCGCTAGCGTCGCCGCCGGTTTCCGATCCGTAATACTCTCCGTAATACGGGTAGTAGCGGTAGTAATAATCGGGAGCCGATGTGTTCACCGCGTTCAAGACGACTCCCAGCAGCCGGCACTTCACGCTCGCCAGCAGTTCCTGCGCTCGCGCGAAAGCGCCCTTCGGCGTCTCTCCGCTGCGCGCCACCAGCAGAACGCCGTCCGACCAGGTCGACAGGATGGCCGCATCGGTGGCCAGCATGATGGGCGGGGAATCAATCACGACGAATTTGTACTGGCTCCGCAGAAGTTCGAT
>JAKASX010000051.1 GCA_021818865.1 Acidobacteriota bacterium
ACAGCTTCATCGCGTCGGCAACCGCACGCAACGGCAAAAGCTGAGGTTTACCAGCCGAGATACCGCGCGGCGCACGGATTTACGCCGGGCGCCGCGCGTGGTATTAGACTCTTGTAGATTTAGCGGGTTGGTCACAATGAAACCCAGCCTCCCCGGCAAGGAGCACACGCCGCTATAGGATGGGGTCGAAGTACGTCGTAAAGCTGGACTGAAATGTGGCGGGTTCTGAGACTCGGCATTTCCGGAAGGATCGCGCGACAGTCTGCGGTGTTAGCCGCCCTGTGCATGCTGTTCGCCGTGCGGGTGGTCGCGCGCGGTCGCACTCTGTTCCTGCTCGCGGGGACACCGACCGTCGACATGATGTCTGCTTACCCCGTTAATCTATATGTGGTCGGGTCTGGCCGGAAGCTGATACTTGCGAGAGAGATAGTACCGGCGAAGGCCGGTCTTTACAGCGTTCTTTCCGGCTCAAGTCACGCGATGTACGTTCTTTACCCCCATACCAGCCCGGACATGGTAGCCGTCATTCACAAGTCGAACCCGACGCTGGACGATACCTTAGCCGTGGACCCCCACCACCTTGCTGTGGACAACACCGCACTGGGTGCTGGCGTTGGCACGCGCGGTGGATCGTACCTGCTCTTGCCGTTACTGCGGAGGGGGAGCGGGAGCCAGGTCTCCGTGTCGCTCCTAACTGTCGCCGCCGAGGGGTCCAGCGGCGGGCACCGCACGGCGGCCAACGAGTGGTCTCGGTACCGATCGTTCCGTTATCAAGGTTCGCCAGGAGGGCCCGCCGGACCGGGTTTTGTTCCGCTGGCCTACATTAAGAACGGTCGAGTTTACGTTCAGGTGTCACCCCGGGGGAGGCCGTTTGCTGGGGCTCCTCCGCAACAGCAGATGGCCCTCGCCCCTAGTCCGCCATCCTTGCCACTCAATGAGCGCGCTGGGATATTCTACCTCGTCGTTTCCAGCGGTCGTTTTCTCGCAATTGCATCCACGCCCGGGCACTCGGAACTTTACGTGTTTGACCGCACTAAAAAGACTTGGAGCGACATCCGGTCGGATGCAACTATCCCCTACGAACGTCGGATCTTCGGACCGTGGCTAGCCACAATCGTCGAGGAGTGGCGCCCCCAGGGAAACGCGTCAAACCCAGGCCGCGAAGATGAGCGGAATTGGGGGTCGCGGGTTCTTCCCAACGTGAAGGAGGGATACGCCTTTTGGCAAGGCAGAAATGCCTTCATTCCCGGAGTGTTGACCATTGACAACCTCGTGGACGGAAGAAGAATAACTATCCACACCGGGCAGGAAGACAGCGAGATATTGGACGTTCGCAAGGACGGCTTGGTGCTCTACCGCGTGAATGACAAGATTTTTTCCGCCAAGATTGAAGGCGACAAGCTAGGGCCGTCGAAGCTGGTTGTGGAAGGTGAGGGCGTCCCGGAAATTCATTGGGCGTTCTGGTCTAACGCACAACCCATTTCGGCGGAGCCGGCACCCCGCTCCCCCAAAAAGAAGCCACCGATTACCCTGCGTCTGGAGACCCCAAGGGCTCCGCTGAAGGCTGGGCAGCCGGCGGTCCTGCTCGTGACCACAACAAACACGTGGAACCGGCCGCTGAACGTTCCTCTCACCGCCGGGTCGAACAGCGCGGACCAGATATACCAGATTCACATCCTCGACCTGCGAGGCCGGTCGCTCTCCCCGCTGCCCAAGGGAAACCGGATCTGGGTCGGCGACATAGGCGGCACCGAGCTGAAGCCGAGGCAATCGGTGAAGGACCGGGTTAACGTCTCGTTCACCTACGATCTGAGTCGGCCGGGGAAATACAAGATATGGCTTGCCGCGCCCTACTACCATGGGCCGCATCGCCCCTTAGGTCTCGTAAGGTCCAACGTTGTCACCGTGACCGTGGTGAAGTAGGCTTGGGCACTGCCGCCCGCTGTGAAAGACCTCGACCGAGTTTAAACCCCGAGCGATCCCAAATTCCCGAGGCACACAAAAATCCGAAACCCGTGACGTGGCTATTTCGAAGAGGGAAGCTGGAGGTGCGGGTGGGATCCCGGCAAGCCGGGATTTCACCTGCGGGCTCCCGTTCCACTCACGCCCGCAAAACGGCTCAATTTGAACCATGAAAATTTGGAGGTGCGGGTGGGATTCGAACCCACGAATAGAGGTTTTGCAGACCTCCCCCTTGGACCTCTTGGGTACCGCACCGGCAAAACTGAGTATAGCGGAAGAGCGGCGAGGCTGTCAGTCGCGCGCCGGGAATTGGAGATGCGCGCCCGTTTCCGGCACAATCTTGGCTGAAATGAGTCCGCTCCACGGCTACCGCGTTCGCGCGGAAAACGATGCGCAGGGCGAGAGCGAAACGCCGTCTTACGGAACCTGTCTCTACCTCGGTCCGCGCGGCCAGCGCTGCGACCGTCCCGCGTGCGAAGACGGTTTCTGCCGCGTTCATTCGCCCGATGCCGAGTTGATTGGGCCGTGGACGTGGTTTCGCCGCGTTGCGGCGATTCTCGTCGCGGCGGCCATTCTTTGGCCGATCATCGAAGCGTTTCTCGATGAACTTTCCCACTGGCGACATTAACAGCCTGCTGAAAAGCTCATTTTGTGGTCATTTCGAGGAGTCCGCCCGCGGCGGACGACGAGAAATCCGCTGCTTCCCTGAATTTTCGCGAACAGCAGATTCCTCGCTTCGCTCGGAATGACCACATAAGAGGGTTTTTCAGCAGGCTGTTACAGCTCGGCGCAGATGACCAATCCGGCCGCGCCGTCGGGGCTTCGAATCTTGGCTATCCCGCGCAGGATTGGCGTTAGAATGCTGCCATGTTCACGCGGAGGTTCAAAACATGGACCTGGCGCCTGACTCAGAACTTTTTCGACGTTGGTTTTCTCGTTTCTTCCTGATCTCAGCTTTCGTCGTGGCATTTCCGATGCCTTCTCTCGCCACGCACAAACGCAGGAAATTTCATTTCGACCTATTCGCCGAGGGCGGCGGATCGCTGTACCAGGGATCACAAATCACAACGTCCTTCGTTACCGAAACCACCTCCGCCGGCACGATCACGTCCCTGTTCGTGACAAAGGGAACCGTCAACAGCTCGGGCCGGCTGTTTGTCGGCGGGGATTTATGGTTCACACGGCACGATGCGGTTGAAATGAGCTATTCGTACGCTCGAGCAGATATGTCATCCACAACGACGCAATTGTCTGGAAGCCCTTCGCCCGCGCCATTCGGCTTTGCCAGCTCAATCGGGGGGCATTTTCTCGCCTTCGACTATTTGCGGTCGTTCACGCTGAGCAGAAACTGGAGCCTGCAACTGGGCGCGGGTGTCGGCGCTGTGTGGTGGCGAGAGCCCTCCGATACCAACAGGTGTTTCTCGGCGAACATTGGCGCCGGTGTCAGCTACCGGCTTACGCCGCACTGGTCACTTCGAGCCGATTACCGGGATTACATGGAAAGATTTCCGTTCTCGGGCGGCGCAATGTTGCACAACCACGCGCCGACCATCGGCCTCGTGTACCGACTCTGATCCGCGCGGCGGCAGCTACGACCCCAGGGTCAATTCCGTTTCGACGGGTTGCGAATAATCCACGCCTTCGACTTCGAAACCGAACAGATTCCGGAATTGGCGCTGGAACATATCGAAATCGGTCGCCGTGCGCAGATTTTCGGTGGTGATGTGCGACCAGAGGGCCTGAATTTCCTGCTGCACGTCGGGCCGGAGTTCCAGATCGTCGAGGCGAATGCGACCGTCGGCGTCGAAGGCCGGCGTTTTATCCTGCGCGAGAAATTCGCGGAACAATCGAATCATCTGCTCGATCGGGCCTTCGAGAATCTGTTTTTCCGCACTGATGCGCAAGAGAAGGCTCAAATAGAGCGGGACGACGGGAATCGCCGCGGCGGCTTGCGTGACGACGGCCTGATTCACCGAAACCCATGCGCGGCCGCCCAACCTTTCATGCAAAAGCCGATCGAGCGAGCGCGCCGTTTCCTCCAGATGGGCTTTCGCGCGGCCGATGGTGCCGTCTTTGTAAATGGGCCAGGTGAGCTCAGGTCCGATGTACGAATAGGCGAGCGTGCGGGCGCCTCGCGCGAGCAGATTTTCGTGCGCGAGCGCCTCGATCCACAATTGCCAGTCCTCGCCGCCCATCACGGCCACGGTATCGGCGATTTCCGCGTCCGTCGCCGGCTCAACGGTCACTTCCGTCACGCGGCCATGATCGAGATCCACGGTTTTCCCGGTATACGGCTTGCCAATCGGTTTCAGCGCGGAGGCGTGGGCCTGGCCGGTGCGAGGATCCACGCGTCGCGGTGCGGCGAGGCTGTAAATCACCAGATCCACCGGCCCAAGCGACTGCCGGATGCGATCCATGGCTTCGCGCTTCGCTTCGTTGGTGAAAGCATCCACATTGAGGCTGTGCGCCTCGAGCGAATCGCGCCGGCCGAATTCATGAAACGCGACGGTGTTGTAGAAGCCGGCGGTCGCGGCGCGCTTTCCCTCCGGCGGGCGCTCGAGCGCAACGCCCAGCGTCCGCGCGCCGAACCCCCACGCGGCGACGATTCGCGACGCCAAGCCGTAGCCGGTGCTGCTCCCAATGACGAGCACGCTTCCCATGCCCCCGCCACGCCGCTCGAACGCGCCCTGCACGGTGGCGATTTGTTGTTCGACGTTTCGCCGGCAACCCTCCGGGTGCGCATTCACGCAGATGAATCCGCGCGATCTCTGTTCCACCACCTGTTTCGCCATGCGCCCCCCCCTACTTCGGTCCAAAATACAGATCCGCAACCTTCAGCGCCAGCTTCGCGGGATCGAGATCGGTGCGATTGCAGAGCACGACGATCGTCAGCCGATCCTTGGGAAACCGTTCGATCGCCGTGTGGAATCCGATCGAGCTGCCGTAGTGCCACATGCGCTGGTGGCCGCGGTAGGGATTCAGGAACCATCCGAATCCATATTTCACCGGCTCGCTGTCGGGACCTTTCGGCCAGTGTTGGGCGTCGAGCGGAAGCGAAACCGGCGTGAGCGCGGGTTTCATCGCCCGCGCGCTGAGCAGCGTGTGGTTGCGCAGCGCGTTGTCCCATTTCACCAGATCGGCCACGGAAGAATAGACGCCGCCATCGCCCAGCGTGGCCGACGTCGGGCTCTGATCGGTTTCGAGCCAGACGCCGGCGTCGTTGGTATAGCCGTAGGCGCGATTCGAGACGTGATTTTTGCCATAAACGTACGCGACGGTTCCGCGCATGCCGAGCGGCTGGAAGATGCGGCGTTTCAGAAATTCCGCGAAAGGCATGCCTGAAATTTTTTGCACCACCATCGCCAGCACGCAGTAGCCGGTATTGCTGTATTCCCAGTTCGTGCCGGGCGGGAACTTCGTGCCGGTCTGCTGCTCCATCAGGCGCAGCACGCCGGCGTCGTGGATTTGCGGTATGTGCTCCCACGAAACGCCGGGATATTCTTTCTCCTGCAAATCCTCGTAACTCTGGAGCCCGGAGGTGTGATTGAGCAGATTGCGGATGGTGATTTTCCGGCCGTAGGCGGGGAAATCGGGGAAAACGTCGGTGAGCGGCTCGTCGTAGCGCAGCTTGCCGTCGTGGACGAGAAGCATGACCGCCATCGCGGTGAATTGCTTCGTGCAGGAAGCGAGGCGGAAATTCGTGCGCGGCGTTACCGGCAGCTTGCAGCGCAGATCGCGCATGCCGTAACCGCGCTCGAAAACCGTGCGGGCGTTCTTCCGCACGACGACCGCGAGTCCCGGTGCATCGGGCGAGGTGACAGCGGAAAAAATCGCGTTGATTCGGGCGGCCATGGTTTTATCGCTCGTGCGACCGCGCGCGGCCAAGGGAGCCAGCGGCAGCGCCACGGCAACGAGCGCTACGGCAGGCGCCCATTGCAATCCCGTCCGATGAAAACGCATGAAGCATTCTCCTCCAATGCCGGTGTGGCAACGGCAATTTGACGAAAATCAAGGAGCGGCACAACGGCAAAGCGATTTTTGCGTTTGGCGCGACGTGGCCTGAATCAACCTTCCGAAACAAGCGCTTCCGCGGCGCCTTCCAGATGAATTCGCCTCTGGTCCTCACCCGCGTGTTCCAGGTGTATGCGGATCACCGGCCAATCGGCGCGAATCGTGAATTTTTCCGCCCATTCCACCAGCAGAATCGCCGGCCGATCGAACAGATCTTCGAGGCCGAGCGTTTCCAGGTCGTGAAAATCCGTTATGCGGTAAAGATCGATGTGATAGACGGTCTGGTGGTTGTGAAAGACGTGAACCAGCGTAAACGTGGGGCTGGTGACGTCTTCCTCGCGCGCGGCGCCGAGCCCGCTGACGATGCCTTTCGCCAGCGTGGTTTTGCCGGCGCCGAGATCCCCGGTCAGAAGCACAAGCAATGGAGCGCGGAAACGTGCGGCAAGGCGCCGGCCCAGTTCGGTGGTCTCCTCGGCGCTGGCGGTGATCCATTCGCGCTCAGCCACGGGCGAGCGCCTCGATCGTTTGGCGGAAGGCTTGCGGAAGCTCGCGCAGCAAATCGGTGGCCGTGAGCGAAATTTCTCCTTGCCGCTCGGCGGCCAGATCGCCCGCCAGACCGTGCAGGTATACGCCAAGGCACAACGCGGCCGGCCAGCGATCGGCGCCAAACCACGCGCTGAGTCCGGCGAGCATTCCTGTGAGCACGTCGCCGGTGCCGCCGGTGGCCATTCCGGGATTTCCGGTGGAATTGACGAAGGCGCGGCCATCGGGCGTGGCGACGATGGTGCGAAAACCCTTCAGCACCACATGAGCGTTCCATGCGCGTGCCATTTCGAGCGCGGTTTCGAGCCGCCGCGATTGCACTTGCGCCGCGGTTTGGCCGGTGAGCCGGCCCATTTCGCCGGGATGCGGGGTCACCGCGAGCGGCCCGGCGTGGCGCTTGAGCGCGGCGGGATTCGCGTCAAACGCATTGAGCCCATCCGCATCCAGAATCAGCGGCAGCGGGCAATCGGCCACCATCTGCTGAACCAATCGGGACGTTTCGGGATTCGTCGTGAGACCGGGACCGATGGCGACCGCTGTTTTCCCTCCGAGGAGTTCGCGCCAACGGCCGGATTCGATGGTCCGCGTGGCCGCCGTGCCTTCGGGCGTGGCATCGAGCGGCTCGGTCATCAACTCGGGAGCGAATTGCGCCACCGTCGCCAGCGCGGGAGCCGGCGTCGCGACAGTGACCAGTCCCGTGCCCGAACGCAACGCTCCCAGTCCCGCCAGCGCCGCGGCGCCCGCTTTTCCCCACGAACCGGCCACGATGAGCGCGTGGCCGTAGGTGCCTTTGTGCGTGCTGGGAGCGCGGCGCAGCGGCAAATCGAGGAATTCGCCCGGATCGAGCCAGTGCAGCGTGAGCGAGGGATCGTCTTCCCACAGTTCGCGCGGCGAACCGATTTCGTGAATGATGAGCCGGCCCACGCAATCGGCGTTGGGCGGCAGGAGTTGGCCGATTTTCGGCGCGGTGAACGTGATGGTGGCATCCGCGCGAATCACCGGGCCGGCGGAAACGAATTCGTCGGAAGACATGCCGGAGGGAATGTCCACGGAAACGATTTCGGCATGCCGCGCCAGGCGATTCACATCGTCAATCGCCTGCGCGAACAGTCCCTTCACCGCGCCTGTGAGACCGGTGCCGAGCAGCGCGTCCACCAAAACGTCGGCCGCGGCGATTTCCGTCCGTATCGAATCGAGCGCGTCCGGCGTTGTCACGAGGTTCACGCTGCCGAATTCGCTCCAGCGGCGCAGGTTTTCGCCGGCGTCGCCCTTTACTTCTTCCGGTGAAGCGAAAAGGTGCAGGGATGGGTTCGCTCCGGCGAGCGCCAGATGCCGCGCCACGACGAAACCGTCGCCGCCGTTATTGCCTTTGCCGCACAGGATGACGATGCGGAGACTTTCGAGCTGGGCATGGCGGCCGGCGATCCATTCGGCCACGCCGCGGCCCGCGTGTTCCATCAGGTCGAGGCTCGGCACGCCGTAGCGGTCGGTGGTCAGGCGGTCGATTTCGCGCATGCGCGCGGCGGTAACGGCTTTCATCGAGGCCAGTATAGCGAATGGCGAAGCCGAAGGGCGCAAGAGCTTGCGCCGAGAGATCCAAAGGGCGGCGACGCGCGAACCCGCTCAGTCCATTCGCGCGACAAGAACCGTCTGGTCGTCGAACGGCTCGGCCGGGGCGCACCAGGTTTTGACGGCTTCGAGGATGTCCAGGCAAAGCCGCTCGGGACGCTCGTTGCGACGGCGCAAAATTTCCGCCACCAGGCGATCGGGGCCAAATTCCTCGCCGTAGGAGTCCTCGGGCTCGGTGATGCCGTCGCTATAGGCGACGAGCAGGCTGCCGGGCTCGACGTGAATCGTCGCCTGTTCGTAGACGCAGCCGTCGAGCAGGCCAAGGACCGGACCGCCGCGGTCGAGTTTTTCGACGCGGTCGCCATTGATGAAAAAGGGCGGAAGATGGCCGGCGTTGGTGTAGTCGAGCCGGCGCGAGGCGGTGTCGTAGATGGCGAAAAAGAACGTGGCGTAGCGGTCGTCGGACGTATTGAGCAGCAGGTAGCGATTCAGGCTTGCGGCCAGGGCCGCCGTGCTGTGAAACCGCGAAGCCGGCGCGGTGTCGCCCGGCGCCGTCGCTCCCGGCTCGGATGGATCGGCTCCGGCGAAGCCGTCGGAAACCACCAGATTCCGCAGCGCGGAATTCAAGCTGGCCATCAGCAGCGCAGCGGAAATGCCTTTGCCGCTGATATCGGCGATGGCGACCGCCACGCGGCGCGAATCGAGCTGGAGGCAATCGTAATAATCGCCGCTGACCACCCGCGCCGCCCGGCATACCGCGCCCAGATCGAGCCCCGGCAACGCGGGCAACGACCGGGGAAAGAGCTGTGATTGCACCTCGCGTGCGATCGTCAGCTCATTTTCGAGGCGCTGGCGCTGGCGCTGCTCTTCGAGCAGAGACTCGATCGAACTGGTCATCGAATTGAAGGATTCGGCGAGCGCGCCCAGTTGGTCGCGCCGCGGGATGGAAATGCGGTGCGAAAAATCGCCGGCCTTCACGTGTCGCGTACCTTCGTCGAGCAATGCCACCGTCCGCGTGATCGTCCGCGCGAGCACGAATCCGACAATCGAGGCCAGCAGAAACATCACCACGAACAGACCCGCCACGATAGCCAGCAAAACCAGGTAGAAGGATTGGTACTCTCCCAGCGACCCCTGAATCCGCTTCGACATCGCCGACGAGCGAAACGAAAACAACACCAAAAGCGATTTGGGTTGCGGCGCCGCTTCGGGTTTCGCGATACGCACGGCGTCGAACGTCGTCATGCCCACGATGGCGATATCGAACGGATTCGCCGGCGGCGGCAGCGTTCGGGTGCGCGTGGAAATGGAGAGCGAACCGCGCGCCTCCGCCGGCCGTTGCGGATTGGCAGGCGCCTGTACGCTCCCGCCCACGCTCAGCGCGCCTGCACCCACGGTCAGCTGTCCAAGTTCCGGCGACAGGTGGTCAAGCAGGTGCGGCGTGACCGGCAGCCGCGCGTCGGCTTCGACCCACCTTCCATCGGGCAATCGCCCCACGGATGCCGCTTCGATTGCCAGCGTTCCTTCCCGTTCCACCAGTTCCGCCGGTCCCGTCTCCGACACCGGCACGCGCGTCGTCGGCGCGCCGGCGGAAAACGTGATTCTGAGGTCGGGCAGCAAATCTTCGTCCGTTTTCGTAATGGCCAGAATCGGTGCGGCTCGATCGAGCGCCTCCAGAGTGGTCTTCGGCCTTGCGATGACGCGCGCCAACGCCAGCGCCTGCTGGCTGGCCGCCGAAACCTGCTCCATGCGCGTGTGAAAATCGTCGTGCAGGAGATGAGCAGCCACTTCGACGTCGCCGAGATAGAGCAGAATCCCTCCCAGTGTCAGAAGCAGGATCACCGGAACCAAGGCGACGAAGATGTAGGCCAAAATGAGGCGATTCCGCAATCGCCAGAGCAAGCGCGTTGCAATCCAGTGGCGCGAGCGCACCAGAAGGAAAATGACAGAGGCGAAAGCGAAGAGCGTGAGCAGGCCGAGCACAGTGGAAAGCACGCCCGAAGTCGGCTGCCATCCGAACACCTCGGCGACCTTCGCGGCAAGATAGAGCAGAATCAGCAGCGTCGCCGCGCGATCCAGCAGCGACGCGCGGCGCCAAAGTGCCCGGATGATTCTCATCTTCGTCATGCCGTTGCCTGCCGCCCCGGCGGCGTTCCCGAACCAGCACGAATGTGCCGGAATCTTACACGATTGTACCCGGATGCGCCTCTACGTAACCCATGCCCGCCGCAAAGACGCGCCTGGGCGGCCGCCGAGAACCTAAGACCGGGTCGGAAAAACGCGGGCTTCGAGTTCGCGATAGGCGCGAACACGCGCGGCAGGATCGGCCGCGGAGAGCACATCGCCGGCAACCGCCAGCGAATCAGCGCCGGCGCGCCAGACCTCTTCGGCGCGATCCAGCCGGATGCCGCCAATCGCCACCAGCGGCTTGTGTGTGAGCGCGCGCGCTTGGCGAAGGCCTTCGATTCCCACCACGGGATCGGGAGCGGCTTTTGTGCTGGTGGGAAAAATCGGACCGAAAGCGATGTAATCAGCGTCCGTCGAGTCCGCCTGGCGCACCTGCTCGAGCGTGTGCGTGGAGCAGCCAACCCAGCAACCGGGCCCGACGATCGAGCGCGCCGCGGCGACCGGCAAATCCTCCTGGCCCACGTGCACGCCGCTGGCGCCGACGAGCGCGGCGATATCGGCGCGGTCGTTCACGACGAACCGCAAGGAAAAAGTTTCGAGCTGGCGCGCGAGTGCGAGCGAAGTCTCGTAGAGATGGCGCGAAGAAGCGTGCTTATCGCGATATTGGAGCAGCTCGGCGCCGGATGATGCCAAACGTTCCGCCAGTTCCACCGCGGAACCGCCGCAGAGGGTGGCGTCCAAAATCACGTAGAGGCCGGGAAAACGCGCGGCCATCGGGTTACTCCGAAGGAGCGGTGAGCAGATGGTCGAGGAATCCGGTGTCGAAGCGCCCCGCAACAAAATCGGGGTCGGCGAGAATCCGCCGGTGCAGCGGGATCGTGGTGCGAATGCCTTCGATCACGAAAAGCTCCAGGGCGCGGCGCATTCGCGCGATGGCTTCGGCGCGGTCGCGCCCATGCGTGATCAGCTTGGCGATCAGCGAATCGTAATAGGGAGGAATCGTTGAGTCCGCGTAGGCAGCGGTGTCCACGCGCACACCGGGACCACCTGGCGGATGAAACGCGGTGATGCGGCCGGGCGACGGCCGGAACGTTTCCGGATCCTCGGCGTTGATCCGGCATTCGATGCTATGGCCGCGGAATTCCACCTGCTCGATGATCTGGGAAAGAGGAACGCCGGCGGCGATCAGGATCTGCGCTTTCACCATGTCCACGCCGGTGCGCATCTCGGTGACCGGGTGCTCCACCTGCAAGCGGGTGTTCATTTCGATGAAGTAAAGCTCGCCCTTGGCGTCGCGCAGGAATTCCACCGTGCCGGCGTTGGTGTAGCCGATCTTCTGGAGCGCTTCGACCACGCGGGCGCCCAGGCTTTCGCGCGTTCCGGGATCGAGCGCGGGCGAGGCCGATTCCTCGATCAGCTTCTGGTGGCGGCGCTGGATGCTGCATTCCCGCTCGCCCAGATGGATCACGCGGCCGGTATTGTCGCCGAGCACCTGAAATTCGATGTGCCGAGGATGCTCGATCAGGCGCTCGATGTAGACGTCCGGGCTGCCGAACGCCTGCTCGGCTTCGTTGCGCGCGGTGCGGTAAGCGGTCAAAAGGTCGTCGGGGCTCGAAACCATCCGCATGCCGCGTCCGCCGCCGCCTTCGACGGCCTTGATCATCACCGGATAGCCGATTTCGCCGGCCACGCGGCGCGCCGATTCCTCGTCGGGCACCGCACCGTCGGAGCCGGGAATGATGGGAAGTCCCGCTTCCGCGACTTTCCGCCGCGCTTGGTCCTTTTCGCCCATCAGCCGGACCATCTCCGACGAAGGCCCGATGAAGCGGATGCGGGAAGCTTCGCAGACCTCGGCGAAATTGGCGTTTTCGGAAAGGAAGCCGTAGCCGGGATGGATGGCGTCGACGTTGGTGATTTCCGCGGCGCTGATCACGGCGGGGATATTCAGGTAGCTTTCGGTGGAACGCGGCGGGCCGATGCAGACCGCTTCGTCGGCGAATCGCACGTGCAGCGCGTGGCGATCGGCCTCGGAAAAGACCGCGACGGTGCGGATGCCCAGTTCCTTCGCGGCGTGCAGGATGCGGAGGGCGATTTCACCGCGATTCGCGATGAGGATTTTGCGAAACATCCCGCTTCAGGCCGGCCGCGCCGGGCCGCTCGGCCGGATGGCGAAGAGCGGCTCGCCGTATTCCACCGGCTGGCCGTTTTCCAAGAAGATGCGCGTGATTTGGCCGGCGACGTCCGATTCGATCTCGTTCATCAATTTCATCGCTTCGATGATGCAGAGCACCTGGCCGCTCGAAATCTGGTCGCCCACGCGGGCGAATGGTGGCGCGCCGGGGCTCGGCGCTCCGTAATACGTGCCGACGATCGGCGACTTCACGATGTGCACCGGCTCGGCAGGCTCGGTCGCGGAGGGAGCCGGCTCGGCCGCCGGCGCAGGCGCCGCAGCGGGAGCCGGGCGCGGAATCTCGGCCACGGGCGCGGCGGCCGGTGCGGCAAAAACGCCGGAAGAACCGGCAGATGCCTTTTTCAGCCGCACGTGGAACGCGCCATCGGAAAATTCAAATTCCTCCAGCCCGTGCCGCTCCATCAATTTGAGGACGCGTTCGACTTCCGTCCAATCCCGCTCCGGAAGAGCCGGATCACCATTCTTTTTCTTTGCGGCCATTCACAACTCCAGAAACTCACGCGGCGCGTCGGTCAGTAATTGGGGGCCGCTGGGAAGCACCAGAACGTCGTCTTCGACGCGAATGCCGCCCACCCCTTCCAGGTAAACACCCGGTTCGATCGTCACCATGCTCGATGGTCCGAGCGGGGACTTCTGGCCCCGGCCCAGGCGGGGTTCTTCGTGGACTTCGAGTCCCAACCCGTGGCCGGTGCTATGGATAAAGGCCCTCTCGAGGCCGTAGCCCCGAAGCACCTCTCTGGCGGCCAGATCAGCCTCCTCGGCCCGGGCGTCAGGCCGCAAGACCTGACAAGCCGCCTCCTGTGCTTCCTTTACCGCGCGGTACCAGCGCCGAACCCGCGCCGGCGCCCGACCCAGAAAGACTGTGCGGGTCAGGTCGGAACAGTAATGGCGGAGTATAGCACCCATGTCTATCACCACCAACTCGTTCCGGCTGAGCGGTTTTGTGGTCGCGTGGGCGTGGGGCAAGGCCCCGCGCGGTCCCGAGGCGACAATCGTTTCGAAGGATGGTCCGCTGGCGCCGCGCCGGCGCATCCGGAACTCGATTTCGGCTGCCACGTCGCATTCCCGCACGCCAGGCTTGAGCAGCGCGACCACCTCGGTGAGAACTTCGCTCGCCAGTTGGGCCGCCTGTCGCATGCAGTCGATTTCCCCGGCGTCCTTCACGCGCCGCAGGCGTTCCACCCATCCTTCCACGCCGCGCCAGCGGATTCGGCTGGTCGCGCCCTTGCGCAAGCGAGCGGCATCGGCCACGCTGACCCGAGCCCCTTCAAACGCTGCGCTGCCGCGGAACCGCCGGCTGCGGAGTTCAGCCGTCGCGGCGGCCGCGAGGGGTCCTTTGACGATTTTCACGCCGATGCGCGCGCCGGCCAGTTCCTCGTGCGCCTGCGTGGTGAAGCGCGAATCGGTGAGCAAGGTCGCGCGGGAGGGTTCGACCAGCAATCCGCCGGCATCGCCGGTAAATCCCGAAAGATAAAAGACGTTCGGCGCATGCGAAACCCAAAACGCGCCCACCCGCGCTTCCGCCATGGCTTCGCGCAGACGCCGCAGCCTTTGTTTCCGATCGGTCTGGCTCATCGTTGACCCGGCTCCGAGATTTGAGAACGGCCAGCCGAGTGTGGCTGAATTTGGCGCGGCGGGTCAAGCTGTGTCGGGGCCGCGCCCCGGGCCGCGATTTCAGCCGGGAAGGATGCGCGGGGTGAGAAAGAAAAGAAGCTCCTGCGTCTGGGTGCTGATCGCGGTGTGCTTGAAGAGGTGGCCGATCACAGGAATGCTGCCGAAAAGCGGCACCTGGGAGATATTCGTCTGGCGCGAAGAGACAATGATTCCGCCGATCACCACCGTTCCGCCGTCGTTCACCAGCACGCTGGTATTTTCCGACTGCGTATCGAGCGCGGGAATGCCCAGGATGCGCGGAATGCCCTGATCGATCGCGGTATTTTCCACGTGGACGTTCATGAAGACGTTGCCGTCGGCGGTGATTTGCGGCGTCACTTCGAGTTGCAGCACCGCGTTCACGAATTGCACGGAAATCGTGTTGTTCACCACGGTCTGCACTGGAATCTTCGTGCCCTGCTGGACGGTGGCTTTTTCGTTGTTCTGCGTGATGAGTTTCGGTTGCGAGAGCAGCCGGCCGATGCCCTTGGTTTCCGCGGCGGAAATCAACAGATCCACCGAAAGATTCGGCTCGGTGTGCGCGAACAGGATGCCGCTGGTGGGCGCCGACGCGCCCAGATTCGCGTTCAGCGGAATGGCCGAACCGGTGACGCCCGGAATCAGCGCGTTTGGGCCATTGGAAACGAGCGGAGGCGGAGGCAAAATGTCGCGAACGATCGGGCTTGAACCAACGCCGGGATTGCCTCCGATCACGTTTTTCCCGTTGCCGCCGGCTGTGGCGAAGCCGAATTGCGTGCCGATTTCGCGGGCGAAGGCGCGCGTCGCCTCGACCACGCGCGCCTCGATTTCCACCTGCGGCGAGCGCCGGTCAAGCTTGGCAATCAAGCGATCGATCGTGGGCAGCACCGAGGGAATGTCGCGAATGATGAGCGTATTGGAGCGCGAATCGGCCAGGATTTCGCCGCGGGGCGAAAGGAACTGCTTGAGCGTCGGGCGCAGAGCGACCGCTTTGGCGTAGCTGAGCGTGCGCGTGACGGTGACCATCGGCGCGGCCTGCTCTTCCGCCTTGGCGAGTTCGCGTTTTTGCTCGGCTTCCTCGCGCAGCGTGGTGCGCGTGGCGATGCGAAGCACGTTGCCTTGCAGTTCGCTGGCGAGGCCGTTGTCGCGCAGCACGATATCGAGCGCCTGGTCCCACGGCACGCGGTCGAGCACGATCGTCAGCGTGCCCCGCACGTCGGGATCCACCACCACGTTCAGTCCGCTGATTTCGTGAATCAAGCGGAAGAAATCCTTCAGGTCCACGTCCTTGAAATCCACGGAAATCGGCTTGCCATGAAAGCGCTGCGAACCGGTTTCTTCGCCGAGCGCCGCCTCCTCCGGGGAAAATTCCTGCTGAAGCGCGGGTTCGGGCGTGGTTCCCGCGATCGGTTCCCGCGGTGAGGGCGCCGAAGCTGCCTGTTGCGATGGCGAGGGCAATGGCACCGAAGAGATGGGCGGCGCGGCAGGAATCGGCGCTGAATTTTTCGCTGCCGCCGCGGTGAAAATCAGGAGCAGTGAATTCGCAGTTTCGCGGCGGACGGTCAAATGCGCGGGCTGGGCGAGCAATACGTCGAGTTCGGCTCCCGCGGCCTTTCGGGGCAACGGCCGCAAGCGGTAGCTCGACACCACGCCGCCCGTGAGCATCCGCGCGTCGGACGCGGCACGCGCGCCGGCACCCGTCAAATTCACCACGTACAGGTCGAAGCGCGGATGGGCAACCGCGTAGTCAAGCGGCCCGGGAGCGCTCAGCACGAGCCGCGTGGCGCCCGGACCAACGCGCGCGCGCAGATCCAGCGTGGACCGCACGGGCAGTCCCGCGGCGCAGGCCGCAACGGCCGCGGCGATCAGCGTTGGCCATCCGATTCTCGATTTCACGCAGCGACCCACGTTCATGGTTTCATTCCTCCGGAAGCTTCCACGGGCTTGCTCACCCGCCACACGAACACGCGGCCGAAAGCGTCGCGTTCGCGCTCGATGAAAACCACGCCGCGACGGCCGATGCTCTTGACCGTTCCATCGAACAGACGGTCGCCCGCGTGCAGGAAATAGACGTGACCCGCGGGACTCGAAACCACCGCGACGGCGCCATGCGGTCCCAGAACGGTGCCTTCCACGGTGAGTTCCGCGATCACGAGGCCGGGCTTGCCGCGCGGGCGAAACACCAGCGGCTTATCGGCCGGCGCATCGGAAACGAGCGGTGCGAAGGGATCGCGCTCGGCGGGCGCGGGAGCGGCGTGCGCCGGGCGAGCGCGGGGCGACGGCGTTTCCTTCGGCGCGCGCGTGCGAGGGTGCTTCGGCTGCCTGCGCCGAGGCGTGGCGAAAAGAGACGGCGCGACGGCGAGCGCCGCAATCAGCAACCAACTGGCGATGGCGAATGGTTTCCGCAGGGTTCGTGTGCGCATCGGCTGGCGATTCCCTACCTGGGCGCGACCGGCCGGCCGGGCGCCGGACGCTGGCCCGGCTTTCGCACCGGCGCCGGCGGATGACGCTGGAAATAGGTGACCACGGTGAGGTTGGCAGTCACCGTGGCATCGGGAGGGGTGGGATATTTCCCGGGCCGCCGCAGACCTTTGATTTCCAGGTCGGCGACATTGACGATGCGCCGCAGGAGCGAAAGGCGATGGAAAAAATTTTCGACGCCAAAATACGGGCCGTCGAGCGCGACTGCGAAAGGCATTTCGTAATGATCGTCGCGGGCGACGACCGGCTGCGCCGAAACCGAGCGAATCGAGACGCGGGAAGAATTTGCGGCGTGCTGCAGTTCCAGCAGGAACCGGCCGAGTTGCTGCTTGCGCGGCAGCGCCTCGCGAAGCAGGGTGAGCTGCGCACGGCTGGTGGCGATGGCCGAAACCAGCGCCGCGTGGCGCAGCTCGAAGCTGCGCAGGCTGGCGAGCTGGCGCTCGTTCTGGACGTTTTGTTCGCGCAGGGATTCGAGCTGCTGCCGAGCGGCGGCAATCGGAAACGGCGCCGGAGCCAGTTCGCCCGCGGCGAGAATTGCTGCGGCGAGGGCCAGCGCGACGCCCAGTTGCCATTGCCACGCGAGATCCTGGAAAGAAAGTTTCAGGTTCACTCGACTAGCCTCCGCCCACTGGCTTTGCCGCAATGACGTTCGCCCGATAGTCGGCGGTGAGAGTGAAGGCGAAGGTGGGAACGCTGCTATTCGGTTGCTGATCGGTGGATTTCATCCGCACGCGCGCGAACTCGCCGCTCTGGCGAAGCCGGCCGATGAAATCGGCGACGGCATCAATCGAGGCGGCGCGACCCTCGATCGTCAGATCGCCTCCCTTGCGCGTAAAGCCGGTGAGCCAGAGCATCGGCGTTCGATTGACGGTGGTGGCGATCGAGCCGAGCAGGCGCTGGCTCGACTGACGGTCCGATTCGAGCTTGGCGATCACGTCGATGTGCTGGTCGATTGCCACTTTTTGGCGTTCGAACGTGGTCACCTGCTCCTGCAACTGCCGCAGGCGCGCGAGTTGCACCTGTTGAAGCGCGACCTGGTACCTGGCGGTGGCTAGAGAATGCTCGGTGCGGAAATAGTCGAAACCCAGCCAGCCCAGCGCCAGCACGAAACACGCAGCAAGCATCGCCCCTCGACCCAGCGCCTCGAGGCGCACCGGCTCGCGGTGCGCCTCGGGCAGCGCTTCCGAAATCAGGTTGATGCGAATCATGCGGGATCGAAACTCCTGAGCGCGAGGCCCACGCTGACGTTGAATTGCGGCGCGAGTTCGCGGACGCGGCCCTCATCGAATCGCTCGGCGGGAATCGCCACAGCGCGAAACGGATCATTTTCCTCCACGGGAATCCCGAGTTCGTCGGCGAGCAGTTCGGCCAGATGCGGAACGCGCGAGCTGCCGCCGGAGAGTAGCAGCCGCTCGACGCCGCTGCCTCCCGAAGCGCGGCAAAAGTCGAGCGTGCGCTGGATTTCGACGACGGCGAGTTCGAGGAACGATTGCAGCAATTGCGACAGCGGCTCGGGCGGCGCGGCTTGGCTTTCGCCGCGCTTCACGCGCTCAGCTTCGGCGGGATCGAGCCCGAATTCGCGGGCAATCGCTTCGGTGAACTGGCGCCCGCCGACGGAGATGTCGCGCGTGAAAAGCGGCAGCACGCCGCGCAGCACCACGACGTTCGTGAAACGGTCGCCGAGATTCACCAGCGCCACGGTGCTCTCCGGCTTCGGCGCGTAATTCACCTCGTAACAATTGGCCAGGGCGAATGCGTCCACGTCCATCACCACCGGATTGCGCCCGGCTCGCCGGATCAGGTCGCTTTGTTCGCGCACCACTTCCTTTTTCGCGGCTACGAGCAGCAGCGGCCGTCCGGCCGGGCCTTCCTCGGCGTCGAGCAACTGGTAGCTCAAATCCACGTCGCCGGGCTCGAAGGGAACGTGCTGGGCCGCGACGCCGCGCACCCATTCGCCGAGCGCCAGATCGTCCAGCGGTGGCGCGGCCACCTGCTTGACGATGACGGCGCTGCCAGAAACCGAGGTGACGATGTCGGAGGCACCAATTGCCTGCTCGGTGAAAAGCCGCTCGATGGCTGCGGCGACCGCGTTCTGACCGGGCAAGCCATTTTCGGCCGGCGTTTCGGGGCCAAGCGGCTCGAGGCCAAGCGAGGCCAGTTCGTATCCGTTCTTGGCGGCGCGCAATTCGACGGCTTTCACCGCGCTCGATCCGATGTCCAGTCCGGCGATTCCCCGGGCTTTGCGAAGTTTCACAGTGTTCTTCCTGGGAAGGGGAGACTGCGCCGCGGCTCGGCTGTCAACCGGCGCCGAACGCCGCGTGAAGAGCCCTCGGACCGCCGAAAGAAACTCTAAGGCGAGCCAAGGCCCGGCGACACAAATCCCTCGCCGGCCGGAAATCACGCCTGGCGAAAACTCGCCTGCCTTGAAATAGGAGAGAAGGACCCCTGCCATTTCTTATGGCACTCAGTCGAATAAGTGTCAAGGAACGGCACAGGCGACTTTCTGTAAGCGTCACTGGCCTGGACTGGAGCGTGACTCGACAGAACAAGCGACCGTATGGAAAGGCGTGAAGCCGCGAGCTGCGCTAGAAGGCCAGTTTCGCCTCGGTCAGCCGCGGACGGTGAGCACAGGGCAAGTGGTCTGGCAGACCAGTTGATAGGCGCGGACCTGGGGCAGATGGCCGATGGCCGTGCCGCCGCCGCGGATGCCGAGCACGAGCAGATCGGCCTCGACGGACTGACAGGTTTCGAGAATGCGCTCGACCGGCGAACCGAAACTGACGATGAATTCCGGATAGCACCACAGATCGGAGCCGGGCGGAAGCATGCTTTCCAGGCGCTCGGTGAAGAACTGGCGCAGATGGGCGAGCGTTTCGGGCGAGAGCTCTTCCGGCGTTTCCACCACGTGCAGCAGCGTAAGCGCGGCTTGGTGCTCCTGAGCGAGAGAAAGCGCGTAGGGCACCGCGCGGCGCGAATTAGGCGAGAAATCGGTGGCGAAGACGATGTGCTTGAGCTCAACTTCCGCCGGGGCCTGTTTCGCGACCGCCGGTCCCACTGTCAGCACCGGCCGTTGGGAAAGGCGGAACACGCGCTCGGCCACGGAACCGAGGAACATTTTTTCGAAACCGGTGCGCCCGTGCGTGCCGAGAACGATCAGGTCGGCGTCGTGCAGCGATGCGAGTTCGGAAACCACTTTCCAGACATCGCCTTCCTCGATCACCACCTGATGCGGCACCTGGCGCAAGCGGCCGGAAACCAGCAAAGCGGCCATCTCCTGTTCGGCCGACTGGCGAACGAGTTCGATCATGCCGCCGGCGGCTTCGGGCGGCCTGAGCGTGTAGAGGTCGGGGCGAATCGCGTGGACGATGTAGACGTGCGAATCGTAGCGGCGTGCGATGGCCAGGGCGTAATCAAGCGCGCGTTCGGAAGCAGGAGAGAAGTCAGTGGCGACAACGATGTTGCTGATCTCCACCCGACCGGGTGTTTCGACTGGCGTGAGTTCCGCAGGCGTGGACATCGGCGCCTTCTCCTCGTTCTTCATGTCAGCTGCCCTCGCAGTTCCTGGAACCATGCAGTGTGCACTTCCTTTGCCACTGCCAAGGCTACTAACGCCTTGTGGAACTATACGTTAGGAGAAAGCCCAGTCTGAGGGACGCCTTTTCTGCGCCACTTGGCGCACGAATCTGCGCCGGGCAGCACAAGCCGTTGCGACGCATCAGCTGGAAGGCATCCGACCCGGCCACTAAGTCGCATGCCCTCATCGCAATCCGCCGCGAACCCGCAGACTCCTGCGTTGGCAGCGGGAATGCAACAAATCATGGCGGGGAGGAAGGCATGAGCGACGATCTGAGCACGCCGGTAAATCCCCGAATGCTGACGATTGATATTCTGCAGCGCTTCGAACTGGCCGCCGAAGGCATGCGCAATTGGAGGGCGGAACGTGAATGGCTCGAAGCGATCGCCGGCCTGCGGGAAGCGACCGAGCAGCTTCGCCACCATCTGGCGCTGCACTTGGCTCCGCGAGAACTGATGGACTGGCATTCGCTGCCCGATCACGACGAGGGAATCACCGCGTTTGCTTATGAATTGAAGATGGAGCACGCCGATCTGCTCCGCGAACTGGCCGATCTGCTTCGGGAAATGGAAGAGATGCATCGAGCGCTCGACCGGGGAGAAGCGTCGGTGGAGCTCCAACTGAAATGCCAGGCACTGGCCCGCCGAGTGGCGCGGCACGCGGCCGCAGAAGACGCGCCGCTCGGGCGGTACGCAATATGAGGTCGCCAGGGGAAGCAAGAACGGCCGTGGAAACCGTGGTGCGGCGCGCAATAATCGAGGATCGCGACGCGCTCCTGGACATGTACCAGACCTTCCAGCCACGCCCGGCGTCGCTCGGATTGCCCCCAAATGCAAACGTCGGCGAATGGCTCGACCGGCTGGCCGGCTACCCGAGTTTCGTCGCCTTTGCCGGCAGTGAGATCGCAGGCCATGGCGTGCTTTGTCCGGAAAACGGAGCCGGCGAGGTCGCCGTGTTTGTGCACCAGGATCACCGCGGACAGGGAATCGGCGAGAAACTGTTGCGCGCCATTCTGGACGAAGCGAGGCGGCTGGGCTTGAGCCGCGTCTGGGGCACAACGCAGCTCGATAACACGCCGATGCTTCGCCTGGCGCATGCGATGGGCTTTGTGCGGGGCAAGGATCCCTGCACGTTCCATCTGGATCTCCAGAGAGCGCCAAGCCAAAGCCGGCCATAGAGAGACGAGCCAAGCCGCTGCTGTGTGCGGTGCCGAGTGATGCGCTCGATTGACGCCTGCGGAATGGGATTCCCTGAAATGACAAAAAAGGCGGCGGCTGGAGGCGCGACTTGATTCCGGCCTAAAGGCCGGCGCGCCGAGAGCTGCCGGCGCTCATTCAAGGTCACGCTCAGCCGCCGCCGAGGGTCGGTTAGCGGCGTCCGGCGGCTTCGGCTCGCTCCCGACCGAAGCCTGGAGAAGTCAAGCGATGGAGAAGGCCGCTTCCCAGACCTTTCCCCTAGCTCAACTACCCTTTTGACCGTCCCACTGGTCGCTTTCCGATACCCTCACAACCTGCCTTTCAGGGATGCACGCCATTTTCCAAAGCCATGAGTTACGCAAGTCTCTTGCGATCAAGAAATTAGTTTTGTGTAGCGTGGGGAAATGGCGCTGGAGCGACCTTGGAGTTGCGTCTTTCGACGCTGGGGGTGCGCAAGTTCACCATAGGGCTCGAGTTGGAGGAGCCCCGAGCGCAGACGCAGCAAAAGAAAGGCCATCCAGGGAAGCGTGACGAAGAGCCGGCCCGAGTCGCGCTCGCCGCTAGGAAACGGCTTCCTCGGCTTCTTCGCCATGGATCAGGCCGAATTTCTTCATCTTGTAGCGAAGGGCGTCGCGGCTGATATCGAGCAGGCGCGAGGCTTGCGTCTGATTGCCATGGGCCTGTTCGAGCGCCAGAACCACCATCGAGCGCTCGATCTCCTCAAGCGACGTGCCCCCTTCGGGAATCGTGAGCGCGGGCAGACGGCGTCCGCCAGGCAGCGCCTGGCCTCCGGCGGGCGAGGAAGCCCGCTCGAACGCGGTGAGGCCCGCATGGGGCTGCGTGACGGCGAATGGCAGATAGTTGGGACGAAGCAGGGCTTCGTCCTCGAGGATCATTGCCCGCTCGATGGCGTTGCGCAGTTCGCGAACGTTTCCCGGCCAGTCGTAGGCAAGCAGCAGCCGCCGCGTTTCCTCGTTGATGCCGCGAACCGATTTCCGGAATTTGCGGTTGTAATCCTGGATGAAGAAATCCACCAGCGGCAGGATGTCTTCTTTCCGCTCCCGCAGCGGCGGGATGTAGATGGAAATCACGGCCAGCCGGTAATAGAGGTCCTGGCGGAAGCTGCCATCGCGAACGGCCTTTTCCAGGTCGCGGTTGGACGCGGCGACCACGCGGACGTCCACCTGAATATCGCGGATGCCCCCGACGCGGCGGATCTGCTGATCCTCAAGCACGCGCAGCAGCTTGGCTTGCAGGAAGGGCGAGAGTTCGCCGATTTCGTCGAGAAACAGCGTGCCGCTGTCGGCGATTTCGAACAGGCCGCGCTTCATTGCCTTGGCATCGGTAAAGGCGCCCTTTTCGTGGCCGAACAGCTCGGCCTCGATCAGCGTTTCGGGAATCGCCGAGCAGTTAATGGCGACGAGCGGACCCTCGTGGCGCGAGCTTTCGTAGTGGAGCACTTTGGCGATCAGATCCTTGCCGGTGCCGCTCTCGCCCTGCACGAGGATGGTGGAAGCCTCGCTCGAAGCCACCTTGCGGACGAAGCGCATCAGCTCGGTGGTTTTCTTCGAGGCCCCGACCACCTCGAACGAACCGACCTGGCGGCGCACCTCGCCGCGCAGCGATTCCACCTCGCCGCGCAGGCGCCGGGCCTCGAGGGCGTTCTGGATGGTGACGGAAAGCTCGTCAAAATCGAGCGGCTTGTCGATGAAATCGTAGGCGCCCATGCGAATGGCCGCCTTGATGTCGTCGAGCTGCGGGTCGCCGGTCATCATGACGACGGCGCTCGGTTCGCTGGCCGCGGCGAGTTTTTCGAGCACTTCCAGACCGCTGATATCGGGCAAACGGACGTCGAGCAAGACGACGTCGGGCGCCTCCGCCGTCGCCTGTTCGAGGGCTTGCGCTCCGTTTTCCGCCTCGAAAACGGTGTAACCCCACTCCTCGAATTTCTGCCGCAAACTCCAGCGGACCAGCCGTTCGTCATCGACGATAAGAACTTTCATTTTGACCATGTCGGTTCACTCCTGCCGTCTGGAGTTCGGGCGCCGCCAGTGGCAGCCGCACCACGAACTCGCTTCCCTCGCCAGGGGCGCTGCGCACTTCGATCGCGCCGCCGTGCTGTTCTGCGATGCGCCGGGAAAGCGAAAGACCGAGCCCGGTGCCCTGGCGTTTGGTGGTGAAAAAAGGACGGAAAATATTCGCGAGCGCTTCGGGAGCGATCCCGCGTCCGGTATCGCGGACGCGCACGCGGGCGAATTCGCCATCGGCGATCGTTTCGACGGAAACTTCGCCCTTGTCGTCGATGGCCTGAAACGCGTTGAGCAAAAGATTCAGGATCAGCCGCTGCATCTGCAGCCGGTCGTGGGAAACGGGAGGCAAGTCGCCGGGGCGGAAGAGCAGATCGATCGGACGCGTGGTGATTTGCTGGCGCGCCAGATTCACCGTCTGTTCGACGGTGGCGTTCAAATCCGCCGGCCGGATATCGAAGGGCTTCGGACGCGCGTATTCGAGCAGCTCGTTGAGCGTACTTTGAATGCGGCGCACCTCCTGCTGCACGTCGCCGACGATCCCGCGGCTCGGGCTGGAAGCGGGCAGTTCGCGCGCGAGGATATCCACCGCGCCGGCGATTCCCGCCAGCGGATTGCGGACTTCGTGAGCAAGGCCGGCGGCGAGTTCGCCGAGCGTGGCCAGGTGCTCGGCGCGCGACATCTGCGTCTGGTGAATCCGCTGGAGTTCGTCGCGCCCTTCGCGCAGCTGGCGCACCATATCGTTGAAGTCGCGCCCCAGCCGTCCGATATCGTCGTCGCGTTGCGAAAACGACACGTGCGCGTACAGGTCGCCGGCGCGAACCTCCTCCATCCGGCGGCTCAATTCCACCAGCGGACGCTGGATCAACACCGCCAGCGCAACCAGCAGCACCGCGCAAATCGCCAGCGCACCTCCGGCCGCGACCGCAAGCAATTGCACCCGCTGCGGGGCCTCCAGTTCGAGCGTGACGACCTCGAAAATGGCGAGACCCGCGAGCAGCACCAGCGCTACCGGCAAAACCGCTTTCAGACGCCACCCAGCGTGGAATCGCATCGTCTTTTCCTGCTATCATCGCATAAGAAGCCTCGCTCCCAAAGGAGAGTCCTCTATGGTCCGTGCTCGCGCGGCGCTCGCTTGGCCGTTCGTGGCGCGGATTCTTATGCGCCTTCATGCAGAAGGGAAGCTGCCGGCCATCGTGCCGGAAGCTTCGAGCCAAATGCGACTGCAGCAAAATCATGGGAGGAGACTATGAAACACAAAGTGCTGTGCGCTGCCGCACTCGTTCTGGGAGCGGCGAGTTTTGCCTGGGCCGTGCCACCGGGGAACGCGAAGGACGGTCTGGCCGTTTACAACCAGAGCTGCAAAGGCTGCCACGGAATGAACGGCGAGGGCAATCCAGCGATAGAGAAAATGATGCACGTGAAAATGCTCCCGCTGGGCTCGAAGGCCGTGCAGGCGAAGAGCAACGCTCAGTTGAAGAAAGACATCACGGACGGCGTTGGGAAAATGCCGGCGGTGAAGAGTCTGAACGCCAAGCAGGTCGAGGACGTGGTCGCGTACATCCGCGAACTCGGCAAGTCGGGGAAGAAGTAGCCGCATAGGAATCAAATCCTTGAGTCGCCGCGCGGCGAGGTCCTGACGTCAGCCGGATGATCCCCATCGGCCGGGCAACGCCGCGCCAGCAACTCTCCCAACTTTCCGCTGCCTTTCCCCCGCCCGAATCTGGCGGAGGCCCTCAGGAATTTTGCGTTCGCATCGGCCCAAAGGCCGCGATGAGCGCCGCTTACGCCGCCAGGCGGCAAGCGCCGGCCGGCGATCCTTCCCTGTTGCTTCTCGTGCCTTGCGTTTCACTGCTTGAGCCGCGCCTTGCGGGCGGGCGATAGCGACAAGCGGAGAGCGGGGAGACTAGCGCGGGAAATCGTGCGGGAGGACGCCGAAACCACCGAAAAAGGGGCCCGCCGGGGTGGCCAAGTAGGCGTGGGGGAGAAGGCGCAACCCCGGCGGTAACTCGTTGCGAGGGGCCATCGGTACTTACCAACGGCCCCTCCTCTCTGTCGCGGCGTGGAAGAGCTGACCGCTCCATTCAGAAGCTGTACTTGACCGCGACGGTCATATTGTTGCCGTTGAAATCCTGCGTCCCAAGGGGTGCCAGGCCAACGGGATTGTTATTTCCGCGGGTGTTATACCCGTAGTAGTTCCAGCCGATGTTATACGAGAGCCCTTTGTAGATGATCCAGTTCAACGTCACGTAAGGCGTTTGGTAGTTGAACCGGAGCGGGCCGTAGGGCGTCAGCGGATTGAGGAAGTTAACCGAGTAGGTGCTCAGCGGGTTGAACCAGGACGGCGTTCCCTTCACGAAACTTCCCGCATAGCCCAGCGTGAACGTCACTTGCTTCACCGGCTTGACAATCATGTCGGCGCTGGCGAAGTTCGTCTTGCTCGAATACGTCGTGATCGCTCCGGCCGTCACGGGCGAGCCCACGATCGGGCATGGGGGAGTGCCCGCCGGCTGCGGGCCGCCGCTAACAAGCGTGTAACAGACCAAGGCCTGTGTATAGATGTCGCTGTAGTTGTACGAGAGGTCGAACGAGAATTCATTCACCGGCGTGAAGATGGTCGTGAGGCTGTAGCTGCGATTGTGATCCTTATTCTGCACCTCGATCACGTCGTTGCTGCTGTCCGTGATGTCGACCGCGCCGGTGATTTCGGCCCAATGGACCGGCGTATACACCGAGTTGATCTGGTAATGGCGCAACAGGCGGGGCGTGATTCGCGCGAAGGACTGATCGAACGAGGAAAGTTCGATATCGAAGCTCGTGCGGAAATTGCTCGTCGGCCGCACCCACAGCCCTGCCAGCGCCGCGTTGCCGTTGATATCGGCCGCCAGATTGTGCGAGGTGTCGCTTCCCGCCTCCAGCCCGGTGAATACCACCGAGCCGTCAGGCTCCAGCGTGCAATCGGCCGGCAAATCGGCTGGGAATGTGCCGCCTTTCGGAAGCGCGCAATCGCCACGGGCTGCCGTCGCGGGACCCGTAATGGGGGCTGCAGCGGTGCCAATGTTCCCGCCAGGGAAGAAGGTTTCCGCCGTGTAATAGGTCGCGGCGAAATCGGTGATCCTGCGCTTCGTGTAGCGATAGCCGAGGCGCGCGCCGACCTTCGGCGTGAAATCGTAGGCCAGCATAAACGTATTCGACCGGAAATCCTGGCCGAGGAACGTGCTGTTGTATCCGGTCGCCAAGTCCGGCCCGCTCGAAGAATTGTGTTGCGGGCATGTAGAGGCAGTGTACGGCGGAGGACAATCGGTGGAATTGAACTCGCCCGGGGGCAAAGCCATCGTCGGATTGCCGCTGGAATTGAGCTGCGAGTAGAAATTGATCACACCGAAATTGTCGATTCCCGGAATCTGGAAATCGTTCAGGCTGAAGCTGTCCATCACCCGGAATTTGCCAGTCACCTGATAGACCGCGTCCCAGTTTCCGTTGACGATGATCCGATTGGCTTTCGTCGCCGCCGTGGCGTCGGCCCCGGCGGAGGCAGTCCGGGTGTTCAATCCAGCCCACTTGTCGTAAAGGTCGTTCACCAGTTCATCGCCGGAGCTGTAGCTGATCGCTCCAGTCATATTCAGGTTGTGGAAGTAGGTGGACTGGAAGCTGAAGCGTTCGGTCGGCGTGGTGCCGCGCGGCCGCCCGCCGCGGTCGTAGTAGAGGTTTCCCTGGCAAGTGGGGTTCGCCGTAGGCGGCGTGGTGCTGCTATTGCTGATGCACGGAGTAACGCCCAGCGTGCTGAACACCAGACCCAGATCAACCGGATCTCCGTTCGCAAGCTGATAGCCAAGGTTGGCGTCGTACCACTGCGTGTCCTGCTTGTAGTGATTAACGTACTGATCGTAGCTGAACGTCGTACGCGGCAACAGGCTGAAGTCCACGCCAGCGTGGTACAAATCGTTCGTCGTTTTGTAGCCTTGGAAGAGCAGCGCCGCCGCGCCAGGCTCCTGCTCGGCGCCCACGGTCGCTCCGGTCGTGGTGTAGGAAGGACCCTCTTCAAGGCTGTGCGCGTAGCCGAGCCGGAAACGCACGCTCGACTGAGGCAGCAGCGTCAGTTGGAAATCGCTCATCCGGTGGCTCAGGTCCATCAGGTGAGGCGCCGTGGTGACGGCCAAGGTCTGATTGGTGCCAGTCGGCTGCGGATTGAGCGGATTCGCCAACAGGTTGTAGCCCCAGAAATATT
>JAKASX010000156.1 GCA_021818865.1 Acidobacteriota bacterium
TCGTCGTAGAGCGAATGGTCGACGTCCGCGGCGAAATCGCGCGATTCCTCGATTTTGTCGTTGAGCGAAATTTTCTGCAGCAGCGTTTGCAGCTTGTGCACCGGTTCCTGCGCCAGCGCGTTTTCCCGCGCCGCCACGGCGAGCGCGCTGGGCGACGTCGTGAAATTCAGGTAATAGACGGCCACTCCCCGCGCGGAACGATCCGAGCTGGAATTAGCATGAATCGAGATGAATAGGTCGGCTTTTTCTTTGTTGGCGATCTGCGTGCGTTCTTCAAGCGGTACGAAGACGTCGCTATCCCGCGTGTAGATCACCTGCGTGCCGGGCAGGCGTTTCTTGATCAGCCGGCCGAGCCGCAGCGCGATATCGAGAGCGATAGTTTTCTCCTCGAGGCCGTTCGGGCCGATGGTGCCGGTATCGAATCCACCGTGGCCGGGATCGATGACGATGCGGTCAATCTTGAGTCCCAGCGCGCGCACCAACGACGTGTGGCCGCTGGGCAGTGGTTGCGCCGGCGTCAGATTTCCACGGGACGGAACGCCGTTGAGCGCCGCTCCCGGCGGCGAGCCGTCGAGCAGCCCCACGCGGATCACCAAACGGTACGGATTGCGGAGCAGGGAAGCGGAATACCCGGCGCCTTGGCCGACGTCGAGCACCACGCGCACCACGCTCGGCTCGTTTTGCGCCACGCGCACCGCGTGAACCAGCCGCGAATGCGGCATCAATGTTTCCCCGTGCGGATGTACCAGATACGCGCGCGAGAGGTCGAAAAACACGCGCTCGGGATGCGCGATCGCCGCCGAACGATACTTCACCGGGCCGCTAAGCCAAATGACGATGGTCGTTGAACGGAGCGTTTCCTCGGTGAAGACGCGGCGTACGACCGCCAGGCGCGGGCTCGCTTCGCCGCCGTGGATGGAAACCGTGACCGGCGCGAGCGCGCGAGCGGCCGATGCCAGCTCGCCCGCCGTACCGCCCGGCGCGGAAATTCGCCGCGCCTGATTTTCCTCCCCCGCCACTTGTTCAGTCCCGCGTCTGGACGGGGCGGTTTCCGAAGCCGTCGCACTGGCAGCCGACTTGCCCAGATGCGGATGCGCGGCGAGCGTGAGCCGCGCGGCATCCGCCTGATCGGACGAAGCGTACTGGGCGATCAGCGTTTCCAGGTATTTTCTTGCGAGCGCCGGATTTTCCAGCCGTCCCTGCTCCAGATTGGCCATGGCGTAAATGGCTATGGGAGCGTAGCGGGAACGCGGATATTCCCGCACCAAATATAGGTAGGTATCCACCGCTTTTTGGAAATATTCCTGGTGGAACAGATGCCCCATTTGCCGGTAGAGCCGTGCGATTTCCATCAGCGACGGCGCCACGAGCCTTCGAGACGCCGTGAGCAAACCCACGCGGCGATACGCTTGAATCACCTTGTTGTAGTCCGGTACCGTGCGCATGCCGCCGAGTTTCTTTTCGAGCTTGGTTTTCAGCCCCTGTGCATACGCGAATTGCCGCCGCGCCGCAGCCTGATTCGCCGCGCTCGGGCCAGGCGCCGCATGGAGCGACATCGCCGCCGCGAGCGGAACGATCAGGGCGATCCATCGAATTCCGGAAATTAGTCTCGTTTTCATTGGTTGGTGTAAACCACCTGGCCTTGCCGGTTGCACGCGGCGTAAATGGAATTCGCGGGCTCGGCCGCCGCGGCCGTTGCTGATTCCACCGGCTTCGTTTTGAAATACGTGCTCAGCACGCGCCGCACGTATCCGTTGGCGTCGGAGGGCGGCGCTTCTCCCGCGCGGGCGACCGCGCCTTCACCCGCGTAGTACGCCGCCAGCGCGTCTCGCAAATTTCCCGCGTAGCGATGGAGCAATTCACGCAGATACGCCGCACCGCCGCGCACGTTTTCCCTCGGATCGAACACGTTCGCGACGCCAAACCTGCGCGCCGTCCCCGGAATCAGCTGCATCAGCCCCGCAGCTCCCTTGCTCGAAACCGCTCCGGGGTTCCCATCCGATTCGATGCGGATGACGGCTTGCACCAGGCGCGGATCCAGATGGTCTCGCGCGGCCACGCGGCGAATGAGCGGCGTGAAACGGCTTGCCGCGGTCGACCTCAGGCGGAAAACCACGCGGCTGTCCGCGCCCTTGCTCGGGCCGGCTCCATTCGGCGCATCCAGATTCGTATAGACGAGGTTTCCACGGCGGTTGTGATAGGCGACGATTTGCGCACTGGCCGGCACGGCGAGCGCCACTAGCGCGCTTGCCAGTCCAATCGAGATGGTCTTTCGCCCCATCCGTGCCTCGAGGGAAGGCAGACTTGCCACGTTCAGGAAGGAGGGGTCCCTATTGGGACCGAGAGGTCGTACTGAGATCCCGCGATAGGTTTCTGGCAGCCGAATTATAGCATCTGGCCGACCAGCTCATACACCTGGTCGAGGGCCTTTTCGAGGCCGCCTGTGTCTTTTCCGCCAGCCTCGGCCAGGTCCGGCCGGCCGCCTCCGCTGCCGCCGAGTTGGCGCGCCAGAGACTGTACGATCTTGCCTGCGTGGAGCTTACTGGTGAGGTCTTTGGTAACTGCCGCAACCAGAGCTACTTTGCCGTCCTCGGCGCTGCCCAAAACCACGACCCCGCTGCCGAGTTTCTGCCGCAGTGCGTCGGCGACCTCGCGCATGGTGGCGCGGTCGGCGTCGGCCAGGTTCGCCGCAATCACGCGCACGTCTTTTACCGTGCGGGTCTGCTCGAGGAGTTCCGAAACTCGCGATCGGGCCGCTTTCTTTTTCAGCGTTTCCAGTTGCCGTTCGAGTTGCCGCGAATTCTGCTCCAGTCGCTCGATGGCCCCGACCACTTCGCCGGCGGGAACGCCCAGCCGCTCGGCTGCCGCTTCGAGCGCGCGAAGAACGCTCCGATAATTGGCGATGGCTGCTTCGCCCGTGATGGCTTCCACGCGCCGTACGCCGGCCGCGACGGATTGCTCGGCCAGGATTTTGAAGACGCCGATGTCGCCCGTGCGGCGAACGTGCGTGCCGCCGCAGAGTTCCTTGCTGTAAGAGCCGCGCTCGGCCGCCGGATCGGCGATAGTGACCACCCTGACGTTCTGTTCCGGGTATTTCTCGCCAAAAAAGGCCAGCGCGCCCGACCGCAGCGCGTCGTCAAGCGTGATGATGTCGGTGCTCAGCTCGAGGTTCTTCAGAATTTCCTCGTTCACCTGTTGCTCGATTTCCGCGCGCTCTTCCGGGTCGAGCGGAGCGAAATGCGAAAAGTCGAATCGCAGGTGATCGGGAGCCACCAGCGAGCCGGCCTGCTTTACGTGCGTGCCCAGAACGTTGCGCAGCGCCGCGTGGAGCAGGTGCGTCGCGGTGTGATTGCGCCGAGTGCTTTCGCGCCGCGCCGCGTCCGCCACCGTTGCCACACGGTCGCCGACGGATAGCGGCTCGCGTGCGACGATGCGGTGCGCGACGATACCGGAAACCGGATAATACGCGCCGCGCACTTCCGCCAACGGCCGCTCGTGCTCGCTGCCGTAAAATGCGCCAACGTCGGCGATCTGGCCGCCCGCTTCGGCGTAAATGGACGTGCGGTCGAGCACCGCTTCGCATTCCGTGCCCGGCTCGACGCTGTCGGCGAGTCCGCGCTTGGTGACGAGCGCCAGAATTTTGCAGTCCTTCGCCGTCGTGCCGAAATAAAAGTCCGGCTCGGTGCGGTAGGTTTCCGCCAGCTTGGCGTAGATCGGATGCGCCGCTTCCTTCGCCACGCCTTTCCACGAGGCTTTCGCCCGCTCGCGCTGCTTTTCAAGTTCCGCGTCGAATTCCTGCTCGGCATCGGCGGCGACGGCCCAGCCGCGCTGCCCGGCGATGTCGAGCACGTAATCCGGCCGCAGGCCGAGCGTATCGTAGGCGTAGAAAAGATCGGTTCCGAAGATCTGCGTGCGGCCGCCGGCCTCGGACTGGTCCTGCAATCGCTTTTCGAGCGAGCGCAGCGCCGGCACCACCAGCCGCGCGTATTTTTCCTCCTCCTCGCGCAGCACAGTTGCCACGCGCGCGATCCCCTGCTCCACTTCCGGATACGGCTCCTTCATCAATTCCGCCACGTCGCCTGCCAGCCGGTAGAGAAACGGCTCGTCGAGGCCCAGCCGGCGCCCGTGATCGATCGCGCGGCGAATGATTTTCCGCAAAACGTAGCCGCGCCCTTCATTCGAGGGCAAAACGCCGTCCGCGACGAGGAACGTCGCCGCGCGGCTGTGATCGGCCAGGATGCGGAGCGAAACGCTCGTTTCTTCCGATTCGCCATAGGGCTTGCCCGAGAGTTCGCTCGCCGCGTCGACGATCGGCCGCAGCAGATCGGTTTCGAAATTGCTCAATTTCCCTTGTAGCACCGCGGCCACTCGTTCCAGGCCCGCGCCGGTATCCACGGACGGCTTCGGCAGCGGCGTCATTGTGCCGCTCGCGTCGCGATTGAACTGCATGAACACCAGATTCCAGATTTCGACGTAGCGGCCGCAATCGCAGGGGAAGCGGCAATCGGCGTGGCCTTGCTCGCTCGCGCGAGGCCCGAAATCGTAGAAGAGTTCCGAACAGGGACCGCACGGGCCGGTGTCGCCCATCGCCCAGAAATTATCCTCGTCGAACCGGGCGATGCGTTCCGGAGCCGCGCCGGCAATTTCGCGCCACAGGGCGAAGGCTTCGTCGTCGGAAATGTGCACGGTGAAATACAGGTGGTCGGGCGGCAGGTTCCAGACGCGCGTCACCAGTTCCCAGGCGTAGCCGATCGCTTCGCGCTTGAAATAATCGCCGAAGCTGA
>JAKASX010000052.1 GCA_021818865.1 Acidobacteriota bacterium
TCGTGGTGTTTTTCTCCGGCTGGTTGCTGGCCCGCCTGTGGCCCGAGGTGAGCATCGGCATGATTCTCGAGGTTCCGCGCTATCAGTGGCCCTCGCTGCGCATGACCTCGCGCAAGGTCTGGCTCCGCCTGCGCGAATTCGTCGTGGTCAGCTGGCCGCTCCTCATCCTGGGCAGCGGCATCCTCGGCCTGGCTGAATTTTGGCATGCCGACCGTTACATCAACTCCGGGCTTTCCCCGTTGATGTCCTTGCTCGGTCTGCCGGCCGCGGTCGGCGTCACGCTCATTTTCGGCGTATTGCGCAAGGAACTCTCGATGGTCATGCTGGTGCAGGCGCTCGGCACCACGAATATCCATTCGGTGCTCACTTCCACGCAGATTCTCACCTTCACCGTTTTCCTGACGTTCTACATCCCCTGCCTCGCCACTCTCGCCGCCATGGCGCGCGAAATCGGCAAGAAACTCACCGCGCTCGCCGCCGCTTATTCTTTCGCGCTCGCCACCCTCCTCGGCATCGCCGTCCGCTTCCTTCCCAGGCTTTTCGCGCTTCCGTAACTGCTCGCCCGCGTTTGCCCGATTCGCCTGCTAAGAAATTCACATGTGCGCAGTTGTCAGCCGAAGGCCGCGGCGGTACGTTTATGCGGGTCGCAGCGGGGGAGAATTGGCCGCGAAATCCGAGAGCGAAAGCGAAACGGCGTTCGGCCCCGGCGCAGGAAAGCGCCAAAGCGGCGCCGGCTCATCCGTCCGCGCCACCCGCGTCCGCTGGAACGTCCTCACTTTGGTGATGCTTGCCACCGGGCTCACCTATCTCGATCGCGTCAATCTGAGCATCGCCGGCCATTACATCCAAACCGAACTGCATTTCGGCACCGAGACGATGGGCTGGATTTTCAGCGCGTTTCTGCTCGGCTATGCGTTGATGCAGGTGCCGGGCGGCTGGGCCGGGGATCGGTTCGGCTCGCGCAAGGTGCTGGCGCTGGCAATTCTGTGGTGGTCGGCGTTCACCATGCTCACGGGACTGGCACCACGCTTGCCGATAGCCGCGTGGCTGGGAGTGGCGGCATCGTTTATGGTCGTGCGGTTTCTGGTGGGAGTAGGAGAAGCGGCGTGTTCGCCAACCAACAATAAAATCGTTTCGAACTGGATCGGCTCGAACGCGCGCGGCCTGGGAACGAGCTTCAGCATTCTGGGAATCGGCCTCGGCGGAGCGGTGACCCCTCCCCTGATCGCATGGATCATGCAGCGATGGGGATGGCGCTCATCCTTTTACATTTCGGGCGCAATCGGAGTTGTATTTGCCGCGCTCTGGTTTGCCTACGTCCGTGATACTCCCGAAGAGCATCCCAAAGTCAACGCGGAGGAGCTTCGCCTGCTTGAAAGAGCGCGCAGCAGAACGCCGAAGATGCGCGAGGCGCCCGCAAACGCGCCATGGAAGAAACTGCTGAGCGATCGGTCCGTGTGGGGCCTTCTGATTGGCTATTTCTGTCAGGGCTATCCGATCTATTTTTATTACACATGGTTTTTCATCTATCTGGTGCGCGTGCGCGGCCTGACAGTCAGCGAAGGCGGCATCTGGGGCATGCTGCCGTATCTTTCGATTGCATTGCTTGCGCCTTTCGGCGGCGCATTTTCGGATTTTGCCTCGAAGCGGCTCGGCAAGACGAACGGCCGCCGCGCCGCGGTCTGGCTGGGGATGTTCCTTTCGGCCGCGCTCTTATGGTTTGGCAGCCGGTCGTCGAGCAGCGTCGCAGCCATTCTTCTGCTCGCGGGCGCGAGCGGATGCAACATGTTCGCGGCAACATCATATTGGGCGGCGTGCATCGATCTGACGCAGGAATTTGCCGGGTCGCTTTCCGGCTTGATGAACACGGCGGGAAATCTCGGCGGCTGGCTTTCGCCAATTCTCACCGCCTACATCGCCACGCATTTCGGCTGGGAACGCGCGCTGGACGTTGCCGCGCTCGTGACCGCCGGAGCGGGGCTGAGCTTCGCTCTGGTCAGCGCGGGCAAGAGCTTGGACAGCACAGCGGCCGAATTCTAAAGCCTCGTTGAATTCGGGCGAATGGCGTCCGGCCCTTGGGCATGCGGTCGCGTTTTTTGACCCGCCGCATGGCGTCTTTTCCCCCTCGCCAACCGACTTTGGCCAAGTTGGCCGCTCGAGCCCGTTGATCCCGAATCACTTGGGTCGTGGCATCCCGCTTGCCGTTGATGTTGACTGACTGACCGGTCAGTTTCTGGTGAGGTGCCGACCCATGGGTCTGACAGTTTCGGCAAAACCTATAGGGCGCGCTCGGCACGTGGCCGGCCGAACGAGAACATCCGAGCGCCGCCGGCAAATCCTGAGCTCTGCATTCGAGGAATTCGCCGCGAAAGGCTACGAAGCCGCTCGCCTCGACGACGTGGCTCGGCGCGCGCAAATTGCCAAGGGAACGATCTATCTCCACTTTAAAAACAAGGAAGTGCTGTTTCGCGCCGTCGTGCGCGACCGCATTCAGTCGCTCCTCGAAAAATTCTGCGCGCGCCGGAAGGGAGTTCCGGTATCGGCTGAGGAACTGCTTCGCGAACTCTTGACGCGGCAATTTGCGGCGATGGCGAAAAACGAAAATGCACGCGGCATCCTGCGCCTGCTCGTCGCCGAAAGCGGCAAATTTCCGCGCCTCGCGAGCGTCTACCGGCGGGAAATCATCGAGCCAGGAACGGCCGCGATACGCAGCGTCATCGAAAAAGGCAGCGCAGCGGGCGAATTCGAAAAAAGGAAAGTCGCGGAATTCCCGCAGATTCTGGCCGCTCCCGCGGTCCTCGCGGCCGTCTGGATGCTGGTTCTCAGCGATCCAAAGCCTTTCGATCTTGATGGCTACCTCGATGCCTATCTGGAGCTCTTGATCGCGGGTCTGCGGAAAACGCGAGCGAGGGAGGATGGCGAAACGCGGAAATGAACTCGCGTGGAGAACGATAATGAGGAGCAAGTGGCTCGCATTTGTGCTGTTGCTGGTTTCCGAAATCGGATTCGAGGCTCCCTGCCGCGCGCAGCAGCCAGCGCCGCGCCCGCTCACGATTCAGGACGCCGTTACCCTCGCGCTCAGGAGCAACCTCGGCGTTCTCCTCGCCTCCGCGCGGATCGAGCAAGCACAAGGCTCGGCCGAGCGCCGGCAAGCCGTTCTTCTGCCGCACGTGAACGGTGATTCCTTCGCCGTCCGGAAAAACAGCAATTTGCGCGTCACCGGGATCTCCCTGCCGGGCTTGCCTGTCGTCGTCGGCCCATTTTCCTACTACGACTTCGGATTCTCCGCGGGCATGCCGATCGTCGACCGGCAGGCGTATCACAACTGGAAGGCCAGCCAGAAGCAGAAGCAAGTTTCCGAATACGATTACGAAGACCAAAGAGATTTGGTGGTGCGCCAGGCTGTCGGCCTCTACTTGCAGAGTGAATCCGCCGAGGCTGAAGTCCAGGCAGCCCAGTCGCGCGTCGAAACTTCGCAAAGGCTGGAGACGCTGGCCGCAGATCAGCACGCGAACGGCTTGGCGACCGGGGTGGACGTGGTGCGAGCGCAAGTGCAACTGGCGCGCGACCGCCAAACCCTCCTCGTCGCGCAAGACGGCTATCAGACTTCGCTTCTGGTACTGGCGCGTTTCCTCGGTTTGCGGCCGGGCACGCCGCTCACCCTTTCCGAGCGCCTCGAATTCCATCACGTCCCGCTTCCAGTCGTTGGTCAACTTGTGCCCCAGGCGCTTGCCGCGCGGATGGATTATCGTGCTTTGGAAACGCAGCGCCAGGCGCTGCTTCAGCAGCTCCAGGCTTCGCACGCGCGCGATTTGCCCACGCTTACGCTCAAAGGCGACTACGGAGCGCTCGGTCGCAATTTCGGCGAGATGCCGGGAATCGGCGAAATTCAAGCCACGCTCTCGATTTCGCTCTTCGATCGCGACCGCACCGGTGAGCGCGTGGAGCTCAATAGCCAATTGCGCCAGCTCGATGACCAGATTCACGACCTGGCTTTCGGCATCGAACAGGAATTGCGCAAGGCCGCGCTCGATCTCGAGTCCACCGAACAGCAGGTAAGCGTCACGGAAGCCGCTGTGAAACTGGCCAAGCGCGAGTTGACTCTAGCTGAGGACCGTTTCCGCAACGGCGTCACCGACAACATCGAGGTCATTACCGCGCAGGATGCTCTGGCGCGGGCGCAGGACGATCGCATCGTCGCGCTGGCGCAGCATGCCGATGCGGCGATGGCTCTGGCCCGCGCGCTTGGCGTCTCCGAAGCGGATTACCGCAAGTATCTTGGCGAGCAATGAGGGTACGCGCCGGAGGGTTGGCTGAGAGGGTCGAACAGCAATGAAGCGAGCGTTCTGGCTCCTGATGGTGGCAGCGCTGGCTGCGGCAGCAGTGTACTTCTACCGCGAGTCGGCGCGGCGAAGGGCTGCACAGGCTCAATTCATGAAGCTTTCCGGAAATATCGAAGCGCATGAAAGCCTGGTCGGTTTCAAAGTCGCCGGCCGCGTGGCCGCTCTTCCCGTCGAGGAAGGCCAGGTGCTGAAGGCCGGCGACCTGATCGCGTGGCTCGACGACGCCGATTACCGCCAACAGGTCGAGACGGACGTTGCCACGGTCAAGGTTCGCCAGCGCCAACTCGACCTGGGCCTCGCCGGTTTCCGCGCGCAGGATATCGAGGCCGGGCGCCTCGCGGCGCTCGACGCGCAGGCCGATCTCGCCCAGAAAAAACAGGATTTGGCGCGCTACCAGGCCCTCTATGAAAAAGACGAAATCGCAGCCCAGGTACGAGATCAGGCCGCAACCGCCGCGACCAGGGCCCAGGCCGCTTACGACCGCGCCAAACAATCCTATAGCGAACTGCTGGAAGGCACTCGCAAAGAGGAACTCGCCGTCGATCGAGCGAACGTTCATCAGGCACAGCAAGCGCTCAATCTCGCGCGCGTCCTTCTCAGCTATACCGTTCTGCGCGCTCCATTCAGTGGCGTCATTCTGGTGAGGCAAGCGGAATTGGGCGAAGTGGTTCAGCCGGGCGCGCCGATTATCACGCTCGCCGATATTGAGCACATCTGGGTTCGCGTCTACGTGCCGGAAACCGATCTTGGCCGCGTGCATTGGGGCCAGGAAGTCGCCGTCCAAACCGATACGTATCCGGGCAAGCGGTATCACGGCCGAATCTCCTTCATTTCCTCGGAAGCGGAATTCACGCCCAAAAGCGTTCAGACCGAAAAAGAGCGTGTGACTCTCGTCTACCGCGTGAAAGTGGATGTCGACAACGCGAATTTCGAACTCAAGCCGGGAATGCCCGCCGACGTCTACATCCCGCTGAAATAGCAGGGGCGCCATGAATTCTTCCGATGCCGCAATCGTGGTTTCCGAGCTGAGCAAATCCTTCGCAGCGGTGCGCGCCGTCGCCGGCCTCAGCTTCGATGTGTACCCGGGTGAGATTTTGGGATTGGTCGGCCCCGATGGAGCGGGAAAGACAACGACTCTGCGCATCCTCGCCGGCGTGATGGCGCCCGATTCCGGCTCGGCCCAGGTGGCCGGCCACGATATCGCTCGCGATCCCGAAGGCGCCAAACACGATCTCAGTTACATGCCGCAGCGGTTCGGCCTCTACGACGATTTAACAGTTGACGAAAACATCGGCTTCTATGCGGATATCTTCGGCATGAGCCGCAAGGCGCGCGAGCAGCGTGCGACCGATCTGCTCGCCGCGGCTGGCCTTGCCCAATTCCGCCGCCGGCTGGCCGGAAACCTCTCCGGCGGCATGAAGCAAAAACTCGGTCTCGTCTGCGCCCTGATTCACACGCCGCGCGTCATCCTGCTCGACGAGCCCACCAATGGCGTGGATCCCATTTCGCGCCGTGATTTCTGGGCCATTCTTTACTCGCTGGTGGCCGAAGGAGTTTGCATCCTGACTTCGACTTCTTACCTGGACGAAGCCGAGCGCTGCCATCGTGTGGGCCTGTTGTATCGGGGCCGCATGCTCTTTTGCGACCGTCCCGAGGAACTGAAGAAGCGATTCCGCGGCGGCGTGCTGGAGATTCGTTCGGCGGATCCCGCGCGAATCAGGGAATCGCTCGCCAAAGCTCCCGTGATTCGCGGCTCGCTGCTGGTGGGCGACCACGTGCACCTCTACGTGGACGACGCAAATGCGCGATTGGCCGGAGTCCTCGCGCTGCTTGACGAGGCCGGGCTTTCCTACGATTCCATCGAACCGGTGGCCGCGAGCATCGAGGATCTGTTCGTTTCGGCTGTCGAGGGTCAACCTGCGGGCTCCTCGCAGGAGCGAAGCCGATGAACCGGAACGAATCCTCGGTGGTCGTCGAACATTTGACGAAACGCTTCGATTCCTTCGTCGCTGTCGATGACGTCAGCTTCGAGGTTCATCACGGTGAGATTTTCGGCTTTCTCGGTCCCAATGGTTCCGGCAAGTCCACCACGATCCGCATCCTGTGCGGTTTGCTCAAGCCGAGTGCCGGCCGCGCGCGCGTGGCGGGCATCGACGTTGTGGCAAGTCCCGAAGCCGTGCGCGAACGGATCGGCTACATGTCCCAGAAATTTTCCCTCTACAACGATCTGCGCGTTTCCGAGAATCTCCGGTTTTTTGCCGGACTTTACAGTGTTCCGGCGAAAGATCTGGCCGAGCGCACGGCCTGGATCCTGCGCATGGCGGGTCTCGAAGGCCGCGAAAGACACCTCACCGGCTCGCTGCCGGTCGGTTGGAAGCAGCGCCTGGCGCTCGGCTGCGCGGTGCTCCATCGTCCTCCGATCGTTTTCCTGGATGAGCCGACGTCCGGCGTCGATCCCGTCTCGCGCCGCCAATTCTGGGAATTGATTCACCAGATGGTGGGCGAAGGAATCACGGTGTTCGTCACCACGCACTATATGGACGAAGCCGAATACTGCAATCGCCTCGTTCTGCTGGATCGCGGCCGCATCGTCGCGTTGGGCACTCCCTCTGAACTCAAGAGTCGGCACATGAGAGGAGAGCTCGTGCAGGTGGACTGCCGGCCGCTCGGACCGGCGCTCGCTGCTCTCGAGGGCGCCCCGGGCATTTTGGATGCGGCGGTTTTCGGCAGCAGCCTGCACGTGGTGGTGAGTGACGCTCAGGCGGCGATTGTCGAAATCCCGCGTCTGCTCGGCTCTCGCCAGGTGCAGGTCACTCGCGTCGGGCAGATCCCGCCCAGCCTCGAAGACGTCTTCGTGTCGCTCACCGCATCGAGGGAGCAGCCTCGGGAGGAGACCGCGTGAGCTGGCGCCGCATCCTCGCGATGGCCCGCAAGGAGATGATCCAGATCGTGCGCGACCCGCGCAGTCTGATGATCGTCATTCTCATGCCCTTGATTCAGCTCCTCATCTACGGCTACGCGGTGAACCTCGACGTGAAGCACGTGCCGCTGTGCGTTTACGACCGCGACGCCACGCAAACCAGCCAGGACCTGCTCAAGCGTTTCCAGGCAACCGACTACTTCAGGATCGTCCGCGTCGCCGATAGCTACACGGACTTGGTCCGGCAGATCGATTTCGGCGCCTGCTCGGTTGCCCTGGTGGTGCCCCCGCAATTCGCGGAAAAGCTTCGCGCTGACGGGCAGGGAAGCGTGCAGTTGCTGATGGACGCGAGCGACAGCAACACGGCGACGATCGGCATGGGCTACGCGCAAAGCATCGTGCAGAGCTATTCCTCCGCTTTGCAGGTCGCGTGGCTCGATCGGCGCGGGATTTCCCGGGCCGAGCCGAGCGTCACGTTCCAGCCGCGCACGTGGTTCAACGAAAATCTCGAAAGCATGGCGAATCTCGTTCCCGGCATCGTCGCCATGGTGATGGCGGTGGTCGGCGCCTTTCTCACCTCTCTCACGATCGCTCGCGAGTGGGAGCGCGGCACGATGGAACAGCTCGTTTCCACGCCGATTGGCAAGCTCGATATCCAGATCGGCAAACTTGCGCCGTATTTCCTGATCGGCATCATCGATACGGCGGTCTGCGCGATCACCGCGGTCTGGTGGTTCGACGTTCCGTTTCACGGCAGTTGGCTCGTGCTGTTCGTCTGCTCGGTGGAATTTCTGGTGGTGGTCCTCTCGCTCGGATACTACATTTCCGTCACGTTCAAATCCCAGGTTGGCGCCATGCAGATCGCCATGCTCGTTACGTTCCTGCCCACGTTTCTTCTGTCCGGCTTCATTTTCCCGATCGACCAGATGCCGCGCGTGGTGCAATGGATCACGCTGATCTTGCCTGGGCGCTACTACGTCGCCATTCTGCGCGACATTTTCCTGAAGGGATCGGAATTCCATCTGATGGCTCCGCAGATCATCGCGCTGGGAGTCATCGCCGCGGCGCTGGTCGCGCTTTCCACCCGCGCTTTCCACAAGAGGCTCGAATGAGATTCCGCCGTGCTCTCTCGCGCATCGGTCACATGATGACGAAGGAGTTTCTCCAGACCCTGCGCGACCCGCATACGCGCTGGATCCTCTGGGGCCCTCCGCTTCTCCAGATGCTGATTTTCGGCTATGCGGCCACCATGGAGATCAAGCACGTGCGGATGGCCGTGCTCGATTTCGACAACACGCAGGAAAGCCGCGAACTGATCTCGCGTTTCTCCGGCAGCCGCTATTTCGACCTGGTCGAGCGGGCGGCGCGCCCTTCCGATCTTCGCGACGGCATCGACCGCGGTGATTTCCTGCTCGCGATCGAAATCGATTCCGGCTTTGCCCAGCGGCTGCGCAATGGGCAAGGAGCGACCGTGCCAGTGATCGTTGACAGCGCCAATTCGAATACGGCGCTCGTCGCGCTGGGCTACGTGAATGCAATCGGCGCTCAATTCTCCGCCGATTATCATAAGGACCGGCTGGAGCGGATCGCTCCCAAGCTTGTGTCCTTTGTGCCGCAGGTTAATCTCGTGGCTCGCCCGTGGTTCAACGAAGGCCTCGAAAGTCAGTGGTATTTCGTGCCCGGCGTCATCGGCAACCTCTTGCTCATCATGATTATGAATTTGACCGCTTTCGCGGTCGTGCGCGAGCGCGAAATCGGTACCCTCGAACAGGTCATGGTCACTCCGATTCGCCGCTGGGAATTCATTCTGGGCAAAACGGTCCCGTTTTTCGTAATCGGCTGTTTCGATGCCTTGATGCTCACGCTGGTTGGCACCTTATGGTTCGGCGTGCCTTTGCGCGGCCATATTCTGGTGCTCGCCGCCGGCGTCATGATTTTTCTGCTCGCCGCCCTCGGTTCGGGCCTGTTGCTCTCCACCGTCGCCGCGACCCAGGAGCAGGCGAGAAACACCGCCTTCTTCTTCATCATGCCCGCGACGACTCTCTCCGGGTTCGGCACGCCGATCAGCAGCATGCCGCCGTTTTTCCAGCATCTCAGCTACATCAATCCGCTTCGGCACGTGGTATTGATCCTGCGCAGCATTTATCTGAAAGGTTCTGGCTTCGATGTCTTGTGGCCCAACATGGCCGTGATGGCTGCTTTCGCCCTGCTCACACTCGGCGTCAGCATCCTGCGCTTCCAAAAGTCAGTTGAATAACTGGCGTAACCTGTGCCCCCGGTCGCGCCGTCTAGAACTTCATACGCTTACGACAGGAATGCGTGCTTCGCGAATGATCCCGTAACCGGCGGTTCCCAATCGGCCGTTGACCGCACGGCATCCCACTACGACCACATCTGCCTTGGTGTCTGCGGCTGCTTGGTGAATCACCTTGGGAACGTCGCCGCTGCCAATGAACGCGGCTGCGTTTGTGCCTAGTTCCTGCTGGATTGTGGTCATCTGCTTCGCTGCGGAGCTCACGAGTTCCTGTTTCATTTGGGGAAGCTCATAGGACCCGCCGGGGCCGTAGATTTCGACTCCCGGCGTAACGTGGGCGAGGGTCAGTGCGGCGCCGAATTCACTGGCCAGGTCGCGCGCCCATCGTATGGTCCTCGGGCTGTGCGGGCTGAAATCAACGGCGCAGAGAACGTTGCGGATGGTGAAAGTCTCGGCACTGCTGTCGAGATGAGCCCCCGTCCACACCGGGCATTCGCTGTGATGAAGCACCTTGGCGGTCACCGAGCCCAACAGGAACCGGCCCCACGCGTTGTATCCATGAGTCGGCATCATGATGAGGTCGCAATGTCGATCACCGGCGGCGCGCAGAATTTCGCGGGCCGGGTCCCCTTGCAGCACCATGCGCCGGACGACGAAGCGGTCGGGCTCCGGACCCAGCAACATCTTCAGTGTTTCCTGCTCGTTTCCGATGGCGCGCTCGAAGAGCTCGCGGCCAGCGTCGCTGGCGTCCATATAGGCGGGTGGTCTCACGACGTGCAACAGCAGAATTTCCGATTGAAAGTGGCTCGCCAAAGTTACGGCCTGATGGAGAACAGCCAGCGGCAAGGCGGCTTCCTGGAGATCGAGCGGAAGAAGAATCTTTTTGATTGTCAGCATGTCCACCCCTGTCTGCGAGCGCTACGGGTGCAAGCTGCTCGACGTGGTGTTCCCCACTTGTCGCGGTGACGGTAACTGGCTCACGGTCCAGCCGCCGCCCAGGGCTTTGATCAGTTGCACGCTCGCCACCATCTCCTGCATGCGGTAATTCACCGCCGTTTCTTGATCGTTCAGCAAAATCGTTTGCGCGCTGATGACGTTCAGATACGGATCGAGTCCAGCCTTGTACCGCGTGGTCGCTTCTTCGAGGCTTCTCCGAGCCGCTTCGACGGCCCCGTCCTGCTGTTGAATATCCTCCGAAAGCAGCCTCAAAGAGGCGAGGTTATCCTCGACTTGCTGGAACGCGGTCAAAACCGTCTCCCGGTAGTTCGCCACCGTCTGGTTGTAAATAGCGCGGTACTGAAGGACGGTAGCTTTCCGCAAACCGGCGTCGAAAATGGTTTCCGCCAGGCTTGGGCCGACGGACCAGAATCGGCTGGGCCAGGTGAGCCAATTCGCGAAAGAGGAATTTCCAAATCCGCCGCTGGCGCTCAGGAGAACATTGGGAAAATACGCCGCGCGCGCGACGCCAATCTGCGCGTTCGCCTGGGCCATCGCCCGCTCGGCCGCGGCGATATCAGGACGCCGTTCGAGAATCTCCGCCGGAACTCCCACGGGAATCCACGGTGGCTTTGTTTGGAGCGGCCGAGGAGCCAACGAGAAACTCGAAGGTGGCTGGCTGGTGAGAACGGCAATCGCGTGTTCGTATTGCGCGCGCTGGATCCCGAGATTGATGTCCTGCGCCTGTGCAGCCTTCAGCTGGGCCTCGGCTTGCGCCACAGATTCATCTGTGGCAAGCCCCGCGCGGTAGAGAGTTTGCGTCATTTCGAAGGTTTGCCGATACGCGACGACCGTGGCGTCCAGAAGTTCCTTCATCGAATCCTGCGCTCGTAATTCGTAATAATCGGCGGCGAGCTCTGCTTGCTCGGTCAGCCGCACGTTTTCCAGATCGGCTGCGCTCACTTGGGTGGCGAATACGTTCGCTCTGACGCCGCTTCGGATTCGGCCCCAAAAATCCGGCTCCCAGGACGCATCGAACGGCAGCGAGTAATCCGTATACGAGCGAACGGTGAGCCCGGAGCCGGAGGAACTACCCGCCTTCAATCCGCCGAATTGCCCGGCCGAAGGGCGGGAATTGACGATGCTCGGATTGGTGGAAACGGTTGGGAAGTATTGCGACCTCGCTTGTTTTACAAGCGCCCGCGCCGCCAGAAAACTCGCCACTGCGGCCGCGATGTTCTGATTTGATTCAGCGGCTTTTTCTTGCAACCCGTCCAACTCGGGATCGTGGAACATCTCCCACCACTTCCCGCGAACGCTGCCATCGCTGGGTTGCGCCGCTTCCCATATCCCTGCGCCCGGCGTGCCTGCCGCAGGGAGTTCCTTATAGGCGGGAGGAGTGGGAACGCTTGGCCTGGCGTACTTCGGACCGACCATGCAGCCAGAAAGGAACAGGGCCCAAACAGACGTGATCAGCGGAACGGAAATTCCAAGAGACCGTTTGCGGAAACGGCTATGACTGCGGCCAAACGGAAATTTCAGCCTTTCCGCCTTTCCTGCACGCGGAGGGAACGCGGCCGGCTCCACGCTGTCGTCATTTTTGCGCAATGTAAACATCGACCAATTCACCCGGATACAAATTCACGTCTTTCGGTTTCGGGAATTTGAAGATGATCGGCAGCACTCGAACGTCCACAATCTCCTGCCTTTGGTCGGAAAGCTCGATCTTCGGGGTAACGTATGGGTCCACTCTAACGAAATCCAAGGGAACTTTGACATCCGACCCGCGGATGGACATTTCCGCCTTTAACTTCGAGAGAGGAGGGAGGCGCGGAACTAGAATCTCGTCCACGTAACACCGCACTTGAAGGTCCTTTTGCGGCGAACCCACCACCAGTACCGGATCCATCCCTTGCGTATAGCTGTCGTAGGCGCCTTGCGGCGATACGTAGGAGCCAGCAATGGTGTGAATCGCGAGCACGACGCCGTCGGCGGGAGCGCGCAGCGTATATTTGGCTAGTAGCGCACTCGAAGCAAGATACTGCTTTTCCAAAGCCTTGTACGTTCGCTCCTGATTTTGGATGTCGTAGGACCAGGCTCCAGCTTTTGTAAGATCGAGTTGCTTCTGAGCAACCTTGAGGCTCGCCTCTGCGGACGCGACCGCGTCTCCGGCGGTGTCCACGTCGTTTTTGCTCACGGATCGCGGATCGGCCTGGTAGGCGGCGTCTTCCTTGTCGTATGCGTCCCGAGTCGTCTTCAGCGCCGCTTGCGCCGCGACGACCTGCGCCTGGACCACGTCGAGATTCTCTTTTCTCGGTTCAGCTCTCAACTCCTCGAGCGTAGCGTGCGCCGCCTGGGCCGCCGACTTCTGCTGCTCCGTCGTGGCGTCCTGTATGGAGGGGTCAATCAAGAGCAGCGGCATGCCTTTTCGCACGTTTTGCCCCTGGCTGACAAGAATGTCTTGCACCGTTCCGGACACCTCTGGATAGATGTTGACGTTTTCGCCGCTCGATTGCACGCTTTCCACGATGCCTTCCGCGTAGATACCCACAGAGTAGGGATCCGACGCCGGACTGAATGCGGGCGGGAGCGCGGGTTTTTCGATACTGGAAAGGTATGCCGCCACGCCGCCAGCCAGGACGCCTGCGAATGCGAGTGAAAACAAAAGTGTGTACCTCATCGGTCATCCTTTTTGCAGCAGGGAGGCATCGTTCTGTGTCACTGTAAGCCGGCCGTCCTCCATTTTCAGAATCCGACTGGCAAATTCGTAAATCCGGCTGTCGTGCGTTACGACGATGATGCAGCGGTCCGCGCGGAGAATGTTCTCGTGCACGAATTTCAAAATGGCGTGTCCCGTATCGCCATCCAGCGAAGCGGTCGGCTCGTCCATAATTAGAATGTCGGGTTGCCCGACCATGGCCCTGGCGATGGCCACGCGTTGCTGCTCTCCGCCACTTAGTTTTACGGGAGGGAGGTTCGCTCGTTCCTTAAGCCCAACGACCTCTAGATACCTGGTTGCTTCGCCGATGGATTCATCCCAATCCTTTTTTCGTAGAAAAAGTGGTATGGCCACGTTTTCCGCTGTGTTCAGCCGCGGAAACAGGTGATAATCCTGGAACACAAAGCCGATTTTGTTTAGCCGAAAATCGGCCAATTGATCCGCGTTCAGATTCCAGATGTCGATCCCTTCCACCTCCACTTTCCCGGCGTTTGGTCTCAAAATCCCGGAGAGCACGCTCAGGAGCGTGGTCTTCCCGCTGCCCGACGGGCCAACGATGTAGATCATTTCACCGAACCCGGCTTCAAGGTCGACATTCCGGACCGCCATGGTCTTGGCTTCGCCCTCGCCAAACCACTTGCCCAGCCCGTTCGCCTTTATCGCGGCACCCGGCATGTCATCCTCGGAAAATGTCGAAGGGTTCGATTTGCAGAACCCGGCGCACGCCAAAGTAACTGGAAATGGCGGCGATAATGACCACCATCACGAACGACACCAGCAGGCTCGGATAGGTAATCATGGCTGCATAACTCGCCAGGCGCAGCTTCGCCAGGTAGACAAGCAAAGTACACAGCCCGACACCGAGTCCGTAGCCGGTGAGAGCTGTGAAGGAAGCTTGGAACAGAATCATTGTCACGAGTTGCCTGTTTCTCGTGCCGATCGCCTTCAACGCGCCGAATCTTTCCAGGTTTTCGAGAATGAACGTGTAAAACGTTTGGCCGGAAATCGACAGCCCGACGATGAAGCTGATCAGCGTCATGATCAGGATGTTGGTTCCGGCACCCGTCTGGAAGACGAAGAACGCGGCATTTTTCCGGATGAACTCATCCTTCGTTAGCGCCATGTAGCCCAGCGCGGCCACTTGCCGCTTGATAGCCGGAATGTCCGATGAGCTTTTCGGATGCACCAGAACGTAGGAGATGGTGAAGCGAGGATTGGGAATGTACTGAATGGCCCGATAGTAGGTCGTGTACAGGGTCGGCAATCCGAAAAGGCCGGAGATCGTCACCTTGGCGACCCCGACGATCACGGCGCGATGGTCGTTCAACTCAAACGTCGTGCCTATGCGCGGGCTTTCCAGCTTTCGGTATTCCGCATCGTCCACCACGATAAAGCCATTGTCGGCATAGATATTTTCGATTTTCCCCGCAGTCAGCACCGGCCGGCCGTACAGGCTGGTGTCGTCCAGCCCGAGCACGCTGGCGGCTTGATAGGTTCCGTCGTGAAGCTTGACCAGAGCGGTGCCGGAATAGAGTGGCACCGCGAATTTCACCCCCGGAATACTTCGAACGGCGTCCAGAACGTAATTCGGCATTCCGATCGAGCTGGTGATCGCCTGCACCGACGGATCCATCACCCAAACGGGAGCTCCGACGTTGACGACAGTTGCGGAGGCATGGTTCAAAACACCCATGAACATCGAGGTGATGAACATCATCAGGAAGACCGCGAAGGTGATGCCGATGAGCAAAGCGGTAAATTTCGCTTTGTCGTTGACGAGGAGCTTGTAGGCCAGCTTGAGGATCCCCTTCATGAGGCCTTCTTTCAAATGTGTCGCGCAGTCGATTACACCTCGTGACCCGATCGGGGATTTGCATTCCGACGGCGCGGGACGGAATGCGTTCGCAGCGGCTGGCGAATGGCTGCCACGGTCATTTTCATCCTCGCGGCCTTCCCGATGGTCGAGCCGCCGCAGCCGGGTGGCTCCGGAACTGGCGCACCAGGTTCTGGCCTTGGCTGCGGGCTTGCCGCTGCTGGTTGAGCTGCTGAAGTGTCGCTTGCGATCCATGCCGGGGCCCTGCACGCGGCGCGCTGGGCCTGGGCATAGGAGCCGTGCGGGGCGGAGCGGACCTTGGCGCACTCGGAGCCGAGGGTCTGGAAGGTGGAGGCGCTGTCGATGGTCGGCCTGAGGGGCCCCGTGCAGGCGGCGTGTGGATTCCCGTTCTTGGCGCGGACCGCGGCGCGGAAGGAACTCTCGCCCATTTGGCTCCGTCGCGGCGATACCAACCGTCCGAACGATGCATGTAAACGTTGCCATCGCGGCCTGCGTAAACGTCAGGGGCTCCCGGCACGTGCCTCTGAGGAGTAATTCGCACGGGGGCGCCGCGGCCCGGCGGCTGTCGGAGAGAGAGCGGGGGATGACTGGTGACGGCCCTCGAATTCCAACGATTGTAAACGCTGCGGCTTCCCATCCTGGCGTCATGCGGAACTCCCTGGGCGGAGCGATTGTAGAGAATTCGCCGGTCCCAGGAGCCGCGTGCGGCGTGCTCGCCATGCCAGTGATGCCAATACCACCCATGGTGATACCACGGCCGCCAGTAAAAACCGCCGCCCCAATAGGCATAGGCGAAGCCGAAGCCCCAAGTCCACGGGCAACCGTAGTAGTAAAGTCCAGCCCAGCAAGAATAGGGATAACCGGTGCCGTATACGACGACGCCGTCCCAAACGTAGACGCCGAAGTACCCGGGCGTGTAACCGACATAAACGTATTGCGGCGTCGAATCGTAAACGTAGACGTAGGTGACCGGATAGACCGGCGAGGATGGCGGAATCGAATAGATTTCCTGAGGAACCTGGTCGCAGACCACCCATGGCCCTTCAGGCCTATCGGCGACAAACCAGACGCCGTTGCTGACGGCGTAATAGCGGCCGCCGGAGCGGATGATGTCGTCCGGGGAATTCACCGCGTAGGTGAGATCGGTGCCTTCGATCGGCGCAAATTTCGGATCGCCATCGTAGGTGGCGTTGAAAGTGGCCTGTTGCCGGTTCACCGTAGCGGTCTGCGGCACCTGCGCCGCGGCGATCGCTTCTTTCGCCTGCTGGGTTCCGGGAACGCTGGCCAGCACGCCGGCCTTTTGGTGGTCAGGCGGAATCAAAGCGAAATCCGGCGGCAAGTGTGCTCCGGGTACGAATTCCCAAGGGCCGTTGAGGCTTTGGGACCGGAACCAACGGCCGGAGAGCTGCAGATAGTAGCGGCGGTCGTGCACTTGGAGAAAGAAGTCGCTGTCTGTGTTCGTCACATACAGCAACTGCGTCCCGGAAATCGGCGCGAAAAGCGGCCGGCCCTGGAATTGAACGAGCTCTGCCGGCTCCGTGCTGACGATGACTTCCGGAACCGCTCCGGGCGTCGGGCTCGGGGCAGCCGCCGATTCGCCTTCCAAAATCGCATCGAGCGAAGCAGGGACGCTCGTCGCCCGCGACCACGGCCCGCTCAGGGCTCTGGCGGTCATCCAGTACCCTTCGCCGCGAAGATAGTACGTTCCAGTCGAGCTATCGAACGCGATGACAGCAGGCGTGTTGATCACCCGCTGCAAGCTGGTGCCGCGCACCTGCCGCAAGACGGGCTGGCCGTCAATCAAAATGAGCACCGACGGATTTTCACGGATGAATATCCGCGGCGGTGTGGAGTTCAGTTGCGCTCCCCCGGCCGATTGACTTTGCGTATTGGCCAGATCCGCCAGCACCCGGTCGAGCGCGGTCGTGAACGTCCATTGCCGGATGAACTGGCGCGCGGTTGCGGCGTAGCTTGATTCGGCTAAACCATCGGAGGGGAATTCAGCCTTGGTGACCGTCAGGTCGTAGAGCGTCACCTCGCGCTGCTGTTCGTTCACCGATGTCCGCGCGGAAAAGCAAACGACTCCGTAAACGGGAGTATTCGTTTCGGGCGATGGAAGATTTACAGCGGCGCAGGCGTCCAGATTTCCATTCTTCCATCTCTGCACCTGCGGCTGGAAGATCTCGATTCTCTGGCCGTTTGATTCAATCGTGCGCGGCCAACCAATCTGCTGGGCGCTGGCAGAAGCCGCGGCAAAAAGGAACAGTAGAAACGCGCCAATCGCTCGGCTTCTTACGCAATCGTTCTGTTGCCATATGCCCGTCTCGGGAGCCTGCCGCATGCTGGCTCTCCTGAAGTGCCGTTGGTTCGGCGCCGCGCAGCGTTTCGGGCAAGCCGGACGCTGCACCCTGCTTGACCCCTTCGCCGGGTGCATGCCTCATGCCAAAGCGATATCGGGAAATGGTTGTGCGGGAGCGGCTTAGCCGAACCTGCGCGTTGCTATTTGCGCTATCCCGCGCAGGCGCTTGCGCAGGTTCACTCAGCCGAGTAGCCGGCGCGCGCACCGACGCCTCACGCGGCAACATTGGGATAAAGCCACCCGGTCAACAGAACGAAAGCCGCCAGCACCACGACCAGCACCCAGCAATCCTGCGCAAGCCCGAACACCGACTGGCCGCCTTGCACCATCAGGAATCGCAGCGCGTCCACCTGGTAGCTGAGCGGATTCACGATGGCCAGGTCGCGGACCCACCCTGGCATGCTGGCGAGCGGATAGATGGCATTGCTCGCAAAAAACAAGGGCATGGTGAGAACCTGGCCGATCCCCATGAATCGCTCCCGAGTCCTCACGATGCACGCCACGGCAAGCGAAAAGGTGGAAAAGAGTGCCGAGCCGAGAATGATGAAAAACACCACTCCCAAAACGTGCCACGGCGCGAAATTCAGCCGGATGCGCATTAAGCTTGCCAGGACGTAGATGATGATTCCCTGTGCCAGACCGCGAATCCCAGCCGAAAGCGCTTTGCCCAGCACCAGAGCCGTGCGTGGCGCTGGGCTTACGAGCAGCTTCTGCACGATGCCCAGATCTTTTTCCCAAATGACGTTAATGCCGTAGAAAATCGCGATGAAAAGCACGCTTTGCGCCAGGATTCCCGGCACGAGAAAAGTAAGGTAATCGATCCCTCCCGTAGGAATGGCTCTGATCCTGCCGAAAACCTGACCGAAGACGAGCAGCCAGAGTGCCGGTTGAACCGCCCGCGTGAACAACTCGATCGGGTCTCGCCGCAGCTTGCGCAACTCGATGTCCGCAATCGCCAGAGTGTCCCTGACCGCTCCGGGCAACTCGCGCCTAGCCCAGCCGCCGAGCGGTGCGCCGAATCCGGGCGCTTTCCCGATAGCTTCCGCCTTCATCGATGAGACCCCCTACGAAATGCACGAACACATCGTCCAAACTCGCTTGGGGGCCAACCGAGGCTCGCAGCGCTTCTGGTGAACCGGTGGCCACGGCGCGGCCGCGATGCATGATCGCAACGTATTCGCACATCTCTTCTGCTTCCTCCATGTCGTGCGTCGTCATCAGAATCGTGGTGCCAAAGCGACTTAGCAATTCGCGCAGGTGCGCCCACACCGCTCGTCGCGCCACCGGATCGAGTCCGATCGTAGGCTCGTCCAGAAACAGCACCGCCGGACGATGCATCATCGACTGGGCGATTTCCAGCCGGCGAATCATTCCGCCGGAGTAGTTCTTTACGAGCAAATGCGCAGCCTCCGAAAGCCCCATGAATTCGAGTGCATCGAACACTCGATCCCTTCTTTCCCGCCGTGGGATCGCATAAATGCGGGCGAAAAGCAGTAGGTTCTCGTATCCAGTCAGAGCGCCATCGGCGGAAAGCATCTGAGAGACGTATCCGATCGCCCGTCGCACCTCGACCGGCTGCCGCTGCACGTCGTAACCCGCCACTCGAGCGACGCCGGCGCTTGGCGGCAGCATCGTAATCAGCATCTTGATCGTTGTGGTTTTCCCCGCCCCGTTCGGACCCAGCAGGCCAAAGATCGAACTCGCCGGAACCGCCAAATTCAAATGGTCCACGGCGGTGACCGTTGCGAAGCGGCGAGTGAGTGCCTCAGTTTCCACCGCCAGCTTCGTGGTTCCGTGCTCCATCTCGTGGGCGCCTGTGTCGCCGACTTCGGCCGATCCCGATGGTTGGGCGGGCGCGCTCATTCCCTTTCAACGAGTTCCGTGGAACTTCACGAACGCCGAGGCTCGGTTCGCCCTCGGGGCCGCGCAGGGCTCGACAGCGCTTTCGGAAACGCAACGCGGCGCGAAGCGGCCGACTCTGCCGCGGAACCGTCTCGTCCAATGCCTCATTGCCTTCGACGTGCACGCGGCGTGCCCTGCAACTGAGTTCACCTTGCCCTGTGCATAAAGAAGTTAGCAGCGCCGAAGCTACCGGGTTCGAGCCATCCGACCCAGTTTTCAGCGCCGTTCCCCTCACGGCTCGCTATCACCTTTCGGTCCTTGCGCGATTTCCCCCAATTCCTCCGAACCGTGCAAGCGCCCAACCCTCGCGCGATCAAGCATTTCGCAGCAAAACGCTGTTTGGTCACTGCTTTGCAAGACATCGGGCAAGCCCGCCGTGACGGGGTCGAGACCACGGCGCACGGAAGCGCCTGCGAAACGCAGGCTCGCGAATACCATGCTGGAAAATGGCACGAACTGCGAGGCGTCATCGCATAGTTCCCATTTCTCATCCCGAAATGGTACGGCTTCTCGCCGTCGGCCGGAGCCTGGGCGATTTCCAGCCATCATCCGAAACGAGGAACAGCACCATGGCTGCCACACCGAAATTTCGAATCGATCCTGAAGCCCAGGAAGTGCTGTTGCATTCCCGTTCGGAAGCTCCCACGCCTCCTGCAGCGAAGGGCCTCACGCTGCCCGAGCCTGTATTTCCTCGTTTTCCGGAACGACTCAACGATCCCGGCCCCAAAACGCCACCCGAACGCCGCCGTTGGGACTCCAAGTCGATTTACCGAAAGATGCGGGGCTGGCTATTTCCCTACATCCGATCGCGCGTTCTGCCTGGCGAATTCCATCCCATCACCGCGTATCTCTTCACCGAATACAAATGCAATCTCGATTGCTGGTATTGCTGGGCCTACAACAACAAAGTCAAAGGAATGACCGAAGACATCGCGCGCCGGTCGATTGATTGGCTGCACGATCGGGGGTGTCGCGTTCTGGCGCTGATGGGCGGCGAGCCGCTGCTTCGGCCCCAGTTCGCTCACAAGGTCATCTACTACGCCGCTCAAAAAGGGTTCTGGATCTACGTCGGTACCAACGGCCGCCTGCTGCGGCCCGACGTCGCCGATCGCCTGGGCGACGCCGGCGTAGCCGTCTTCAACTTTGCCATCGACGCGTGGGACCTCAAGCCCGGTCTGCCCAAGGCCCTTGTCCCCGCTCAGGCAAACCTGGAACACGTTCTGCGCAAGCAATACGTCTACGACTACATGGTCTTCTTCAACATCAACATCTGCCGCAACAACACGGATGACGTTCGCAAACTCACGGAATACGCCCACGAGCACCACATCGCCACCGACTATCACATCAATGAGACGCCGATGCTCGCGCAGGACGAGCACTTCAAGCATCTCGAGGACAATCCTACCTACGTTCGTCCCGAGAACTGGCGCGAGATCGACGCCCTCATCGATTGGCTGATTGAAAGGAATGTCTCCGGCTACCAGATGGTCAATTCGCCGCAGCGGCTGCGCGAAATCAAGGCGTTTATGCGGATGTCTTCCGGAGTGGATTTGCGAAAACACGGTTGGTACGGCGATGGCTCCGGAAACGGCGGCGACCGCCTCAAATTGCTGAATTCCGTTCCCGGCATCGTTCAGGACGCGGACGGAGAATTGAGTTTCAGCCCGTGGGACTGCCGCGCGGGGCAAAACAACGTCATCATCCGCACCGACGGCACCGTCGGTCCCTGCTTCCCCGTCTACGGTTCCACGTTCGATTGGGGCAATATCGACCAGCCCAAATTCGATCCGTCGCAGTTGGCGGAAATGAAGGAAACCTGCCAGAAACAGTGCTTTTCCACGCTCAACCACAACCTCGCCTATTGCTATAACGATGCCCGCGTAATCAAGTGGCTTTGGTCGCAAGCCGTCAAAAACAGGCTCCATGGCGGAGCGCGGAGTTTCGAAGAATAAGGGAACGAAGTCATGCGTATTGTGGCATCCGGCGTTATACGAAAGCGGCATCCCGCCTGGAATCTTGCTGTGGTTCTCGCTGGCTTGGCTTTCGGCCTGAGCGGAGCGGCTCGCATGCAAGCCCCGGCGGATCCCGACCCTGCGCTCCGGCCGGCTCCCGCCGGTCTCACCGGCGATCAGGTGATGGCCAGGGTGCTCGAACGCAATAAACGTCAGGATGCCGAACTGCGCCGCTACCTGGAAGTCAGGACCTACGAGATTCGCAACACGGAAGGAAAGGTGGGAGCCGAGGAAGTGGTGCAGGTCGCCTTTCACTCGCCGGACGAAAAGACCTTCGACACCGTTTCCCAGCATGGCTCGTGGGTGATTCGCCATCTGGTTTTCGATCGACTGATTTCGGCTGAGAAAGAAACCGACTCAGGCCGCGAGCATCACGATAGCTCCATTTCCACGGCGAACTACAAATTTACTTTGCTCGGCAAGCAGGATCTCGGCTCGCGCGATTGCTTTGTCCTTCAGGCCACACCGAGGACGCGGAACAAATATCTGTTCAAGGGGAAAATCTGGGTCGATTCCCGCGATTTCGCGATCGTCAGGATCGCCGGCCAGCCCGCGCAGAAGCTCTCTTTCTGGATTCATAGGATTGACTTCGTCCGCGAATACCGGCGAATCGGCGGCTTTTGGCTTCCCGCTCAGGATACGACCTGCGTGGACGTCAGAATCTATGGGAAGCGCGTGTTCACGATCGGCCATCAACAGCTTGCGGTCAATGGCGCGATCCCGTCGCCCTTGCCACAGCAATCGTCCGCGCGCGCTTCCGCTTGTGGAGTTGTGCGTGGCGCCAACGCGGGTGTGGAAGAAGCGCAGACGAATGGCCGGAAATGACGGGTTGACAGTGCCGTCTGTCCCGGGGCGGCGAATGACTTGGTGGCCAAGTGATGGATAACAAACGGATGGCCCAAATCGAACGGGAACGCGAAATCCGGAAGCGTCTGGCGACCGAGCGAAGCCATTTGCGGGCGCTGGCCGGCCTCGAATCTCCAGCTCATTTCCGCCGCCCCGCCGAACGCACGTTCACCGCGGATGAGCGCGGTCGCGTCACAATTCTTTTCGGCGGGCTCACCTGGAAACATGAAGAGCTGATTCGCGCCGTCTTTCTGGGCTGCGGCTATCGCTGCGAGCGCCTGCCGGTTCCAGACGTCGCCGGTTTCCAGGCGGGCAAGGAATACGGCAACAACGGCCAGTGCAGTCCGGCCTATTTCACCGTCGGCAATCTGGTGAAATACCTCCAGTCCCTCGAAGGGTCGGGAAAATCGCGGCAACAGATTCTCGACGAGTACGTCTTTTTCACCGCCGGTTCCTGCGGCCCTTGCCGATTCGGCATGTACGAATCCGAATATCGGTTTGCCCTGCGTAATGCCGGTTTCAACGGGTTCCGCGTGTTGCTGTTCAAGGATAGCGACGGCCTCAAGGCGGCATCCGGCGAGCCGGGCCTCAAATTCACCGTGGATTTCGGTATGGGCATGCTCAACGCTTTGCACCTGGGCGACGTGATGAACGATTTGCTCTACGAGGTGCGGCCATTCGAGGTGAAGGAGGGCGAAACCGATCGTGTGTTTCGGAAGGCGATGGACGGACTTGTCGCCACGCTCCGCGATCGTCCGCCGTTTGAAATCATCGAGCGCGCTCCGCGTTGGGCCGCGCCTTACCTGGCCAGAAAGAAGACGCTCAGAAACACGCTGAATACGCTCGGCAAGATTCGCGAGCATCTCTACGGCGATATTTACCTCGAAGCTCTCGAAACGTGCGCCAAAACGCTCGATGCGATCGAGGTCGATCGCCTCCGCGTGAAACCGGTGGTGAAAATCACCGGCGAATTCTGGGCGCAGACCACCGAAGGCGACGGCAATTTCCGCATGTTCGACTTTCTCGAGCGCGAAGGCGCGCAGGTTCTCGTCGAGCCGATCGCCACCTGGGTCGCCTATCTGATCCATCAGGCGAAGGCGAACGCCAGGGCGAAATGGCCGGTCACGCGTCCCCATCGCGATCCGCACTGGTGGGAGCTGAAAAAGCATCTCGCGAATCAAAAGGCTCTGCGCAAGAAACTCGTCTTGCTGTCGCTCGGCGAATCGCTCTGGCGCCATTTCTATCAGCGCACCATCGAGCATCTCGGCGGAATCACGCACCCCCTGGTACCCCAGACTGAACTGGCCGCGCTCGCGCATCCTTTTTACAACCAGTTCGCTCGCGGCGGCGAAGGCCACCTCGAGGTCGGCAAAAACGTCTACTACACCAAAAATCATCTTTGCCACATGGTGCTCTCGCTCAAACCGTTCGGCTGCATGCCCTCTTCGCAGTCCGATGGCGTCCAATCCGCGGTGATCAATAAATTCCAGGACATGATTTTCCTGCCCATCGAAACCTCCGGCGAGGGCGAAGCGAACGCCCATAGCCGGGTGCAAATGGCTCTGGGCGAAGCCAAGGTCAAGGCCCGGCGCGAATTCGAAGAGGCGCTGAAATCCACCGGCAAGAGCCTCGACGAGATCAAGACTTACGTCGCGGACCATCCCGAGTTGCGTCGGCCTTTCTATCCGGTGCCGTGCCGCGCCGGTATCGCCGGAGCGGCTGCGCAGTTCGTGCTCCATGTGAGCGATCGCATGGATGCCGATGCCCGGCTCTGGCGACGCTCGCGCGCGCCGGGCGTTGCCGCTTCGGATTCGGCGTAACGGCAGAGGAGACGCGATGCCGGACCAAAAGACTTTATCGAAAGTAGCGGGAAGGCAACATGCACGATCGTGAAACACGTTTCCTCGCCGGATTCGACGTCGGATCGGCAACCGTGAAAGCGGTAGTCGTGAATGCCCGGACCGGCGAAATCCTCTGGCGCGATTATCAGCGCCACGCCACCCGCCAGCCCGAAAAGACACTCGAATTCCTTCGCAGGATCGAAAAGGAAGTCGGCGTGAACCAACACAATGCCCGCATCTTTATCACCGGATCGGGCGGCGGAGCCCTCGCCGAACTCGTCGGCGCGAAATTCGTTCAGGAAGTGACCGCGGTTGCGCTCGCGGTGGAAAGACTGCACCCTGAAGTCTATTCCGTGATCGAACTGGGCGGGCAAGACGCCAAGATCATCGTCTTCAAGGACGCCGACGAAAGCGGCCGAAGAACGAAAATCCCCTCGATGAACGACAAGTGCGCCGGAGGGACCGGCGCCGTGATCGACAAAATCGCCGCGAAGCTCCGGATTTCGCCCGAGCGCCTGCGCGACCAGGGATACCGCGGCATCAAGCTCCACAAAGTGGCCGGGAAATGCGGCGTCTTCGCCGAAACGGATATCAACAGCCTGCAAAAAATGGGCGCGCCAGCCGAAGAACTCATGGCCTCGCTTTTCGACGCCGTCGTTTTGCAAAACCTCAGCGTCCTCACACGCGGCCACACCTTGCGGCCCCGCGTCCTGCTGCTCGGCGGTCCCAACGCGTTCATCCGCGGAATGCGCGAAGCCTGGCAGGAGAATATTCCGTTGATGTGGAAAGAGCGTAACGTCGAAATCCCCGAAGGAGCCACGCCGGAGGACCTGATCGTTGTTCCCGAAAACGCCTTGTACTTCGCGGCGCTCGGCGCGATCGAATTCGGCAAGGGCGAGGACGATTGCGTCGGCTGCTATCGCGGCACCGCGCAGCTCGTCGAGTACATCGAATTCGGCCGCCAGCAGGAAAAGGCCAGGGCCGGCAGTTCCGGCTTGGCGAAAGACGACGCTGAAGTCGAGGCGTTCCGCGCCAGCTACCGGTGGAAAGAGTTCGTGCCCGCAACGCTTCCGAGTGGCCGCACCGTAGGCGCTTTCATCGGCCTCGACGCCGGTTCCACGTCCACCAAAGCCGTTCTTCTCGACGAAAATGGCGCGGTTCTTTCCAAGGCGTATCAGCTCTCTGGCGGCAATCCGATTCTCGACACGATCGAAGTGTTCGAAAATCTTCGCTCCCAGGTCGAAAGCCAGGGCGCTCGCCTGGAAGTGCTCGGCGTGGCAACCACCGGCTACGCCAAGGACATCCTCACCGACGTTCTGAAAGCCGATGTAGGTCTGGTCGAAACGGTCGCCCACGCCCGCTCCGCGCTCAAGTTTTACGACGATCCGCATGTGGTCGTCGACGTCGGCGGCCAGGATATCAAGCTGATCCTTCTCAAGGACGGCCGCGTCAAGGATTTCAAGCTGAACACGCAGTGCTCGGCCGGCAACGGGTACTTCCTCCAATCCACCGCCGAAGGATTCGGCATCCCCGTCGGCGCATATGCCGACACGGCCCTCGCCGCGCGGGCGATGCCCATTTTCGGCTACGGCTGCGCGGTGTTTCTGCAATCCGATATCGTGAATTTCCAGCGCCAGGGATGGCAGGCGCAGGAAATTCTCGCCGGCCTCGCCGCCGTGCTGCCGAAAAACGTGTTTCTCTACGTCGCCGCCATTCCGAATCTTGCCTCGCTCGGCTCGCGCTTCATTTTGCAGGGCGGCACGCAGAATAATCTCGCGGTCGTGAAAGCGGAGGTCGATTTCATCCGCAACAGTTTCCGCGCTTCGGGCAAGGAACCGGAAATCATCGTTCACCAGCACTGCGGCGAGGCCGGCGCGATCGGCGCCGCCGAGGAGGCGCTACGCCTCTGGAAAAATGGCCGGCGAACCACGTTCATCGGCCTCGATGCGGTGCGGAAAATCGAATACCGCACCACGCGCAACGAAAGCACCCGCTGCAATTTCTGCAAGAACACCTGCTTGCGCACATTCATCGATTTCAAAACGGATGCGCCCTCCGCCTTGTCGGCCGCTTCGGCGCCTGGAAAACAGTCGAAGGTCCCGCTCGCCCCGAACGAGCGCCGCCTGATCATCGCCACGTGCGAGAAAGGCGCCGCCGAAGATCTCGACGACATGAAGCAGATCAAGGCGGAGATCGATCGCGTCATGCAGGAGAATCCGAATCTGGCGGATTTCGCCGCGCGCGAGGCCTTTCGCCCGCGAAACTGTTCGCTCGTCGCCGATTCCATCCCCGCCCGCAACTGGTCGCACGAAGCGCGGCAGCGTGCCGACCGCATGCGTCGGCGCCGTGGCCTGCGCGTCGGCATCCCGCGGGTCCTCAACTCGTACCTTTACGCGCCGCTCTTCAGCGCGTACCTCCAAAGCCTCGGCGTCCAACCGGAAAATATCGTCTACTCCGATTACACCAATCCCGAACTCTACCGCGCCGGGGCTAGCCGCGGCGCAATCGATCCTTGTTTCCCCGCGAAAGTGGCTATTTCCCACGTTCACGATCTGCTTCGCGTGAAATATGAAAAAAAACCGCTCGACGTGATTTTCTTTCCCATGGCCGACGTGCTTCACACCAGCCTGATTAAGGTCATCGGCAGCAACGCGTGCCCGACGGTCACGGCCACGCCCGAAACCGTAAAAGCCGCGTTCACCAAGGAAAACGACGTCTTCAGCGAACTCCGCATCACCTACCTCGATCCCATTCTCAATTTCGCCGATCGCAAGCTCTTTGCGCATCAGATGTATCAGGCCTGGCAGCCGCTGCTCGGCTTGTCGCCGGACGAAAATGACCGTGCGATTGCGGAGGGATACAGCGCCCTCGAGGATTTCGAAACCGGGCTTCGCCGGCGGGGCAGGGAACTGCTCGATCGGCTCGAACGCGAGGACCGCATCGGAATCGTCATGCTCGGCAGGCCCTACCACCACGATCCCGGCCTCACCCACGGCATCCTGGAGGAATTCCAGAAACGCGGCTATC
>JAKASX010000053.1 GCA_021818865.1 Acidobacteriota bacterium
CGAAAAGGATCCCGCGCTCGAGCGCCGCTTCCAGCCGGTGCTCGTGGCCGAACCCTCGCTCGAGGATACGATCGCAATTCTCCGCGGGCTTCGCGAGCGCTACGAAGTGCATCACGGCGTACGCATCAAGGATGCCGCGCTCGTCGCGGCGGCCACGCTGTCCCAGCGCTACATCGCCGACCGCTTCCTGCCCGACAAGGCGGTGGATCTGGTGGACGAAGCGGCTGCAGGCCTGCGCATGGCGATCGACTCGATGCCGGTTGAACTCGACGAAATCGAGCGGCGTATCCTCCAGCTGGAAATCGAGCGCCAGGCTCTGCGCAAGGAATCCGACGCGCATTCGCGTGAACGCATCGGCCAGATCGAAGCGCAGCTCGCCGAGTTGCGCGAGCGTTCGAGCGCACTCAAAGCGCAGTGGGAAAACGAAAAGCGGGCCGTCGCCGCGCAGCGCCGCCTGAAAGAGCAGATCGAACAGCTGAAGGCCGATGAGCAACGCTACGAGCGTGCGGGCGATCTGGCTCGCGTCGCCGAAATCCGCTACGGCAAGCTCGCCCAGGCCGAGACGGAACTGCGCGACGCCCACGAGCGCCTCGCCGAACTGCAGAAAAACCAGCGCATGCTCAAGGAAGAAGTGGACGAGGAAGACATCGCCCGCGTCGTCAGCAAATGGACCGGAATTCCCGCCGGGCGCCTGCTCGAAGGGGAAGTGGAAAAGCTCGTGCACATGGAGGAGCGGCTTCGCCGGCGCGTGGTCGGTCAGGACGACGCGCTCGCGCGCGTTTCGAGCGCCCTTCGCCGCAGCCGCGCCGGTCTGGCGGACCCGCAGCGCCCGATCGGCTCCTTCATTTTTCTCGGGTCGACTGGCGTGGGGAAAACCGAACTGGCGCGCGCGCTTGCCGAGTTCCTCTTCGACGACGAACGCGCGATGATTCGCTTCGACATGTCCGAATACATGGAAAAGCATTCCGTCGCGCGGCTTATCGGCGCGCCGCCCGGCTACGTCGGCTACGAAGAGGGTGGCCAGTTGACCGAGCAGGTGCGCCGCCGTCCGTACGCGGTGGTCCTTTTCGACGAGATCGAAAAGGCGCATCCCGACGTCTTCAACATTTTGCTGCAGATCCTTGACGACGGCCGGTTGACCGACGGCAAGGGCCGCGTAGTCAATTTCCGCCACACCGTTCTCATCATGACGAGCAACGTCGGCTCGGCCGCGATCGGCGAATGGGCTGGCCGCGACGCCGAACGCGCGCGCGAGCTCGCCACCGAAGCGCTGCGCGCGACGTTCCGGCCCGAATTCCTGAACCGGATTGACGACATCGTGATGTTCAATCCGCTCGGCCGGGAACAGCTCGACCAGATCATCACGCTGCAGATCGAGCGTCTGGCGCGGCGGCTCGCCGAGCGCGATATCTCGATCCAGCTCGACGCCAAGGCGCGGGAGCGGCTGGTGCGCGAAGGCTACGATCCGGCGTACGGCGCTCGTCCGTTGCGGCGCGCGATCCAGCGTCTGGTGCTCGACCCTCTGGCGATGGAAGTGCTCGAGGGCGGCATCGTTCCCGGCGAACGGGTTCGCGTGGAAGTGGATGCCCGGTCGGGCGAAATGAAATTCGTGCGTACCGAAACAGCGCGCAAAAGCACGGCCGCTTGATCGGCGGCGCAATTTTCCCATCCCGGCGCGGCGGCGCGGAAAATCGGGCTGTGGTACAGTAGTCTTTTCGATCCATGGTCTATTCTCTTTCTTTTGTACTCTGGCTTCTCGGATCGGCATGCCTTGCGGGCTTTTTCGGCGCGCTGCTGGGCGTAGGTGGCGGCATCTTCATCGTTCCGGTGATGGTGCTGGTATTTCACCTACCGATCAAAATCGCCGTGGCGGCTAGCATCGTCTCGGTCATTGCCACTTCCAACGCCGGTGGCTCCTCCTACGTGGACCAGCGCATCACGAATCTGCGGCTGGGGATGTTCCTGGAAATTTCCACGACGATTGGCGCGCTCTCTGGCAGCGTTCTCGCTCTCTATCTGCGCGAATGGACGATGATGCTGCTGTTCGCCGTGCTGCTGCTTTATATGGGCATCACCGCGTTTCTGCAGCGCAAGCTCGACGACAAGCGGATCGCCGCCGGCGACTACGGCAACGCGAAACCCGACCGCCTATCCAGATTCCTCGCTCTCGGCGGCAGCTATCACGACGAGGCGGCGGGCCGCACCGTCAGCTACGTCGTCACCGGAACGTCCTTTGGCAGCGGCGTCTGCTACCTTGCCGGCTTGGCTTCGGGCCTGCTCGGCGTGGGGGGCGGCGTGCTGAAGGTTTCCGCGATGAACGCCCACATGAACGTTCCAATGAAGGCGGCCATCGGCACCAGCAAGTTGATGATCGGTGTCACGGCAGCGGTCAGTTCGATTCTGTTTTTCCTGGCTGGCCTGATTCATTTCTACGTTGTCGCGCCGGTGGCGATGGGGACGACGATCGGCGCGACCTTTGGAACGATGATCATGAACCGGCTGCACAGCGTGTGGCTGAAATGGCTGCTGGCGCTTCTGATGATTTATCTTTCCTACGGAATGCTGGCGAACGCACTCGCCTTGCGCTTCCACATCCACCTGCCCACGCTGGATTAAGCGGGCCGAACGAAACGAGCGGACGAGAATGGGCGAAACGAAAACGGATAAACCGATGGCGGAAAAACACGATCCGGCGCAAGAAGAACGCATCGGAAACGTCGCGGACAACGTCTACGCCGACGTGTACCGCGTTCTACTCGCCGGGATGGTGGTCAGCACGCTGCTGTTCGCCGTGGGTGTGGTTCTGGCGCTGATTCACCCCGTCTACGTGCCGCTTTCCGCCGCTTGGGTTCGGCAGAACTATCACTGGGCTGTGTTTCTCCACGGCCTAGCGACGGGAGATCCCACCACGTTGATGATGCTGGCGACGATTCTGCTGATCCTGACTCCGGTCTCGCGGGTGCTCGTTTCGATCTACGTCTTTTACATAGACCACGACCGGAAATATGTGATCGTCACCAGCATCGTGTTTCTGGTGATGGTGTTGACGGTCATCCTGTCCCAGTTGGGTCTGAAATAGCGCCTGTTTCCGCTTTGCTCGCCGCGAATCGCTAATTCACCCGCCCGCCCGGCAGTTTCTTTTTTCCTTCGAGTTCCTCAGCCGTGTACAGAATGTCGGGCTTCACGAAATAGGAGAAAAATCCCCAGGTTCCGTATTCCCGCGCCAGTTGCGGGCGCACCGCATCCACCAGCGCGTCGCCGGATCTGCCCTGCTTCAATCCGAGCGCGATGTCGCGCCGCAGCGTCACCAGATAGGCGCGAAACGCCAGGAGACGGGCGCGGTGGGATATGCGGCCGTGGCCGGGAACGAACGTCGCCGTGGGATAGCGTCGCGCCAGGGTGTCGAGCGTCTGGATCCACGGCTTCGTCGAGGCGTCAATCAGATTTGGCAAATGGTGGCCCCACAGCAGATCGCCGGTGAAGACCACGTTCGCATCCGGGACGACGATGATGGAATCGCTGCCCGTATGGCCCGGCATGTGACGCACGATCAATTGCCGCTTCCCCAGGTACAGATCGATCCCGTTGCGGTAGGTGACGCTGGGCAACACGAGCGACTTCACCCACGCGCGATCGGCCGCCGTCGGTTTCGGGCCGAAAAATTTCAGATTGTCCGTGTGCGCCCACGCGCGCACGTTGCGATTGGCCAGAATCACGGCGCCCGCGTCGGCGAAAACGCCGTTGCCGGTCATGTGGTCCAGGTGGTAATGCGTGTTCACCAGAAAGCGGATCGGCAGATTGGTGCGCTGGCGAATCGCGGCCAGAAGTTCGCGCGCCGCGCCGACATTCTGGAAGGAATCAATCACCGCGACGCCGCTCTCGCCAATCACGAATCCCGCGTTCGCTCCCGCTTTGCTGCGATCGGGAGAAATCGCCGCCCAAACGCCTTTGTCCACTTCGTGGAGGGTGAAAAGCGGCTTCTGCGCCGCTGGCAGAAGCGAGGAAAGGAGCAAAATGGTCAGGGAAACGAGAAGAATTCTTTGGCTGCGCATGGCCGCGATGCTACCACGCCGAAGCCGATAGAATCTCGCCTATCCGCGTGACGCCCCTTTTCAACTGTCTTCCTGAGGCGCCGGCCACGCCGGTGTCGAAGGACCCCCATCCGCCTCTCCACAACGAGGAATCCGTGCCCGCCGTAGCGGGACGACCTGTTCCGAGTGGAAATGCACGCCGGCAAGCGCAATGCCTTTGCTGGATGGTGACAGGTTCGCCGCGTGCAATTGAGAGCCATTGCTCCTCTGCGCTATGCTCGCGTTTGGCGATGGTTGACATTCATTTTCATTTGCTGCCCGGCCTGGACGACGGGCCGGAAACGTTGGATACGACGCTCGAGATGGTGGCGATGGCGGTGGCGGACGGCACCACGCACATCGTCGCCACGCCGCACGCCAGCCCGCGTTTCGCGCTCGATCCGGAACTCGTCGGTCAGCGGCTCGAGGAAGTGCGCGGCCTCGTTGGCGATCAGGTGACGATCGGCCGGGCGTGCGATTTTCATTTGAGTTTCGAAAATTTGCAGGATATCGACCGGCGGCCGGAAATCTACACGATCAATTCCAAGGGCTATCTGCTCGTGGAATTCGCCGATTTCGCGATTCCGCCGACGATCGACGAAACGTTCCACTCGATGCAGCTTGCCGGCATCACGCCGATCATCACTCATCCCGAACGGAACCGGATACTGCGCCGGCATACGGATTGGCTCGATAAATGGGTCAGCCGTGGCTGCGCGATTCAGGTCACGGCAGGAGCGCTGCTTGGCCGGTTCGGACCGAACGCGCAGCAGATCGCCGAACAGTGGCTCGCGACCGACCGCATCCACATCCTGGCGAGCGACGCGCACAATACGTCGAGCCGTCCGCCGGGTTTGCGCGCGGCGTTCGACCGCGTGGCGGAGCTGCGCGGCGAGGAAGTGGCTCAGGCGCTTTGCCGGGAAAATCCGCTCGCGGCGTTTGAAGGACGTCCGCTGCCGTGGACGCCGGAACCGAGCGGCCTGGTCGCCATCGGCGAAAAGCGCCGGAAACGGTTTTGGCTCTTTTAATGTCCTTTGCTGAACGCTGCGCGCCAGCCGAAGGTGGCGGCGGAGACCAGCTATCCCTTTTTGCCGCCGGCTGAAACGCGCGAGCGCAAGGTTTCCGCAGCGGGCTTCCACAGCCGGAAACCGCCGACGAAGGCATTTTCGTTGGCGCCCGGCTCGGTTTTCGGCGGCAACGTTTTCAGTTCCTTCACATTTCCGCCGCCGAGCACGATGTAATCGGGCTCGAGAGCCGCGTAGAGACGATTCACCACGTCTTCGACGCGCTTCCGCCATTTCTTTTTGCCCAGCCGTCTGAGCCCGCGCAGGCCCAGGTAATCCTCGTAGGTTTTTCCTTTTCGATATGGCAGGTGCGCCAGTTCCATCGGCTGGGGAATGCCCTCGACGATCATCGCCGAGCCGAGCCCGGTGCCGAGTCCCAGAAACAGCATCCGTCCTCCGTGATAACTGCCGAGCGCCTGCATTTCGGCGTCGTTCACCAGTTTCACCGGGCAGCCGAAGGCCTTTTGAAAATTGAAGCCGACCCATCCCTTGCCCAGATTGGCCGGATCGTGGAGCGGCTTTCCGGAAATCACCGGACCGGGATAGCCGATCGAGACGGCGTCGTATTTCCAGCCGCTCGTGATTTTCTTCACGCCCTTCACCATTTCGCTGGCCGTCAGTTTCGGCCCGGAAACGAATTTACGCGGCTCGCGCTGCCCGGTGACGAGCACCTTCACGTGCGTCCCGCCGACGTCGATCACTAAAATCTTTTCCGGCTTCTTCGGTGAAGCTTCCATCACTGGGCGCCTCCGCGCATGCGGCATCTTATCCGTGCAGCTATTGTCATGTCCCAGAAATAACTGCAAAGTGCCCCGGACGGCTTCAGGGGTTGAAACCCCTGACTCGTCGGCGGGTTGGATGTCGGAGCTGAAGCTCCGACCCCCGCAAACAAATGCCGCTTATTTTTGGGACACGACACTATTTGTCTACGACATGCCGTCATGGGACGCAAGGGTTGTTGTGTGCGCGAACTGGGCTGCGCGTCGCGGGAGGCGGGCGGAAAGAGGGCGTGCGACCGGTTGGGAAACGGCGTCGCAGGGTGTCACACGCGGTCGAGCACCGGCGGCGATATCTGGTTTTGTTTCAACGGGATCATTTTTGCAGGGTGTCATTTTTTGGGCCTCTTTTGCGCGGTCGGCGGGGTCGGCCGCGGGCGGGTTAGGGGTTGTGGCGTTGGTCCGCGGGAAACCGTCCAGTGCCCTTTGGAGATCGCGATTTCGGGGTGGGGCGATTGCGGCGGCCGCTTTCGATTCGGCTTGCTCCCGCTTTTCGTCGACCTGGAGAGCGAGGCGGATGGCGGCCAGGACGACGGTGGGAGCGGGAGCGATTTCGCTGACGCGCTCGGCGATGCGATCGAGCGCGAAACGCATGCGGGCGGTGCGGGCTTCGATGAGGCCCACTGCGTGCGCGTGGCGGTAGAGAGCGCGACAGCTGCGGAGCTTGAATGCCGCGGCGATTTGGCGCGGGTTCGCCCAGTCGAGAAATTCCTGGTCGATTTCCGCGCAATCGGCGCGGCGACAGATCTGGCATTGACGGCGATGGCGTTTGAGCATCGCGGTAGGCTTTGGCGGCATTTTCGTTCTCCCGAGCCAGTTTCGGAGGGAACGGGTTTGCGTGCAACGGGAGGGTCTACGTGGAGAGTCCGAGAGCCTGCCCGGAGACTCGTCTGTGGCGTTCCGAGGACGCGGAGTGCGGCCTCCTAAACTCTCTTTGGAATGGTGGGAGGAAAGGGTCTTTCGGGGCCATCTGGTGGGGCGGAGGGCAGCGTGCCTGCCGGGGCAGCCGGGTCCGTCAGCGCAATTGCGGGGGTTCTGCAGTAGCGCGCAGCGCCGGGGCGCCCGGCGGCTGGGTTACGCGGCACTCTGGGGCGGGGGTTCTCGTCAGCCCGGCCAAGAGTCCCCAGCCAAGCGCAGCCACCAAGGTAAAAACGAAAAGTACGTAGCTGATGAACAGGCTCAGCCGAGCTATCAGGACGGACGCGGTGGTCCACAGCTTATATATTTGGCCGTCGTTTACGCCCCTGTATCGGAGGAGCTCCCAGTCGCTCGCGCCCCCGAAGTTCGCCCTCGCAAATTCTGTCCTCTCGTACCCGACGCTAACTGATACCGGCGTGACCGTGTGGTCTGGGTTGTGTATCTCTATGACACGCACGAAGCGCGAAAAGAGCCCAACGTAAAGGCATAGCCAAATGAGCGCCAGGGGCACAGCAAAGGCTACGCGCTTGCGGTTGCCTTCCTGGGAGGGGGCGCCTGCGAAGAAGGCAAAGTACGTTGCCGCCAGCACTAGCACCAGGGTGCCTACCCTCGCGGGGCCGTCCGCGTTACCGAGGGGCGGAAACGCGTATGCCTGGTAGCGGCTCGGCAGGAGGGCTCTTGACAGGGCTGGTGCCGCTACCGACAACCCTACCACGGCCCCGGGTATGCTTTTGAAGGAAGCGTAGTACTTGCGGAGGGTGACCGGTTTGGGGGCGTTCATCTGGCAGCCTCACCGGTGCAATTGTACGTCAATCTCGTGGATCGGGTCTCTGAACGGGTCGTCCTCGCGCTCCGCCGGCCTGTAGCCCGGCTTGTCAAACCTCACGATCCAGATCGCATAGGGGAGGGACTGGATGGTCGTTTTCGTGGGGTCCGGATATGGACGACAGGGGTCCCCGCGCCTGTGGTAGCAGACGGAGGCCCCCTCTGGGCTGCCATTCACTACCAGGTCGAACGTGAGGGACTGGGTGTCGGCGACTAGCTTGTAGGCCAGCTCGTTCTGCTCGAAGGGCCGCAGGGCGGCCTGCCCGAGGATGGGGATTAACGGACCGAGGGCTCGGGTCTGCGCTGCCACTAGTCGGAAGGTCGGCGCGTCCCCCCGGACATTGGTAGCCTTCGGCCCAGCCTTCCTCACTTCGGCTGCCAGCCGCTCGTAGCTAAGCCGCAGGTCCCCGAAGAATACGTGCTCGGCGTCGTGCTCGCTGCGGGCTTGGCCGATCTCTTGGAACGAGGCCTGTGTTGCGTCCAGGGACTCGACCGCGCTGGCGATGTTCCGGCGTATGATCCCTTGCAGGACCTCGGGTGCGTCGGCCCGATGCAGGACGAGGGCCGCTTTGAGGCCTTGGACTTTGATTTGCAGTGCCCGCGCCGCCGTCCTGAGAAGTTGGGCCTGAGAGGGGTTGATCTGCACTTCCGCGGTGTTCGGGAAGACCAGGCCCTTCTTTGCGATAACGTAGAGGCTTGTGTCGATGGACTTGAGAGGCCGCCATTTCGTCCCCGCATAGAAACCCATAATGTGGAGGTGCCACTGGCCGCTTGGGGCGTCCACCGGGATTCCAATGCTGGCTGGACAGCTCTCCTGGCCGGGCTTCCAGGGCGCAGTAGATGTCTGGATGCTAACACCTGGCCCTTTTAGGACGAACCCGACGTACCCGCCGCCGAAGTTTGGGGGTGGGTTTAGCGTAATCGTAAACCTGAGGGTTTCGCCGGCTCTGATCCGCAGCGGGGCGCCCCGAACGCTGGCTTCTTGTGCCGCCGCGGTGGAGCAGGCGAGCAGCACGAGTACGATCAGCCGTATCGGCGCGCGGAGCGATGGCCTTTCGCGCATGGTTGATATGAATTATACATCGGAGCGGGCGGGCTGCTTAGGCTGGGATCTCCGCTTTGCGGCCGCCAAGGATCATGCCTGGCGAATAAAGCTAACTGGCCTAGGGGAGGGCTTGGCGAGCGAACTTACTGTGGCCTCTTAGCAGATGGTAGGTGAACGAGCTGGGGCAGAGGCCACCGAATGTAAGCGCCAGGACGGCTACCAGGAAGAACGCTTCGACCACATAGGCTGCAACGTAGAGGCCGGCATGAATCGGGAGCGCGATGCGTAGCGCGAAAGTCCCGGCCATGACTTGCGAGAAACGCCGGGGCGCGGGAGCGGGGGCAAGGCGAAGCGAAGTCGGCCGACCGCAGCTGAAATGGGGCGGGTACTGACGACGGCCTCCGGTGGTAAGATGAGTGGACGAAAACTGGGGCGAACACGATGGGTTCGACAGGCAATTTGAAGATTTTCGAAGAGCGCATCGTCCGGGACAAGGGGATTTGCGGCGGTGAGGCTGTGTTCAAAGGGACCCGCGTGACGCTGCGGACTGTTCTTGCAAGCCTGGCCGACGGTGACTCCGTCGAGGAGATCCTCGCCGATTTCCCGAGCCTCAAGGCCGAGGACGTTCAGGCGGCCATCGCCTTCGCCGCTGCCTCCGCGGAGGAGGACTTGCCGGTTCCTGAGGCTCCGCACATTCGATGAAGATCAAGCTGGACGAAAATCTCCCCCTCCGGCTTGGAGCCCCGTTGAAAGACCTGGGTCACGATGTCCACACGGTGCATGCCGAGCGCCTTATCGGGCATCCGGACAGCGAGATTTGGAAGGCGGCGCAAACGGAGTCGAGATTTCTTATTACCCAGGACATGGACTTCTCGGATTTGCGAAGGTTTGCTCCCGGCTCGCACCACGGAATCCTGCTCGTGCGCCTCCATTCGCCGAGTCGCAGAAACTTGAACGCCCGGATTCTGGAAATATTCCGAGGGGAGAGCGTTGAAGAGTGGCTGGGCTGTTTCGTCGTTGCCACGGACCGCAAAATTCGCGTCCTCAGGCCGCAGAGCAGACCGAGTTCCTAGAACGAGTGGAATGCGGGTGAAACGAGAGAAAAAGCAAACGAAATCGGACCTGGGTGGGTCAACCTTCTATAGCTTCCTCGATGGGGACGGAATTGGGGAGGGGTCGAAGCCGTCGCCATCAAGCGCGTACTGGTTTGGTAACTCGAACAAGCCGTGAGAGGACAGCAGAAGACGAAGCAGGCGATGGCAAGGCAGCTTGATACGAGCCGGTCACAGCTGGATCGCTTGCTCGGCCCTAGCAGTGTTTCCGTGACGCTGGATACGATCGCCCGTGCGGCGCAGCCGCTCGGATCGGCATGTTACAGCGGCTTGTCCCAGCCTCTGACGCGCGGGCACCAGCGGCGCACGTTGCGGCAATACTCTTCGTAGTCTGCTCCGAACTTCTTGCGCAGGGTTGGCTCCTCGTAGAACACGACAAACAGGTAGACGCCCAGCATCGCAGCTACGGCTATAACAGCGCCGGTCCAATTCGCGTGGCCGAGCACAATCCAAAGGCCGAGCCAGCCTGCCGCGCCGCCAACGTAAATCGGATTGCGCACGTAGCGGTAAAAGCCGACAACGACCAGCCGCTGCGGCGGAGCAAACGGGGCTGGAGTGCCTCGCCCTGTCCAGGCAAAATCCCAGACGCAGCGAAGCACAACCGAGAATCCCAGAACGGAGGGTATTGCCGCCAGCAGGCGCCAATGCGCTGCACCCGTTAGCTCCACGCGAAAGCCCAACCAGAGCGGGAGCAGCCAGAACCAGAGCGCGAAGAACGCGCCGCCTGCCGCTAAAAAGGCGACCGCCTCCCATCGCCTGGCACGATTATCCTGCGCCATGGACTCACTCTCCAATCCCATCGGGCGGGCGAAGCAGCCCCGCTCAGTGTCGAGATAGAGTCACCAAGCACGATAGCACTGAGTTTCCTCGGAAGCGCGTCCGAGCGAAGCGCGGTCCAGCCGAAGGCCAAAGGGACCGTGGGCGCGGCGGCCACGCCCTGTATCCAGGGCGCGGAAGTGTGCCCGTCGCGACCGATTCCGTTGTGTGAACTTCGCCCCGCGTGGCGACACTGAGCGACGCACGGCTGACTGACAATTGCAGGCGGTGCGGGGCAGATGTATGCTGCGAGGCGCCGTCTGATTCCAAATGGAAAATTCCAGCTCAGAAGTTTCTTGAGGGGGCGAGCGGGAGGGAGCTCATGAAGCGCCTTGCTTGCATGGGGTGGTTTATCGGCGGTGCGCTGGCACTCCTGCCGGGAGCGGCTTCGCCGCCGTCTCACAGCCGCTACCTTTTCGTCTGGGCGATGGAAGCCCGGCACCCCCATGGCTCCTGGATGGCGATTCGATCGGGCAAGTTCGGCGCCTTCCGCCGCAGCCTAGGGCTGGGCAAGGACTTCATTGCGGCATTCAACGTTGCGCCCGACGCGCATCCCTTCGGCAAACTCGTCGCGATGCTTCCCGTGGGAAACGCGATGATGGCGCACCACACGAACTACGCGCTGCCCCCGAATGACATCCTCTATGCGAACGACTGGCTGGGAAACCGCACGTATGTTTTCAACCTGCGCGATCCGTTGCACCCCCGGCTTCTGCGGCAATTTGGCAGCGTCGGTCCTTATGGATGGCCGCATTCGTTCGTATATCTCTCCGACGGCAATACGCTTGCCACGTTTCAATATTCCGGGGGCTTCAATCACGCGCCGGGCGGACTGGTGGAATTTGGCCCGCAGGGGCGCGTGGTGATGACCAGCTCCGCGGCGGACAGCCGGATCGATCCCAATATTCGCCCGTATAGTTTGGCGGTCGTTGAGAAGCTCAATCGTGTGGTGACCGGCAGCGCCGACATGATGGGAGCGCAGGTCAGCCACGTGGCGCAAGTCTGGCGGCTCTCCGATCTGAAGCTGATCAGGACCGTCACCCTGCCGAAGGGTCCCGACGCCGCTAATTCGTCGGAGCCTCGCGTGCTCACCGATGGAAAGACGGTCGTGGTTCCCACATTCCGCTGCGGTCTCTATCTGGTCCGGAATCTCGCGAGCGACCACCCGACTCTCGAGCAGGTCTACGACTTCGGCTATCGGGTATGCGAGGTCCCGGTCGTCGTCGGCAATTACCTGGTGGAGACGATGCAAAGCGGCCACGCTATCGTGAGCCTGGACATGCGCGATCCCGAGCACCCGCGCGAAGTGAGCCGCATCCTTCTCGGGCCGAATGATTACCCTCACTGGCTCGCTGTCGAGCCCGGAGGCGACCGGATTGTCATCACCGGTTTTGGCGCGATGGATACGCGCGCCCTTTTTGCGACGATCGATCGGCAGACTGGAAAACTGACTCTCGATCCGCAATCCATCAATTTCACGCGCAGCTGGCCCGATGGTTGGAAGGGGAGTGCGATTCCGCACGGGGCCGTCTTCAGTAACCAGTAACGACCCCCGACGGCGGCCAGCTTATTGACCTGCGCCTTCAGTCGTGGGACAAATCCGGGCGGCGGCTACTTTTCGAATTGGGCGGTTACGGCCGTGGCACGGTCTGGAAAGCGGAGCCAGACTACGTTCTTTTCCGAATCGTAGAACCAGCCGCTGGCCGCTTTTTTGAGCGAAGCGAGGGACGTTTCCTTGGCCACCGGCGATCCATCGAGCAGCACGCGCTTGGGCGAACTGCGACGATTGAAGATTTTCAAAACGAGCGCACGCGGCGGAGGCTGGTAGGAACCTTGCCGCGCGGAAATCCGGACCGTTACGCGCGACGCCGTTTCGTCCACGCCGATTCTGCGCAGGAAGTAATCGCCGTGCTGGTAATCGAGGGTGCTGCCGTCGTCTTCGTAGTATTCGGATGATGATTTTCCGTCGGGGTAGATGAGGAACGTGAGCGGATCGATCGGCGCCTGACCCGTGTATTGAACGACTTGCTGGGTGGGAACGATCGCGCCGCCGCGAACGAAAATCGGAATCCGCGCGAGCGGCGCATTCACCCGGACCGTCTGCTTGCCGTCGTAGGCGCGGTCGTTCCAGAAATTGAACCATTTGCCCTCGGGCAGATAGACGCGCCAGGTGCGCGCGCCGTCCCTGACGACAGGCGCGACCAGGAAATCGCTGCCAAACAGAAATTCGTCCTGCTGGGCGACTGCCTCGGGATCATCCGGATAATCGAGCAGGAGCGCGCGCATGATGGGAAGACCGGTTTGGCTGGACTGGTAGAACGCGTTGTAGAGATAGGGAAGCAAGCGGTAGCGCAAATCGATCGAACGGCGATTGATATTTTCGCGCCGGATGCCGTAGGACCACGGGTCCTGTTCCGCCGTGCCAAAATTCGTATGCGTGCGGCAAAGAGGATAAAAGATGCCCGCTTCCAGCCAGCGCGTGTAGAGGTCCGGAGTGGGACTTCCCGCGAATCCGCCGATATCCGCGCCGGCAAACGCCAAGCCGGAAAGCCCCATATTCAGGATTTCCCGGATGCTGATGCGAAGATGCTGCCAGGTAGCCGAATTATCGCCCGTCCAGACGGCGGCGTAGCGCTGACCGCCGGCGTAGGTGGCGCGGGTGAGAACGAAAGGACGGCGGTTCGGCCGCAAGCGGAGTACGCCGTCGCGCGTCGCTCGGGACATCTGCATGCCGAAAACGTTGTGGATTTTCGCCTGCGGGCTTTCGAGGCCGCGATCGTAGAAAACGGCATCGAGCGGCATGGTCCGCGACGGCGAGTTGAAGATGGAAGGCTCGTTCATGTCGTTCCAGAAGCCGGAAACGCCGTCGGAAACGAGGCCGCGATAGAGCGTGCCCCACCAGTCGCGCACGCGAGGCGAGGTGAAATCGGGAAAAACGCTCGCGCCCGGCCACACGTCGCCTTCGTAGACCTTGCCGTCGGGCAGAGTGACGAAATCGTGGCCCGCCATCCCTTGTTGATAGACCCAATAATTCGGATCCACTTTGATTCCCGGGTCGAGAATCGTGACGACGCGAAAACCTTGGCTCCGGAGCGCGGAAATCATCGCGCGCGGATGCGGAAAGCGATGATGATTCCACGTGAAGACGCGGAAGCCGTCCATGTAGTGGATGTCGAGATAGATGACGTCGCAGGGAATGTTGCGGATGCGGAAATTATTGGCGATGAACCGGACCATCTTCGCGGGGTAATAACTGTAGCGGCTCTGTTGGTAGCCGAGCGACCAGCGCGGCGGCAGAGGCGTGCGGCCGACGAGAGCGGTGAACTCCTCGATCACCGATTTCGGCGCGGGACCGTAAAAAAAGTAGTAATTCAGATTGCCGCCGGAAGCGCCAAAGGAATAGCGGTTCGGGAACGTGGCGCCGAAATCGAAGCTGGAGCGATAGGTGTTGTCGAAGAAAATGCCGTAGGCCTTGCCGGAACGCAGCGCGAGAAAAAATGGCACATCCTCGTAGAGCGGATCGGTCGTCGCGCCCCAGCCGGCGGCGTCGGTATTCCACATCACGTAGGAGTGGCCGCGTTTATCGAGCCGACCGCCTTTTTCGCCGAGGCCGAAATACTGTTCGTTCGCGGGCATCGTTTTCCAGACGCGGACGTCAGCGCCATCGCGCGCCATGCCGAGATCGGGATCGTCCTGCGAGATGAGCCGGCCATCGCGCGTGTAGAAAGCCAGCCGAAAAGGATGAAGGCGAGCGCGAACGTCCAATTCCGGCGTGCGGATGTCCTCCTGCTCCGCCGTGCCGGAGATTTGCACCGGGAAATGTTTCCATTGCCGCTTGACCACGGCCCAGGAGTAATCGGTTTTCGGCCGCGGGCGCGCGGTCATCCTCACGCGAATCACTCCCGGCGCGAGCGCCGTCACCGAAACGGCGGAGCGAGGGCCCTCGAATGTGACTTGATTGGCCTCGACCTTGGAAACTTTTACAGGGCCGATGCTTTGCCACTTTGCGCATCCGGGAGTGGCGAATGAGAGCAGAAAGGCTGCGGCTAAAAACGGAGAAATTCGAGACATTGGTTCACCCTTCGTTTGCTTTTTCCCGCCGAAGCGCCCCAAGAGGATTTCTCTCCTGGGAGATGTGAAACGGGGACCGCGCTCCGCGCGGACGATACGCCAAATCATGCCGCCGCGCAACGGAAGGCTAAGTCTTGCGTGAAGCGAGCGTGGCCTCGACTTCTTTTAGATAGGCTGCGGCGTCGGCCGCGGTGCGAATGGCTTTTGCGTTTTCCAGGATTTGCTGGCGGTTTTGCGGCGACATTTTCAGGTCTTGCTGGAGGGCGGAATAGAGGATGGCCGGCAAATTTCCATTGTCCACTGGCTGATCGCCGAGCGAAGCGGCGGGGGTGGTCGGTGCTAGCGTTTCGGGTTGAAACGGGGGCGCGGGATCCGGAAGGGAATCGGGCGTGGGGCGCGGCGCGGAAAGCGTGACGAGAGGCAAGAGCGGACTAGCGGAGCGGTCGCGATTCGTCATGCCAACGATGCCGAAACGATGCTCGATGGTGGCGAGAACGGACGTGTGGTCGTAGAGGCGATGATCGATCACGTTTTGCGCGATCAAAGGTGAGATGACGAGGGCGGGAACGCGCGGACCGTGCCGGTCGAACATAAAACCGTTCCGATTGTATTTCGAGTCTTGCCAGGAATCGCCGGGAGAGATGGCGGCGGGCGGAAAGGCGTGATCGAAAAAGCCGCCGTTTTCATCCCAGGTGATAATCAGCAGGCTGCTCTCCCAATGCGGAGAGTTGCGAATCGCTTCGTAGGTGGTCTTGGTGAGCAATTCGCCCGCGCGGACGTCGTTCAGGGGATGCTGCGAGTTGCCGAATTCGTAGTTGTTCAAAACGTCGTAGCGCGGCTCGATGAAGGTGTAGCTGTATGGGTAGCTCGCTTGCTGAAGATCGCTGGCGAAGCGGTCGTCGAATTCGCGAACGTCCAGAAGGGGATTGATGCCTCTGAGCGCCGCGACCATCGGGAAATGATCGCCTGCGTAGATGCGCCACGCTATGCGGGCCGTGTTAAGACGGTCGAAAATCGTGTTGTTCAGAAACGAATAGCCGGGACCGGTCTCCCAATCGATGATTTCCGTTGTGCTCGGGGAGTGATCGAGGCCGCCGGAAGAGCCGGCATGGAGAAACATGCGATTGGGCCACGTGGGTCCGGGCATCCCAGCGTGCCAGTTGTCGCAGACGGCGAATTCGCGGGCGAGCGCGTAAAGGACAGGAAGCTGATCGGGCGTGAAACACTTCATGATTTCGCCGGGATTCGAACTGCCGCCGGTTTCGGCGTAGGAAGCTACGTATCCGCTTCTGTTTATCGGCGGGTATGGGCCGCCGCGGGGGTAATTCGCGTTCATGCCGCAGAGCTGATGCAGAATATCGTGAAATTCATGACCGGGATCGGCGGGCATCACGAGATCGGCGCCGGGTGTGACGCGATAGGTTTTGCCGCCGTAGTCGTTCGATTCGGTTCCGTCGAGACCGTCGATCGCTGTCCGCTGTCCGGTTTCGGCGTCGGTTCCATCGAGATGCGAAAAGCCGAGAAGATGATCGAAGGAACGATTCTCGAGCATCAGAACGAAAATGTGCTCGATACGATCGGCGGTTGCCATTCGCGCTATCCCCCACGAAGAAATTGAAAACAGTGTAGTACCTCTGGCGATGAAGAGCCACGGTTCGGTAAGGGAGCGCGAATGCAAAGGTGCAACCACCGTTTCGGCGGAAAGCGTTGCGCAAGATGATGCGGTTGACGTATGTTGCGGCGGGACCGAACTGTGCTGAAAGAGTGAGAAATGCGATTCGAGTGGAGGGCGACAGAATTGCGGAACGGGCGAATGGCGAAGAAAACGTGGTGCGTGGCTGGTGGCGAGTGGCTGATGCATGTCGCTGTTTTGGTCGGGATGGTCTTGGCGCTGGCGGGCGTGGCTTCGGCGCAGATGGTGAATCCCTCGATCGATCGTCCCGGCGAGCCTTTTTCGTATTACAGCCGGCCAACGGATGAGCTGGGTGTGATGGGCGCACCCGAGGGAACGGAAATAACGCCATCGGGCTACCTGTACACGGGATTCGGCGAACTGATGTTCTTTGCCGGAAACCCTCCCAAGCCGATTCACAAGCGCGTGAAGGCGCTGCTCGACGGCTATCTGCCGGTGATTCAATACGAGTACGACCACGGCGGAATCGCGTATCGCTTCACGATGTTCGCGGCAACGCTCGACGGTAAGCCGGACGGGCCGCTGGTGGATTTCATTCGCGTGGAAATTGCGAATCAGGCCGCAAGCCGCGAAACGGCGTGGTTTGGCGCGGCGATGCGCTACGAGGGCGAAATCAATACGACGTCCGGCGCGTGCGACAACTGCTTTTCCCGGCCGTGGTACCCGAAAGTGCTGGGCCACTATAGCCAGCCGGGCGTCAAATTCAGCAGCGACTGGATTTACGGATTCGACGGCGACGGGTTCGTGCGCGACGGCAACGTGATGTACGTGTTTCCGACGGCGCCCGCGCCAGAAGAGCGCATGACGCCGAAACAGGCGGATAACCTTTCCTCCAACCTGCACCCGCGACGCCTGCGCATTCTTCCGACCACGCCGGCCGGTTTCGTTCTGTACAAATTGCCGCTCGATCCGGGCGCGAGCGCAACGCTCGATTTCAAATTGCCGGTTTTGCCGATGGCGCCGGGCGATCCTTCGCTCGAGCAATTGCGCTCGGCGCGGTTTGGGGACTATCTCGCGCGAACGACGGAATTCTGGAACGGCATTTTGAAGCGCGGGATCGAGATTTCGGTTCCGGAAGAAAAAGTTAACGACACGTTTCGCGCGAGCCTGTTTTACGACCTGATGTCGCTCGGACACGTGGACGGCAGTTGGGTGCAAACGGTGAACCTGTTGCAGTACCACGCATTCTGGTTGCGCGACGGTTCGCACATCGTGCGCATGTACGACCTTTCGGGTTACCACCGGATCGCCGCGGACGCGCTCCGATTTTTCGGCAGTTGGCAACAGCCGGATGGGAATTTCGTTTCGCAGCCGGGGCAATACGACGGGTGGGGGCAAACGCTGTGGGTCTACGGCCAGCATTACGAACTGACGCGCGACCGCGCGTTCGCGGAACGCGTGTTTCCGTCGGTGGTGAAAGCGGTTCATTGGCTGGAGCAGGCGCGGGCGAGGGATCCGCTGGGACTCGTGCCGGTCGCCACGCCGGGCGACAACGAACTCATCACCGGGCACGTCACCGGGCATGATTTCTGGGCGCTCGACGGCCTCGAAGGAGCGATTGCGCTGGCGCGGGCGGTCGGCCGCACGGGCGAAGAACGGGAATTCGAGCGCGATTACCGGAGCTTGAAAGCAGCGGTGCTGCGCCAACTTGCCCGGATCACCGCGAAAACCGGAGGGTACATTCCGCCCGGACTCGACGGCACCGGCGGTCAGGATTGGGGCAATCTGCACGCGGTGTATCCCGATCCGATCCTCCAGCCATTCGATCCGCGGGTGACGGCGACGCTGCGCGTGACGCGCGGAAAATATCGCGAAGGCATCATGACCTACCTCAACGGCCAATACCTGCACGACTACCTCAGCATGATCAATACGGAAACGGAGCTGATTCGTGGCGAGCAGGAAACCGCGATCGAGGAATTTTACGCGACGCTCGTGCACACCAGCTCGACTCAGGCGGGATTCGAAACGAACGTGAGGCCATGGGGCACGCGCGACTTCGGAGTCGATCTGGCACCGCACGGATGGTTCGCGGCGCGATTCCGGTCGCTGCTGCGAAATATGATGTTGCGGGAACAGGGAGACGAACTTGACCTGCTCTCGGCGATTTCGCCGGCGTGGGTGCGGCCGGGGCAAAGCATCGTGGTGCGGCGCGCTCCCACCGATTTCGGCCAGGTGAATTTCGAATTGCATTTCGTTTCGCCCACGCAGGCACGGCTCGACCTGGAAACGCATTTCTTCCGCGCGCCGCGCCGGCTGGTGCTGCATTTGCCGTGGTTCATGAAAACGACATCGGTGACCGCGGATGGGCAGGCGGTTGCGATTCACGATGGTGAAGTGGATTTGCCCGCGGCGACGCGCTCGGTGGAAATCGAATGGTCGGAAAGGCCGGGCACGGTGCAACTGAGCTATCTGGCCGCGGTTGCGCAGTACGAAGCGGAGTACAAGCAGCATTGGCTGAAATTCCTGCGGGAAGGCCAGCCATAGTCTCGGCGCAGGGGCCGCATATCTCAGCCACGGCTCGTGCCTGGCCGGCGCGAAACATGGATTGCGGGCCTTGCGCAGCCGAGGCAAGAGCTGGGGGCGCGCCACGCGAGCGGACTAAAGAGGCTTGTAGCGCGAAGCCAGAAGCCCTGTGGCCGCAGCGAGATCGACGTCCGCCACGAGCAGTCCCTCTTTTCCGTAAGGCTGATAACAGAGAACCGTGCCGTCGGGACGGATCACCGCGGAAGTGGTGGGCGAGCCTAGACTTGAGCAATTGACGGAAGCGAAATAACAGTCGTTTTCGGCCGCACGGCACAACATCGCCTTTTCGTGAAACGAGTTTGCGGGATCGACGAAAAGCGAGGGACGGTAGCTCGCCGATTCGGCTTCATGAAAATGTGGGTGAAAGACGACCTGCGCGCCGCGGCATGCGGCCCAACGAACCGTTTCCGGATAGCGCCATCCCTCGTGGCAGATCGCAATGCCAAATGTGAGCGGCCCAGTTTGAAAAGTGCGGCGTTCGGCACCGGGTGAATAGACGGCGTCTTCCGAGGGATCGAGCTGGACTTTGTCCTGAAAGCCGGCTAAAGCGCCGTCGGGCTGGATGACGAGCGCGGAAGCGAAGAGTTTGCCGCCAGCAATGCGTTCCGTGCCCAAAATGACGGCGACGCGCTGTTTCTCCGCAGCCGCTTGAATGGCGGACCAGGCGCCAGCGAGAAAGGCGGGATTGGGAGGCGGAATCGTTTTTCCGAAGCCGCGATAGCCGGGAACGTAGCATTCGGGGAAACAGATCAATTGCGCGCGCTCGCCGGCGGCTTGCGCGATGGCCTGTTCGGCCAAGGCGACCGACTCATCCGGCGTCGCGGGGAAACGGAGATTGGCGAGGGCGATGCGGAACGAGTCCATGCGACGAAATCCATCTTAACGCGACACGCGAGCCTCGAAGAGGCTCACTGTTGGCGAAATTTTTAACAAAGAAACCGGAGGCAGAGAACACGGCTTGGTATTAACAGATGAATTAACCAAGTAAGCTACGTTCTGCTGGAGCGTTGAGTGATTGGAACTTACAGGAACCTTCTTTAAGTCCCGTTACTTAATAGAATTACATTGAGTTCCGTGCCAATAGAGGATTCTGGACATCGAGGTATTGCTTCGCCAATCGAGCCGCTGCTAAACTCGGCACGTTACTGAGAGGGGTCATCTCAGTCGGGGCTCAATTAGGCGGTGGCACCTGCGGAAGGCGCTTCGCTTTTGAGGGAACGGGAAACGCTGCTCGCCGTTCGGTGATGGCTGCGGACATCGGCTTCGAAGGGGAGCGGTGACGAACGGCGCGGTTGCGTGACAGCGAAACGAAGGCGAAAGCCGGCAGCCAAACACCTGCTCTGAGCCCGCTTGGGAAATGTTTCGCACCGTTCGCGCCGCGGCGAGCTCGCGCTTTTGCCGGGCGATTGGGTGTCGGCGAACGCCGCGGTGCGAGAGCGGAGGGAGCGTCCGCGCCGAGATTGGAGGAGGCTGCAATGAAGCGCAGAGGCGAAAGTGGCCAGGCATTGGTGCTCACCGCGCTTGCACTGGTGACGCTGCTGGCAGTGGCCGGGCTGGCAGTTGACATGGGCGTGATGCGCTACGACAAGCGCGTCCAGCAAACTGCGGCCGACGCCGCCGCCATCGCCGCGGCAACCGACATTTCTTCCGGAACGTGGCAAAGTGCGGGCCAAAATGCGTCCTCGAACAACGGTTTCACAGACAGCGGCAGCGGCAATTCGTTGAGCCCGTGCTACTCGTCGGGCGCATCCGTGGGGATGGTGTGCGTTGAGATCGATAACCCTCCGCACGACGGACCCCACTCTACGGACAGTTCTTGCCCGTTGACGACGCCTTCCTGCGACTATGACTACGTCGAGGCGCGAGTTGCAAAGGTGCAGCCGACGTTCTTCATGAAGATTCTCGGAATCGATAGCGAAACCGTCGTTGCGCGTGCCGTGGCGACGGATTGGAGTGGCGCGTGGGGGAATGGGAACGACTGCGTCATCACGACCGGCCCCCCCTCCGCGAGTATGTCGGCGAACAATGCGCCACTAGGCGTCAATGGCAGCGTTATCCTGAATGCGCCCACCTGCGGCATTCAGGACGACGGCAACTTGATCGCTAACGGCGGCACCAATCTAAGTATCGATGCCGCCTCAATCAACGTGGCCTACGGTTACAACGGCCCGTCCAAAACGGACTGCAGTTCCGATCCTGTCGTCGGCGTTTGTCCCCCGCCGAGCGCGAACACGGGTGTAATAGTGCCCGACCCGCTGCTCTATAAGTACCCCGTACCCGCGCTGGGCTCATGCGCGGCTGCCGGGACATGCCCGACGATGGCCGACAACTCGAGCGAGCCTGTTACATTTCAGCCCGGAACGTACGTGGGCGGCATCATTAATGCCGGTTCCGAGGTCATCTTCAACCCGGGTGTGTATGTGATCGACGGGGGTACCCTTCTGGTCGATGGCGGCACTGAGGTGTGCGGAGGCGGCACGGTGGCCGACTGGACTTCGACGGCGTGGGCGAGTTTGACCACCCCCGCCTGCGCGTATGCGGGCGGCGTGACATTCTATATCACAGGCGGCGCGACGGTTACCGTGAAGGGTCTGGCGACGGTGCAGATGTACGCGCCGAATTCTGGGACTTATGAGGGGCTCTTGTTCTACCAGGATTCCAGCGACTCCAACGCGATGACTCTGCTCGGCACCAGTTCCTCGTTTTACCAAGGCGCCATCTATGAGCCGAACCCGAGCGCACAACTTTACTTTGGCGGTAACGCCGCGTTCAACAGCGGAGCTGCGTACACGCTGATTGACGTGGGCCAGCTTACGATGGCCGGCAACCCAGACATCACCTTGAACTCGAACTACTCGTCGCTCTCGGGCGGGGGCGGACCGCTTGCGGGAATGATCAACTCGGCCATTCTCGTCGAGTAGAGCGCTGAAGAGAACCTTAGGGAAGCGATCATGGGGAGCAAAAAGGTGCGGATCTCGAAGGCGAAGCAACAGCGAGGCCAAAGTTTGCTGGAAGTGGCCTTGCTGTTGCCACTTCTTCTGGCTTTGGTGCTAGGCGTCATTGAGCTGGGCCGCTACGCGTATATGGGGATTCTTGTGGATAATGCGGCCCGCGCTGGAGCGGCTTGGGGCACCGAGAGCGTAGGCAACTCCACCAATACGCTTGGGATCCAGCAGGCCGCCGACAACGACTACCAGAATAACGGTCAGAACCCAGCCTTGCTGACGGTGACGTCCTCGGTCGCCTGCGGCTGCGACAACGGGAGCAACTCCACCGGTCCCTCTGGCTGGGCGTCGGCGGGAGCGTGTACGTCGACCACCTCATGCCCCACGGGATCGCAATTTGCGGTGGTGGTCACGGTGACTGCCACGGGGGCCTATACTCCTTTGTTCCATTATCCGTGGACCCCCTCCCAGCTCAGCGTTCAGAGGGAAGCCGTGATGCGCGTCTCCCTGAACTGATCGGCAATGCGTTTGGGCCAGCCATCCGCGTCGAACACTTTTCCATCTGCCGGAAGCGTCGGCATTCGTGCCGCGGAGGGCTTTGCACGCGCTGCGTGCGCGCCACCCGGACTCCGCTCGACGATGGTACCGCCGCGCGGGCCGGGGAACAGGGGCGCAACCCTCGTCGAGTTTGCATTTGCGTTTCTGGTCTTTATGATGTTGATCCTGGGGATCGTGGATTTCAGCCGTGCGCTTTACGTTTACCATTTCGTGGAACACTCGGCGAAGACAGGCAGTCGTTGGGCCGCGGTGAACGGCTTCGCTTGTGCGCAAGACGGCAGTTGTCCGTACCCAACCGGCGCAGAAAGCGCGGACATCTACACCTACGTTACGAATTGCGAGTTGGCAGCGTCCGCTCAGAGTCCCCCCCAGCCCCCGGACACTGGCTGCGGTGCGACGGCTGCCGACATCCAATCGTTTGTGACGAACCTGGTGCCGATGGGCATCGATGCCAGCAGTGTTGTGACGACCGTTTCCTGGCCTGCTCAGTCGCTTACTTCTACCGACCCGAGCCCCGCCATTTGCAGCGGACCTGTCCAGAATCTCTCGACCACAGCGATCCCGAACTACCCCGGTTGCACCGTCGAGGTTACGGTTAGCTATCCGTTCAATTTCCTCTTCCCGCTTGTACACTTCGGCTCGATAACGATGTCCAGCTCTTCGGAAATGGTCATCTCTCATTAGAAGCAGTTGCATAATCGGGTACAAGCGCCTGAAAACATGATGGTTAGATTTTGCGAATTGGTGGATAAGCAAGGTCAGCAGCGCCGAAGGAGGGCCGATGGCGCGTTCGGGTCCGTTGCTGACCGATGCGCAGTGGGAGAAAATCGCGCCCTTGCTCCCCAAGCCGCCCAAGCGCCGCAAGGCTGGCCGACCTCCGATCGAGAACCGGCGCGTGCTGGAAGGGATTTTGTGGATACTGCGCAGTGGTGCTCGTTGGCAGGATCTGCCCGAAAAATACCCCCACCCTTCGACGTGCTGGCGGCGGTTGCGGGACTGGGAGGAGGGGGCGTTTGGTTGAACGTCTGGCGCGCATTCCTGAGCGAGTTGAACGAGCGGCAACAGTTGAAGTGGAGCGAGTCGTTCCTGGACGGCAGTTTCGCTCCGGCAAAAAAGGGGGCGCCGAAGTCGGGAAAACCAAGCGGGGCAAGGGGACGAAGTGGATGGTGGTGGTCGACGGCCGCGGAGTTCCTTTGGGGGACCGCCTTTGTTCGGCGTCCCCGTCGGAGGTCAAGCTCGCGGAGCAAACACTCGCGGCGATCCGCGTAGGACGTCGGCATCATGCCGGGCGCCCGCGGCAGAAGCCGCTGCGGGTGATTGCTGACAAGGGCTATGACAGTGACGCGGTGCGCGAGCGACTGCGGCGGAGGGGCATCCTGCTGATCGCACCTCACCGCTCGAACCGCCATCGGACACCGCCGCAAGACGGCCGCGTTCTGCGGCGCCACAAGCGGCGTTAGACGGTCGAGCGCACGTTCGCCTGGCTGGGCAACTTTCGTCGGCTCGTTGTCCGCTATGGCCGCTCGCTCGCGATCTACCGGGCGTTCTTCCATATCGCCTGCTTCATGATCGTCTTACGGAGGGTTTTGCAATAGCTTGTAGGAAGCCTCTTGCGCTGGGCGCAGGGTGCCTTTTCAGAAACGCCTATACGGTGAAATGAGGAGCATTTCTCGCGCCCTGGCCGTGGAGCATTCGGACCGTTCTTTCCATGACGAATCCCCGGCCGCAGTTGCTGCGTGAAGTCACGGAGAGCGGAAACGCGGGATAACCGTCGCCGGGTTCCACGAGGCGACTGGGTGAACTTCGACGAGCACGCTCGGGTGGTGTGCGGGTCAGGCGAGCAGGTCGAGGACTTCTTCGTAGCGCTTGAAGGGCGGAATCAGGTACGCACCGGCGAATTCCGTGCGCGCCCAATCGAGCACGCGCCGTGCCACGGCAAAGCCGCAATCGCGCGCGGCATTTCCCGCTGATTCGAGTTCCTTCAAAATTTCCTGCGGAATCACGATGCCGGGCACTTCGTTGTTCAGGCGTAGCGCCTGGCGATAGCTCGAGAGCGGCCAGACGCCGGCAAGAATGGGGATCGGCGGTTTCGCGCCGAAGCGGTCGAGGAATTTTTGCCATTGCAAGGGATCAAAAAGCGGTTGCGTCATGGCGAAATGCGCGCCGGCATCAATCTTGGCGCGAAAGCGGCGGATTTCTTCGTCGAGATCGTCAGCGACGGGATTGAGCGCGACGCCGATGCTGAAATTCGTGCGGCCGCCGAGTTCCTTGCCAGCCCAGTCGGTGCCTTGATTGAGCCGGGCGAGCACCTGCACGAGGCCAATGGAATCGATTTCGTACACGCCGCTGGTTTCCGGATGGTCGCCGAGTGAGGGCGGATCGCCGGTGATGGCGAGGACGTTGCGAACGCCGGAAACGCTCCAGGCGCCGAGCAGAGTGGCCTGGAGGCCGATGATGTTCATATCGCGGGTGGTGAGATGAGGAATCGTTTCGACGCCGCGGGCTTCGAGCGAGCCGGCGACGAGCAGCGCGTCCATGCCGACGCGAGCGAGCGTGCCGCTGTTGATATCGATTGCGTCCACGCGGCCGCTTTCGACGAGCCGGCCGACCTGATCGAAGATGCGGTCGAGCGAAGTGCCCTTGGGCGGATCGATTTCGACGGAAACGACGAACTGGCCTTCGTTCATTTTGCGCCACAAGCGGCTATCGGGTTCGCGCTCAGGGGCCGAGGGCCTGCGCGCGACGCCATTTTCCGCAGGCGCAGATAGGGAATCATCGACCGCGATTCCCATTGCGTCGGCCGGTATCGACCTGGGCTTCGTTTCAAGTTCACGCAGCGCATCGGCCATGGCGGCAATATGCTCGGGCGTGGTGCCGCAGCAGCCGCCGAGGATGCGCACGCCGACGCTTGCAGCCTCGCGAGCGAACTGGGCGAAATATTCGGGCGAGGATTTGGGATAGACGACGCGGTCGCCGACGCGCTTGGGGAAACCGGCGTTGGGCATGGCGGAAACGGGCAGGCTCGACGCGGCGGCAAGCTCGCGAGCGACCGGGAGTATCCGCTGCGGGCCAATCGTGCAATTGGCGCCGAGGGCCTGAATGGGAAGCGCGGCAAGGCGGCGTGCGGCATCGGCGGGGCGGGCGCCGTCGAACGCGGTGCCTTCCTCGGAAAACGTAAGCTGGGCGACGACGGGCAAGCTGCTGAAGGAACGAATGGCAGCGATGGCGGTGGAAAGGTCCTCGAGGTCGGCGAAGGTTTCGAGCAGAAACAAATCCACTCCACGCTCCTCGAGCGCGGCGGCTTGCTCGCGGAAAACGTCGAAGACCTCGGCGGGATCGAGCCGGCGCACCTGGCGTGCGGCGCCCAGAGGGCCGATTGAGCCGGCGATCAGGACGTCGGTCGAGGCGGCTTCGCGGGCTTCGCGGGCGATTTTCACCGCGCGGTGATTGAATTCCACGACGCGATCGGCCAGGCCGAGCGGCGCGAGTTTGAGCCGATTCGCACCGAAACTGTTCGTTTCGATCAGGCGCGCGCCGGCGTCGAGATAGGCCTTGTGGACGCGAAAGACGGTTTCGGCCTCGGTGGCGCTCAATTCCTCGAAGGAACGCTGCGGGCCGGCGATTTCATAGAGCATCGAGCCCATCGCCCCATCGGCCAGGAGCAGGCGCTCGGCGAGCCGCTTGTCGAAATCTTCGATTTTCATGGCGAATCCGCGCGCGAAAATGCAAAGTATAGCATCCGGAGGAATGGCCGGTGGAGGAAGCGGGCTTCTGCGCGAAGATGCAGGGGGCGGCAACCCGGGGTGTGAGCGATGGCGGATGAGCGCACGAACGAGCCGGGCCGTTGGGACGCGGCGCTTTACGACAGCAAGCACGGCTTTGTGTGGGAGCGCGGAGCGGACCTGATGGAACTGCTCGCGCCGCAGCCGGGCGAGCGGATTCTGGATCTCGGGTGCGGGACAGGGCATCTGGCGGCGCGAATTGCGGCGACGGGCGCGCGCGTGGTGGGACTCGACTTATCGGCCGAGATGCTTCGCGAGGCGCAACGGCAAAATCCGGCGCTCGAATTCGTTGCGGGGGACGGTCGCGCGCTGCCTTTCGAGCAAGCCTTCGACGCGGTGTTTTCGAATGCGGCTCTGCACTGGATTCCCGATCCGGAGAGCGTGGCGCAATCGGTGGC
>JAKASX010000157.1 GCA_021818865.1 Acidobacteriota bacterium
ACGACGGTTCGATCGGCAACGCACCAAGCCAGGTTGACGGCCAGACGCCAATGACCCCCGACGGCAGGTTCTTTGTTTTCGAGTCGCTCGCCTCGAATCTCGTTCCCGGCGACACTTTCGCTCCCAGTGCTTGGAAGGACATTTTCGTCCGCGACACCTGCCGCGGCGCGCCCTCGGGCTGCGTGCCCAGCACCGTCCGGGTCTCCGTTGCCGATACGCCCAGCATCGCCACCGAGGCGGATTCGATCAGTGACTACGCTTCGATCAGTGCAGACGGCCACTACGTTGTTTTCCTATCGTCGGCCGCCAACTTTTTCAATACCCCGAACAACGGCGACACAATGGTTTACCTCGCCAAGACAGGATTTTAGCGCCGCGCGCGTCGCGATAAGGCAGCGCGCGCTTGTGGAGCTTCTATGCGGACCCGCCGGTAAACGCACCGTGCAGCTTCCGGTACGCTTCGGCGATCTCTCCCGGTTCCAGCCGCGTTTCCGTGACTGCGGTCATGAAGTTCGCGTCGCACACCCGTCGTGGCACGATCTGCAAGTGCACGCGCCCCGCCCCGCCGCAATTCCCTCCGTCTCCTTACGTAGAACCACCCCTCGCGCTCGCAATCGCATCGCGCGAAAATGCCGTCGCGTGCAGAAAAAGGTGGCTCCTCACCAGCGCGAAGGATGAAGCATCACATGCCGAGCCTTGCACGGACAGGAAATCGGCCCGTTCACCGGAGGAGAGAAGCAACCCTCAATTCGAACTCCGCAGTCCACGTAGAAGAGGCTCAAAAAGTGACACCCTGCAAAAATTATCTCGCTGAAACAAAATCACTTATCGGATTTTTTGCTCGACCACCTGTGTCACCCTGCGACGCCGTCCCCGACCTGTCGCGCACATCATGTTTGCCATCGCCAAAGCGCGGAATTTCTGGGCGCCCCCACTCCTTCCGCATTCCGCAGAGTTTCCGCCAGCCGGCCCGTCGGCCGTCACGCATCTCCAAACTTGCCCCCGCGTTGACAACACGCAGTCCATCCCTTACTCTTGAAGTTTGCGCCGCCAGCGGTGGCGCCACAGTAGGACTATGCGCACATATACACCGAAAGGCCGCGAGGCCGAAGCCCTCGAACAGGGCACGCAGTGGTACGTCGTTGATGCCGAAGGTCAAGTGCTCGGGCGCCTGGCAACACGAGTCGCCCGCGTGCTCATCGGCAAGGACAAGCCGCAGTTCACTCCCCATCTCGATTGCGGGGATCACGTCGTCGTCATCAACGCGGCCAAGGTCCGCCTCACCGGAAACAAGCTGGATAGCAAGATGTATCGCCGTCACAGCGGTTACCCCGGCGGGTTGAAGGAAGTCCCGATCAAGAGCTTGCTGCCGAAACGCGCCGATTGGGTGGTTCGCGAGGCGATCCTCGGCATGCTGCCCAAAAATAAACTGCGGGCGCATCGCGCCCGCAAATTGCGCGTCTACCTGGACGCCGCGGGGCTCGAACGCCACGTGGCGCAGAAGCCGCAGCCGCTCGCCATCTAGCAAGCGTCCACGGTGCAGGTTCCGCAGGAGGAAATACGTTGAGCGCAACGCCTGAAGGCTTGGTACCGCCGTCCCCGGTTCCGGCGGCGGGATTCTATCAGGGCACCGGTCGCCGCAAGGAAGCGGTGGCCCGCGTGGCTCTGCGTCCCGGCGCGGGGAGCATGGAAATCAACGGCCAGCCGGCCGAGGTTTATTTCCACGCGTTGCTCCCCCTCCAGCGCGAAATTCTGCTGCTCGAACCGTTCCGCGTCACCGGCACGCTCAATCAGTTCGACGTCAAGGCGACGCTCGATGGCGGCGGCATTCCCGGCCAGATGGCCGCGTTGCGGCTCGGCGTCGCGCGCGCTTTGCTCAAGTTCAATCCCGATTTGCGGTCGGTTCTGCGCAAGCACGGCATGCTCACGCGCGATCCGCGAATGAAGGAGCGCAAAAAGTACGGGCAGAAGGGCGCCCGCAAGCGCTTCCAGTACAGCAAGCGTTAGGATGGTGGAGTGGGTGGTTCGCGCCGCGCGGACAAGCGGTTGGTTTCGCTTCCCGTACTCGCTCGAATCGTCCGGTTTTGGAGTTAAATTCCCGGCCGGCAAGGAGCCGGCAATGGAACGCTCGGCGCGCCCTGGCGTTCCCATTCTCGAGGAGGTCCGTTGGCGGTAGAAATCACGATGAAAGAACTGCTGGAGGCCGGCGTTCATTTCGGCCACCAGACGCGGCGCTGGAACCCGAAAATGAAGGAATACATTTTCGGCGAGCGCAACGGCATCCATATCATTGATCTTCAGAAGACGCTGAAGATGTTTCGCGAAGCCTCGCGCTTCGTCAGCGAGCTCGGCCTGCAGGGCCGCTCGCTCCTCTTCGTCGGCACCAAGCGCCAGGCGCAGGAAGCGATCGCCGAGGAAGCCACCCGCTGCGGCATGTACTACGTCAATCACCGCTGGCTCGGCGGCACGCTCACCAACTGGGCCACCGTGCAGAAATCCATCAAGAAGCTGAAAGGGCTCAAGGCCATGGTCGAGGACGGTCGCATGGCCCAGATTCCGAAAAAACAGGCGGTGCGCCTCGAGCGCGAATTGAAGCACCTCCAGCAGAATCTCGCCGGTATCGAAAATCTGCCCACCCTGCCGGACGCCCTGTTCGTCATCGATTCGAATAAGGAACAGATCGCCGTGAACGAGGCCCGGCGCATGGGAATCCCCGTGGTCGCCGTCGTCGATACGAACTGCGATCCCGAAATGGTCGATTGCGTCATCCCCGGCAACGACGACGCGCTTCGCGCCATCCGCTTGTTCGCCTCGAAAGTAGCCGATGCCGTGCTCGAAGGCCATCAGGCCTACGAGCAGTCCCAGCTCGCCGAGCAGAAATCGGCCGAGGAAGCCGCCGCCGAAGCGGCCCAGGCCGGCGCCGAGTACGTCGACACCAGCGCCTACGAGGATTACGAAAAGCCCGAGGGCCATTTCGTCGGCCAGGATGTCGTGGCCGGCGAGGTCATCGCCGTGGATGAAACCGCTCCCGGCGAAGCCGAGAGCGAAGGGCAGTAAGAAACGTCCGGCGCGGCCACGACTGCCGCGGCGAAATATGCACGCCGCGCCCAACGCGCCGATATCCTACACCAGACAAGGATTCGTGAGACGATGACTGTAAATCCCGAGCAGACCGCCATCAGCCCCCAATTGGTCAAGGAGCTGCGTGAGCGCACCGGTGCCGGCTTCATGGATTGCCGCAACGCCCTCGTCGAAACCGGCGGCGACCTCGAACAGGCCGCTCAGGTCCTGCGCAAAAAGGGCCAGGCCATGGCCCAGAAAAAAGCCGCTCGCGAGGCCACCGAAGGCTCGGTCGGTAGCTACGTTCACGCCGGCGGAAAAATAGGCGTCCTCGTCGAGGTCAATTGCGAAACCGATTTCGTCGCGCGCACCGACGAATTCCAGCGCCTCTGCCACGATCTCGCCATGCACGTCGCCGCTCTCGATCCACGCTTCGTCCGCCGCGAGGACGTCACCGAGGATCTGCTCGCCCGCGAACGCGAAATCTACAGCGAGCAGGCGCGCGCCTCCGGCAAGCCCGAAAACATCATCGAAAAGATGGTTTCCGGCAAAATGGAGAAGTTTTTCGAGGAAACCTGCCTCTACGAGCAGCGCTTCATCAAGGACGAATCCGTTACCGTCCGCGAACTGATCGAACAGGCCGTCGCCCGTATGGGCGAAAAGGTTTCCGTCCGCCGCTTCGCCCGCTTCAAGGTGGGCGAACGCGCTGCCGCCCCCGCCGCCGCCCCGGCCGCTTCGTCCGAATAGGCCGGCCCCGCATCGGGAAGGCGCTCGCGCCACGCGGCGATCGCTGGTTTTTTCGGGACTGGAGCACGGCAAACACAGATGGCGAAATCCAATCCTGCGCGAAAGTCCTCTTCCGGAGCCGCCGGACCCGTCTACCGGCGCCTGGTCCTCAAGCTTTCCGGTGAATCGCTCCAGGGACCCCAGGGTTACGGCATTCACGGCGAAACCGTTCAGGCGATCGCCGCCGAAGTGAAGGAAATCCGCGATCTCGGCGTCGAGGTCTCCATCGTCGTCGGTGGCGGCAATATTTTCCGCGGCTCCCGCCAGAAAACCCTCGCCATCGAGCGCGCTACCGCCGATTCCATGGGCATGCTGGCCACCGTCATCAACGGCCTCGCCATGCAGGACGCCCTCGAAAAACTCGGCGTCCAGACCCGCCTGCTCAGCGCTATCGAAATGCGGCAATTGGCCGAGCCGTTCATTCGCCGCCGCGCCATGCGCCATCTCGAAAAGGGCCGGGTGGTGATTCTCGCCGCCGGTACCGGCAATCCCTATTTCTCCACCGATACCGCTGCCGCGCTCCGCGCCATGGAAATCAAGGCCGAAGTCATCCTGAAAGCGACTCGCGTCGACGGCATCTACGATGCCGATCCCGAAAAGGTTCCTGGCGCCCGGATGATTCCCCGGCTCACGCATATGGAGGTGATCCAGCGCGGCCTTACCGTCATGGATTCCACCGCCATCTCGCTCTGCATGGACAACAAAATGCCGATCGTCGTCTTCAATCTGGCCGTGCCGGGCAATATCCGGCGCGTGGTGATGGGCGAACGCGTCGGGTCC
>JAKASX010000054.1 GCA_021818865.1 Acidobacteriota bacterium
GGTGTCCGCGCCATCCAGCCTCATCACCAGGGCCAGCAGCCATAGGCAAATCAGAATGTCCATGGCCCCTCCTTGCAACGGGAACCCAGTTCCTTTCGCCGAGTCACATCTGTCCCTTGTTACCGCAAGTTGCGTGCCATTCACCCGCCGCCGTAACTTTCCGGTAAGTCGTTTCGCCGCAAGGCGCGCAGCACGGCCACTCGTTCCGCCAAGCGCGCACCGGCCGCTTTGCCGTTGAATTTCTCACCCGAAGTTGATTTTTTATCTGCTAAGCCACCACGACCGCGTGATTCCATCACACCCACAGCGTTGGCCAGCCGATCCTCAGGGGAAATCAACACAGGTAGGAAGGGGCGCAAGGACAAGCATGACCTCCGCCCCTGGGAAACCAAACCACTGGATACAAAAAAAGGCCGGAGGTCGCGTGGGATGCGACCCCCGGCTTCGAAGCACTTGAAGCTTACAGGCTCGGACGCAGGGTGAAACTCGGCTTCAGCGTCTGGGCTTTGCCAATTTCCTTCTTGCTCGCCAGTTTCTTCGCCTTCTTGGCGCCCTTGGCCGGCTTGCTCTTCTTCTCTGCCATGATCGCTCTCCCTCATCGGCGTTTAACTTCGCGCCATTGCTCGTTATAAGTGCAAACGTAATGCCATCCCCAAAATCATCCCCGCCCTGCCGCAACCCCTTTGTTGTGAATCGCGGGTTATAGAACGATTGCCCGCCACGCCTCAGTTCATCCACGGGTAACGGAAATTAATTACCCGTCGGTGAATTTTTCCACTTGCTGGTCGGGAGCGACGCCATCTTGGGGAACGACGGATCAGCAGGGGCAAACCTGGCCGCGCCACGGCTCGCTCCGGGAGGCAAACACTCAGTTCATGCCACAAAAAAAGCCGGGAGCCAACTCGGCAGCCGGCTCCCGGCGAAGGGGTTTCCTGCGACTACTTGAACATCATCAGCGTCTGCAGCTTGGCGATTTCCTTCTTCGGCGCCAGCTTCTTTTCCTTCTTCGTTTCCTTGCTCCCCTTGCCGTTGTTCTTGGCCATTATCTCGCTCCCTCTAGAGTTTTCCCATGCGCGTGCGATTTCTGTTCTTGCAAGAACCATGCCATCGCCCAGAAAAACTGTGTGGCCCTAAACCCGTCTATTGCCAGCAAGTTCGCTTCGGCTGCCGCGAGCGCGGATCGAAGCCGGGCCGTAATCGGTGAATTATTCACATGTAGGTGACTTTTTGCTGGAGGCAAAGCGTCCGCGACGCTCCTCCGGTTCCTGTGAACGCATCGACTAACCGCGAGCTGCGCGCCTGGCTCCCATGCGAGCGAGATGGGAAAGAATGGCAGTCAAATCCCGGAAGCAAAAAAAAGGCCGGGAACCGGCCCCAGGACCGGCTCCCGGCGAATGCCGATCGGGAATTTTACCAGGGCTTCATCAGTGTCTGTGTCTTCGCGATTTCCTTCTTCGCGTTCAACTTCTTGCCCTTTTTCGTTCCCTTCGTCGGTTTCTTTTTTTTCTCGGCCACGTCTCTTCTCCCTCGCTGAAGTTTGCTCGCGCTTGCACTTTGTTCTATTGCAAATCCGTTACCATTCGCCTAGCTGTCCGAATTCGACGCAACTCCTTTGTTCCAAATCACCAGGCATCGGGCACCAGAGTACCGGCTAAGCGGCAATACGCCTATAGAAGAATTATTTACCATTGAGTGAATTTTTACACCTCGGGGTTTCCCTTCTTCATAAAACGCGGAGATGACCCCCGAAAAAAAACGGCCCGCAAAAACAAAATGCCGGGAACCGGCTCGGTAGCCGGCTCCCGGCGAAAAGGTCTGACTCGATTACCACCTGGCCATCAGCGTCTGCGCCTTGACGATCTCTTTCTTCGGACTCAGCTTCTTGCCGTTTTTCGTTTCCTTGGCCGGTTTCTCTTTTTTCTCAGCCATCTTGATTCTCCCTCTTTGGAATCGCCTCGCGCCTTCACTACTTAACCTTGCAAATACCGTGCCATTGTGCGTTCGCGGCCCGCGTTCCGCAACTCCTTAGTTTCTCAGCCGTTCCATTGAATCTTGCCTCCGCCCTCATGGCACAGCCGTTGAAGTATTCATCCCTCACGAGTGAATTTTTACCCGGGTCGCGCCCTACGCGGTCCACGGCTTCTGGGCGCAAAAAAACGGGAACCGGCCCGCGACCGGTTCCCGGCTAAGGTCTCGACTCGATTACATCACCCTTCGGAGGCTGGCGACGGACATGAGCGTCTGTGCCTTCGAAAGTTCCTTCTTGCCCGAAAGTTTCTTCTCGTTCTTCTTGTCCTGCTTGGCTTCGGGCTTGTTTTTCTTCTCGGTCATAGTAGCTTCTCCCCCGGGTTGTCCCTCGTAGGCTGCCTTATTTCATAGCAACTGCGCTGCCACTCCTGCCGCATGCGGGAAGCGCGATAACACGTTTATTTGCACCACAAAAACCGGCGACTAGCATCAATCGTTGCGTCCGCGTGCGTGGATTTTTCACTGAAAGATCAATTTTTCACTCGATCTGGCCCCGTAAAAGCCATCCCCGCGCAACCGTCGATTTTTCACCCGACGAAAATAGCGGCTTAGCGCTGGCTCAGCCCGTGTTTCCGGCACAGGTACTTCATGCGGTTCGCGTCGACGCCCAGCAGTCGCGCCGCCTGCGCCTTCACCCCTTTGGCCTGTTCGAGCGCCGCCTCCACAAGGCCCCGTTCATACGCGTCCACCTGGTCGTCGAGCCGCAGACCGCCCGCCGGGATCCGGTTTTGCGTGCGCGCACCCCAACCCGAATCGGCGCGAATCTCCGAAGGCAGATCGGAGAAGCTGATTTCCTCGTTCTCCGTCATCAGCACCAGCCGCTGCACCACGTTTTCCAATTCGCGCACGTTTCCCGGCCAGCGATAGCGCTTCAGCGCGTCGAGCGCCTCGTGGCCCACCTTCATCGTCTGCAAGCCGTTCGCGGCGCAATAGACGCGCAGGAAATGATCCACCAGCAGCGGAATATCCTCCACCCGCTCCCGCAGCGGCGGAATGAAAATCGGAACCACGTGAATCCGGTAGTAGAGATCCTCGCGGAACGTGTTCTTGCGGACCGCTTCCTCCAAATTTTCGTTCGTCGCCGAAAGGAGCCGAAAATCCACCTTGATCGCCTTTTTTCCGCTCAATCGCGTCAGCGACCGCTCCTCGAGCACGCGCAGCAGCTTGCTCTGCAGCGAGGGAGGTAGCGTCCCGATTTCATCGAGGAACAGCGTCCCGCGGTGCGCCAGCTCGATCCGCCCCTCTTTCGTCGAAGCCGCGCCGGTGAACGCTCCGCGCTCGTAGCCGAACAGTTCGGCTTCCATCAATCCTTCGGGCAGCGCCGCGCAATTCACGCTGATGAACGGCCCCGTGCGGCGGTTGCTCTGCAGATGGATCGCCCGGGCCACCAGTTCCTTGCCCGTTCCGCTTTCTCCGCGAATCACCACGGTCGTGTTGCTGGGCGCGATGCGCCGGATCGTCTCGAAAACGTGCCGGATCGCCTCCGTCGCGCCGACCAGGTCCCCTTCCTTGTCCTTGCGCCGGATTTCCTCCCGCAGGATCCGGTTCTCCCGTTCGATCCGCAGTTTTTCCACCGCCCGCTCGATCAGGATCCGCAATCCGTCCGGGTCCATCGGCTTGCCTAGAAATTCGTACGCGCCCGCCTCGAGCAGCGGCATCACCTCGGCTTTCCGCAGGTTTTCGCAGATGACGAACACCAGCGTGTCGATGTCCGTTTTCCGCAGATTCTGGATCAGCTCGCGGCATTCGACGATCCCGCCCGAGGGAAGCACCGTGTCGAGCAGCAGCACGTCGATCGGCTCGCCTTCGAGCAGCCGGTACGCGTCCGGCAGATCGGCTCCCGTCAGCACTTCGTACTGCGGCGATAGCGTCGAAACGATCAGCGAGCGAATCGTGGAATCGTCGTCCACGATGGCGATGCGCGCTTTGGGACGAGAAGCGGACACGCGAAAATCTCCGTCGGCTGCGGGCGCCAGCAAACGCCGACCGGCAGCGGCCTGATTCTAGGAACCGCGAAGCCGTGTGTCAACGACGGCCGCGCACCACGCTTTCCTTTACGCGCCCGTGCGCCGCGCGCCGACTCCTGTTATCATCTGGGGGAACCAGCGAAATGGGTAAGAGCGCGAGCGCCGGATTCGGCGACGACTGAGGCCAAAGCTGGCTTGAGCCGTATTCTTATCATCGAGGACGACCGCGATATCGTCGAGCTGGTCCGTTACAACCTGGAAAAAGAAGGATTCCAGGTCACGGCCGCCTTCGACGGCATCGCCGGGCTCGCCCAATTGCAGAAATCCCCACCCGACCTGCTGGTGCTCGACCTCATGCTCCCGAAACTCTCCGGCCTCGAAATCTGCAAGGCCGCTCGTCGCGAAGCCGGTCTCAACCGCATCCCCATTCTGATGCTCAGCGCCCGCGGCGAAGAAGCCGACCGCGTCATCGGCCTCGAGCTCGGCGCCGACGACTACGTCACCAAGCCCTTCAGCCCCCGCGAACTCGTCGCGCGCGTCAAGGCGCTCCTGCGGCGCGTCCAGCCCGCCGAAGAGCACGAAAAGCCGATCGAGGCCGGCGCTCTCCGCATCGATCCTTCCTCCTACCGCGTCACCCGCGACGGCGAACTCCTGCCGTTGAGCACGCTCGAATTCCGTCTGCTCTATTTCCTCGCTTCCCGCCCCAACCGCGTGTTCACCCGCGATCAACTGCTCGACGCCGTCTGGGGAACGGGAAGGTTCGTCACGCCGCGCAGCGTCGACGTCTACATCCGGCGTTTGCGGGAAAAGATCGAACGCGACCCGGAAAAACCGTTGCATCTGAAAACGGTGCGCGGCGCTGGCTATCTTTTCGAAACCCGTGCGCGCTAGCCTGCTTTCGAAGCTCGGCGTCGCCTACCTGCTCTTTCTGCTCGCCGCGCTGGCTGTCGCCGGTTTTTCCTCCAAACCGGCCCTCCGCCAGGACGCACTGCTCGTCGCCTTCGCGCTCGTCGCCACCGGCCTGGCCTTGTGGCTCGGTTTCTGGAAACGATTTTCTCGCCGCGTGGCTGGGCTGAAGGAGTCCGCGCGCCGTCTTGCCACCGCGGACTTCCGCCCGGCTCCCGCCGATCGGTCGGGCGACGATCTGGCCGAGCTTCGCGATGCGATGAACGACGCCGCCTCGGGCCTCGCCGCTCGCATCGGCGCTCTCACCCAGGCCAGGGACCGCTGGACGGCGATCCTGCGCGGAATGGTCGAGGGTATCGCCGTCGTCGACGCCGGCGAGCGCGTCGCCTTTTGCAACGAAACCTTTTCCGAAGTTGTCGGGATGACCGCTGCGCGCGTCGAAGGCCGGCCCATCCTCGAAGTGATTCGCCAGCCGGAAATCCTCGAACTCGTGCGTCGCGGCCTCGCCGGCGAGGAAGGGCTCCGCGGCGAATTGGAAGTCGCCGGCGCGCGCCGCCGCGTCTTCGGCGTCACCATCTCCCCCGTGCCCGGTTCAGCCGAGGAAATCGCCGGACCGCAGTCCGCACGCCCGATCGGCGCCGTCGCCGTCCTCCACGAAATCACCGAGCTTCGCCGCCTCGAGCAGGTGCGCAAGGATTTCGTCGCCAACGTTTCCCACGAGCTGAAAACGCCGCTCACCTCCATTCAAGGATTCTCCGAAACGCTCCTCGGCGGCGCGCTCGAGGACCGCGTCAACAGCCGCCGCTTCGTCGAAATCATCCGCGATCATGCCCTCCGCCTCAGCCGCATCACCGACGATCTGTTGAAGCTTTCGCGCATCGAGGCGGGAAGACTCGAACCCGAATTCCAGACCGTATTCGCGAAAGAGCTGATCGAACGGGCGATCGAGGCCGCGCGCCCGCGCGCCGAAGCCAAACGCCTGGCGCTCCGCTCGGCCGGTGCCCCCGAATCCCTGCGCCTCCGGGGCGACTCGAACCTGCTTCGCGAAGTGCTCGACAATCTGCTCGCCAACGCCATTCAGTACACGCCCGAAGGCGGCCGCATTGAAGTGAGCGCCGCCGAAGATCAGGGCTACGGCGTGATCTCGGTGTCCGACACTGGCATCGGCATCCCCGAAGCCGAGCAGGAACGCATCTTCGAACGGTTCTACCGCGTCGACGCCGCGCGGTCACGCGAACTCGGCTCGACGGGCCTTGGCCTCTCGATCGCTCGCCACCTCGTCGAAGCCCACGGCGGCCGCATCGTCGTGAAAAGCGCGGTTGGCGAAGGCTCGCGCTTCTCTTTCTCCATCCCGCTCGACCGCTGACCCCCGCTCAGCGAATCGTCCGCTCGCAGTCGATGCCGAAAATGGTCTCGTCGGTGGCGCTGCCCCCCGGGCACACGGCAACTCGCTTTCTCCGAGAATTCACAATTCCGTCACCACCCGGAAACGCCGCTTTGTCACGCTCTTTCTGGCTGGCGACGGACGCGAAACGAGCGGCACGGGAGACGGCAATGGCGACAGCGGCGCGAAACGTGGCGAATCTTCAGGCAACGATGCTCGAAAGCTATCTGGTGGCGATGGCGCGGGCCGTCGAACGTTCCATCGAAGGCGCGATCGATGCGCTTCTCTCCCGCAACGAAGCCCGGGCCAGCGCCATCTTCCTCATCGAGCCTCGTATCAACGAGATGGAAGTTGTCATGGACGATCACGCCATCCGCCTCTTGCGTGAAGGCGGATTCGCCGAAGCCCAGCTCCGCCATATCGTCGCCGCCCTCAAAATCAACAACGACCTCGAGCGCATGGGCGATCTCGCCGTCAACATCGGCCAACGCACGATCGCTCTCGCCCAGATGCCGCCGATCGAGCCGCCTCCCGAACTCGCGCCGATGAGCTGTGCCGTCCGCGCGATGGTGGGCCGCAGCCTCGGCTCGCTCGTCCACCGCGACCTCGGCCTCGCCCAGGAAGTGCTCGAAACCGAAGAGTGCGTGGACTCCTTCCGTGACCGCATTTTCGAGCGCCTGATGGTGGCGATGCGCGAGGACGCCTCTCGCATCGGTCCGCAAGTACAGTATCTTCTTGCCACTCGCCATCTCGAACGCATCGCCGACCACACCACCAATATCGCCGAAGACGTCGTTTTTTGGCTGCGCGGGCTGGACATCCGCCACGGGCGGCTCCGCGAAGCGGAAATCGCGGAGCCGCTGGGGCCAGCCGGGGAATCCTGAGGGCGACCCAATTTTCAGTCGAGCGCTTTGCACTCGGGCAGTTCGCTTGGGGAGCAATCTCTGGGTTGGTCTAAACGGGGTATCGCCGCGCAGCTAGCTTTCACGCCGCCAGCGCGCGTTCCGGTCCAGCAGCATCCGCGAAAAAAGGCTGATCACCAACACGAAAAAAGTGACGAACAGCGCCGCGGCGTATGCCAGAGCGTGGGCGGTTTCGAAGGGTTCAGTAATGAAAGCCCAAATCGCATACGTCAGGTAGCCGATCGGCTCCTTGGTGAGACGGCCAGTCCAGAGGTAGTTGGACCAGCCGGCGGTGTAGAGCAGCGGTGCCGTCTCGCCGACGGAGATGGCAAACGCAAGCAAAACGCCCGTGAGAATCCCCGGTAGCGCTGCAGGAACGACGATGTTCAACGAAACCCTGGCGTCGCCCGCGCCCAAGGCGTACGCCGCCTCCCGCAAAGTGTGCGGCACCTGGCGAATCGCCATCTCGCTTGTACGGCAGATGTAAGGAAGCAGGATAATCGCGAGCGCGATGCTGCCGGCCGCTACGGAAAATCCCCAGCCGAAGTACACCACCATCGCCACGTAACCGAAATACCCGATCACGATCGAAGGCAAACCGACCAAAACGTCCACCAGAAAGCGGATAATCGGCGCCAGGAATCCAAAATCGAATTCCGCAAGGTAGATGCCGGCCGCAAGTCCGGGCGGAACGGCCAGCAGGAGGCTTCCCAGCGCCAGCACGCCCGTGCCTTCGATGGCGTTGAGGAGTCCGCCTCCATATCCCTCCGTGATGTGCGTAAGGATCAATGGTGTCAGCGCGCTCGCGCCACGATGGAAAACAACGACCAGGATCCACACCATGCAACTTCCGAGGAAGACGAACGCAAGCGCGCTCAATCCCCAGCCCAAGAAGTCGCCCAGTCGCCGCCGGATGGCACGGCCACCGGCGTAGCGCGTCGAAGGCGGGCGAATTTGAGCTGCCGTGGCGCCCATCACACGATCCTCGCGTTTTGCCGCCCTTCGTAATACAGCAGGACGCGGGCCAGCCCATTCACGATGATTGAGATCAGACACAGCACCAGCGCCACTTCCGCGAGCGACCTCACCGCCATGCCGGTTGGATCGGTCAGCGCGCTATCGAGCTGGGATACGATGAAGGAAGCCATGGTGGAAATCGTGGTGTAGATGTTGTTGGGCAGGAAGTTCACTGCGTTTCCACTGACCATGAGGACGGCCATGGTTTCGCCCAGCGCGCGACCCGTGGCCAAGATGCTGCTGCCGATCAGCACGCGGCGCGTCGCCGGCAGCAGCACCGTTCGCAGCGCCTCGAAACGGCTCGCCCCGAGCGCCACGGCTGCTTCGCGCAGTTCGGCCTGCTGGCTTACCAGAGCGTCCCGCAACGTCGCCGCGATCAGCGGCACGATCATCAGGCTGAGCACGAAACCCGACGTCAGAAGTCCATAGCCGCTTCCGGCCGCCCCTCCGAAGAACGGGATAAACCCGAGCCATTTGACCATGAAGGGAAACACATGGTGGCCGAGAAACGGGATCACCACCACGTAGCCCCAAAGGCCGTAGACCACGCTCGGAATCGCCGCCAGCAGTTCGACGAAGAATGAAAACCACGTCTGCATGGCGGGCGGCACGCCCTCCGCCAGAAACATTGCCGAGCCCACACCCACGGGAACCGCGATCAACAGCGCGATCAGCGTGCTCAGCAGCGTTCCGACAATCAGAAACAGGATGCCATAATGAGCGCCTCGCAGCACCGTCTGCCCGTGAACGGTGATCGGACTCCGGTAAAGAAAACCAAGGCTCCAGGTGTTCTTGTAAAGGAAGCCCGGACCGTTCAGGCGCACCGCCGGCCAGGCGTAAATCGCAAGAAACCCGACGATGGCCAGCAGAACTCCCGCCACAAGGCAGCCGAGCAGCGCAGTCAACCGGCGGAAATTCAACAGTGCGCTCCATAACCGGATGGGCGCGCGCGGCAGACTTTTCATCCAGGTGTTCCTCTATCGCCGAAAAAGTGAATCAGCCGCTCGCCGGCAGCCGAACCGCCGGCGAGCGGAGCAGGAACGTTGGAATCCACTTCGGCCGTATTCTACTGGATCTGCGCGATCTGCGCTTCACTCAGCTTGACCACCGGCGCGGGAAGGGGCACGAAATGCACTGCTTCCATGAAGTGCGGCGCGTTGCCTCCGGTCCGACTGATCGCCCAGGTGAAGAACTTACGCAGCGCCGCCGCCATCTCCTGTGAGGGTTGGTCGCGTTTCACCAGAGCGTATTCGTAATTGATGATGGGATAGGATTCCGCTCCGGGCGCGAAGATCAGGCTGATGCGCTCGTCCTTTGGCGTTTTCGGCACCATGACGGCCGCGGCGGCATCCGCCGTCTTTGCACTGGGAAGAAGGAAATTGCCGTTGCGGTTCTTGAGCAAGGCGATTCCCAGTCCATCGCGAACGATCGCGTCCTCGAAGCTGGTGCCAATGTAAGCGATGGAGTAGGGATTGTCTTTGGTGGCCGTGACCATGCCCGGATTGCCTTCCGCTCCGATCCCGCCGGGAACGGCGGGCCAACTGACCGTGGTTCCGTAATTGATTTCGTTCGACCAGCTGGGCGTGCTGAACGACAGATACTGGGTAAAGATGAACGTGTCGCCGCTGCCATCGGTCCGGTGCACGGGAATGATTTGTTGATGTGGCAGGTTTACGCCCGGGTTCAATCCCTTGATTTCCGCGTCGTCCCAGTAGCGGATCTTTCCGCTGTAAATGCCCGCGAGCACCGGCCCGCTCATTTTCAGGTGGATTTTGTTCAGGCCGGGCAGGTTGTAGTTCACCATCTGCATCGAGATGGCCAGCGGAATGTTCAAGACGTCGGGGTGCATTTTCATCAGCGCGTTACTCATGTACGCGTCCGACGCGCCGATCTGCACGAGCCCGGCGACGGCCTGGGAAATGCCGGTGCCGCTCCCGGTGGATTGCGGCGTAATCCTCACGTTCGGGTTCGCGCGCGTATACACCGGAACCCAAAGCTGGAAAAGCGGATACAACAGGCTCGATCCGGTTTCGAGAATGTTGACGGTCCCAGCCGCCCAGCCATTGCCGGCGCCGATCGCAAGTCCCGCGGCAAGTACGAGCGCGAACACACGGCCAAGACGTGCCGAACGGCCTTTCGGGGCCGTGAGCATTTTTCGCAGAAGCGACAAGAGTACCTCCTCACTATCGTTGGAGTGTCAAAAAAGAACGCCCGTGAAGCATCTGGTTCCCAACGTTCCGCCGCCATCTTAGCAATGGATTGTGAAGATTTTGTTGCAGCGCGATTAAATTTACAGAAAGAGCCGCACCCGAACCAAATCACTGCTAAACACTTCTTTTTGTTATGGTTAAAGGCGACTTCGTATTTGCCTATATTTTGGCCACAGCTCGACCGATCGAGCGAAAGCCGGTTGATTCTCGCCGAGGGTCCGAGACCCCGAACCTGCGAGGGGTTCCCCGTCGGCGCTGGCCGCAACCCGATGAAACTCCGTTCCCGGTTTGTCTTGTAATCGAATGTTTACCTGGTCCTGACAGGCAATTTACCGTCCGAAGGTAGGCTCTCTCTGCATTTCGGATCCCCTTTATGGAAAGAAGGCATAGCCGAGGTGTATGAACGCTTCTCCCGGCCTGATCTGCAAGTGCAAATTTCATTTCGATGGCTGGCGTATGTTCGAAGCCTGCCGCGGCTATTCTGCCGGTGCCTTGCTCGTGCTATCGGCCCCCACCGCTATTTTCGGCATTATCCGCGAAAAACCAGAGGAGGTACGCACCGCATGCGAAGAGAGGGAATTTTTCTGCTGATGATCGCGCTCTCCTGGGCCGCGCCAGCCTGGAGCGGCGGCAAGGAAGGAAAGAACACGAAGCCTGCAAAGCGAGACAGTGGCATTACAACGACTGCACCGAAGAACGCAGGCAAGAGCGCGCCGCCCAAAGAAGCGGCCAATGCCGCCGTGGCTTCCGAACTCGTGCAGTTGCAGCAGATGATTCAGGAGCAATCGAAACAGATTGCGGCTCAGCAGCAGCAGATCGAGGCTCTGGAGCGCCGTATCGGTCTGCGGCCCGCGGCACCGTCTTCCGCCAATTCCCGTGTAGCGGCTCTCGCGGCATCGGCCGCCGTTGTGATTCCGGCGAGCAGTCCGTCGTCCACGGGGGAATCCGCGGTCGCGCCAATGCCCGCGGCGATCGCCGCACCACTTTCTTCGAACGCCGCGGCGCCAGTAATGTCCCGCAACCGGCAAGAGCCAGGGGCCGAGCCAGAATCGCCTTTGCAGTTTCACATTGGCAGTGCTTACGTGACTCCCGTCGGATTCATGGATGTAACCGGCGAGTGGCGCAGCACGGACGTGGGAAGCGGAATCGGTACGAACTTTGGCAGCATACCCTATGGCAACACGATTCCGGGAAACCTCAGCGAGTTCCGCCTCAGCATGCAAAACTCTCGCGTCGGCTTCCGCGTGGACGCGAAAGTGGAGGGCGCTCACGTGATCGGCTACATGGAATCTGACTTCCTCGGCGTGGACCCGGCGAACGTCGCCGTGAGCAGCAACAGCAACAGCCTGCGCTCGCGCCTGTACTGGGTGGATATCAGTAAGGGCAAGTGGGAGTTCCTGGGCGGCCAAAGCTGGAGCTTGCTCACTCCCGGCCGCACCGGGATTTCCCCGCTCCCTGGCAACGTTTTCTTCAGCCAAAACATGGATACGAACTATCAGGCCGGCCTGTTTTGGGCTCGCAACCCCGAATTGCGCGTTGTCTATCATCCATCGAGCAAGGCAGCTTTTGCAGTGGCAATCGACAGCCCGGAGCAGTATATCGGCGGGTCCGCCGGCGGCGGCCTGATCACGCTGCCCGCAGCCGCGAGCAACTATATCGGTCCGGAATTGGATAATGGCGGTACTACGCTAAGCGTAGGGAACGTCGCCCCCGACGTGATTGCAAAGCTGGCCCTTGATCCCTCTCCGCGCTTCCACTTTGAAATCGGCGGCGTCGAACGGCAATTCCGCCTTTACAATCCCACTACCGCAACGCACTACTCCGCAACGGGCGGCGGTGGTTTCATCAACCTCAACTTCGAGTTGTTCAAAGGCTTTCGCGTCCTCACCAATAATTTCTGGAGCGACGGCGGCGGCCGCTATATCTTCGGCCAGGCTCCCGACCTCATCGTCCGCGCAAACGGAAGCCCCTCGCTTGTCCACTCTGGCTCGACGGTTTCCGGCTTCGAATGGACGGTGCGGCACACGCTGCTTTTCGGGTACTACGGCGGTATCTATATTTCGCGAAACGCCGAACTCGATACGAACGGAAGCCGGATCGGCTACGGATACGCTGGCTCGCCTTCGAGCCAAAATCGCAGCATTCAGGAGGGCACATTCGGCTTGAACCAGACCATTTGGACCAACCCGCGTTACGGAGCGCTCAACTTCATCGGCCAATATTCGTACCTGACGCGGAACCCGTGGTCGTTGTCACCCGGCCAGCCTGACAACGCGAACGTCAACATGATCTTCTTCGACGTGCGTTACAGCTTGCCGGGATCCGCTCCCGCGATGAAATAGTCTAGCCTGCAAGGCCCGAGCCGGGTTGGCGAACGAATGCCAGGTAGGCTGGCGATCAGCCCGGGCTCGGCTGCTCGAACCGGTTTGCCCAACGGGGGCAGGATGTTGCCACTCCTGCCCCATTTTCACATGGGCCTCAGCAGAGGTTCGGAAAGGGGAGCTTTAACACAACTGTAACAATCGCTTGGCAAAATCGGCGTTTGAGGTTTCATGACCACACATACTTCTTTTGTCCTTTTCCCCATCCGGCAACGATCCAATACCCCCGCGGCGCTTTTCCCTTCGACGGAAAGATCGCTTCGGGAACGGGGCGTCAGTGACCCGATCGGCCACCTCTCTAAGCTCCCGCAGGCGACTGAGATTGCCGCAAAGCTGCTCTTGGGCCGCGCGGCGGAAGCGGAGCGCTGAGGCATGGCGGCTGGTGGCGTGCGGGGAGTTCCATTGGCGGGTGCGGCGGCGCGGCGATCGGCCGAGCCCGAACCGAAATCGGGAGCGGTCGCGCGAATCGAAGTCTCGCACCTGAATTTCTTCTACGGCGCGCGCCAGGCGCTCCACGATATCAACCTGGCCGTCTCCGCCAACCTCGTTACGGCGCTCATCGGGCCCTCCGGCTGCGGCAAATCCACATTCCTCCGCACCATTAACCGCATGTACGAAACGCAGCGCCACACCCGCATCGAGGGTACCATCCTGCTCGACGGCGAAAGCATCCTGGAAATGGATCTGGTGCTCCTTCGCCGCCGCATCGGCATGGTGTTTCAGAAGCCGAATCCGTTCCCGAAATCCGTTTTCGACAACGTCGCCTACGGCCCGCGTATCAACGGCATCGAAGGGAAGCTTTCCGAAGCGGTCGAGCGCAGCCTGCGCCGCGCCGCCCTCTGGGACGAAGTGAAGGACCATCTCCACAAATCCGCCTACGCGCTCTCCGGCGGCCAGCAGCAGCGCCTGTGCATCGCCCGCGCCCTCGCCGTCAATCCCGAGGTGCTCCTCCTCGACGAGCCCTGTTCCGCCCTCGATCCCATCTCGACCGCCAAGATCGAAGAATTGCTCTTCGGTTTGAAGGAAAGTTGTACCATCGTCATGGTGACCCACAATATGCAGCAGGCGGCGCGCGTCAGCGAATTCGCGGCGTTTCTGCTCGACGGGCGCATGATCGAATACGCGCCCACGCCGCAGCTGTTCACCACGCCCTCCGACCCGCGCACCGAGGCGTATATCACTGGCCGGTTCGGCTAGGAGCGCACCGTGGAGAGACGCCACTTCGAACTCGAACTTGAGGAGCTCAAGCAGCGCCTGCTGTGGATGGCGGGCCTTGCCGAAAAAGCCGTCCACGAGGCGGTGCAGGCCCTTTTCGAAAAGAAGGAAGACCTCGCCCGCAAGGTCCTCGAGGAAGAAACCGCCATCAACGATATGCAGCTTGAAATCGATGACCGCGTCCTGCGCCTGCTCGCCCTCCAGCAGCCCATGGCCGTCGATCTGCGCTTCATTCTCTCCGCTTCCCGCATCAATAACGATCTCGAGCGCATCGGCGATCAGGCCGTCAACATCGCCCAGGCCGCTCTGCGCATCCTTCGCCATCCCCAGGTCAAGCCCTACGTCGATCTGCCGCGCATGAGCGCGCTCGCCGAAGGCATGGTCCGCGACAGCCTCAACGCTCTCGTCCAGCGCGACGCCGAGCTCGCCCGCTCCGTGCTCGTCCGAGACGACGAGGTCGATCGCCTCCGCGATCAGATTTTCCGCGAGTTGCTCACCTACATGATGGAAAACTCCGCCGTCATCTTCTCCGCCTTCGAGCTCATCCTCGTCGCCAAAAACCTCGAACGCATCGGCGATCACGCCACCAATATCGCCGAAGACGTCATCTACATGGTCGCCGGCCGCGACATCCGGCATCTCGCGCCGGACCGCCGCTGATCGCCGTCCGCCCGCCGCTACCGTCCTCCGCAATTGACAAGCCCGGCGGCTCCATGCACAATTTTTTTGCTACGCCCAAGTGGCGGAATTGGCAGACGCGCTAGATTCAGGGTCTAGTGGTCGCAAGGCCGTGGAGGTTCGAGTCCTCTCTTGGGCACCAAAACCCCGGTCTTCGGATTGCCGGTCAGGTCCGCGCGGAGCGCCGCTCTCCCCAAGCATTGCCCAGACATCGGTCCGGTTGTAGTGGTTGGCCAAATGGCGTATCATAAATAGCCAGGAGGCCAGATGGAAACTAAAGCGGTTGCCGAGGCCCTGGGCGGCCGGAAGGTGCTGGGCAAGTCCGTGAAGAATGCGGACGACCTCGCGGATCTCGTCCGCAAGGGACTGCCGGCGTCGTCGCTGACTGCGCTCGCCGAGCGCCTGGAACTGGGCAGCACCATCCTGTCGAGAAAGCTCGGCATTCCCCAACGTACGTTGAGTCGCCGTCTCAGCCGCCGGTCCCGGTTGAGCGCGACCGAATCCGATCGTGCGGCACGCCTGGCCCGCGTGTTCGCCATTGCCGTCGAAATGATCGGAGAAGAAGAGAAAGCGGTGGAATGGCTGCGAACGCCGAATCGGGCGCTGGGTGGCGAGCGGCCGCTGGATTTGCTCGACACCGACGTCGGCGCTCGCGAGGTCGAAGACGTTCTCGGCCGCATCGCCTACGGCGTCTTCAGCTGATGCGCTTTTGGAGGATTTGCCGCCGCCGCTTCGCCGACGAAGCCACCAGCGGTGAAGGCGCGCGACTCTACGGCGGACGATGGAACAGCCGCGGCGTGCGCGTGGTTTACGCCTCAACCTCCCTGGCGCTTGCCGCCATCGAAACGTTCGTCAATCTCGAGCCCAATCTCCTGCCGAAAGACCTCGTTTCGATCGAAGGCGAAATTCCCCGCGCCCTTGTCACGGCAAAAATAACGCTCAGGAGCCTTCCTTCGGACTGGCACACGTCGCGAGACGAGTCCCTGCGGCATTACGGGGACCAATGGATTGCGAGCGGGAAAACGTCCGTTTTGCTCGTTCCTTCCGCAGCCGTTTCTGGCGAATGGAATCTGCTCCTGTACCCCGCCCACCCGGAATTCGCAAGAATCAAATTCCACGCCCCGGTTCTGTTCCAATTCGATTCGCGGATGTTTCGCTGACGAGGCGCCGTGGACACCGGAGATCCGCTGTGCACGGGCGCAGACCCGGCCACGCCTCGCGCCAAGCAACCCGCTGCCACCCGCCGCTGACAATCAATCTTCAGGCCACTGCGACCGCTCCTCACGGCATGGGGTGCGTCGCCTGGTTCGCGTTGGGGACGATTTGCTGATAGACGGCGCTGGGCACGTCGGTCTGCCAATGGCCGGATAATTTGGCGTATCCGACGATCCCGAAAAACAGCACCGCAACGGCCAGCGCGACCGCCCACGCCGGCAAATAGCGCGAACGCCACTTGGCACCCGGCAGTTGCGCCAGCGAAATCCCCAGCGCGCCTTCGGCCGGGCAAACCGCGACGCATTCCATGCACGCCGTGCATTCCACCGAATGCACCACCAACACCCGATCCACCGGCAGGCGCGACGGGCAAGCCTTGGCGCATTTGGCGCAATCAATGCAGCGTTCCGGATCGCGCCGTATGGCCGCCGGACTGAAAAACGACACGATTCCCAGCAAGCCGCCATAAGGGCACAGATAGCGGCACCAGAAATTCTTCACCAAAAACGACCCCACCACGAGCACGCCAATCACGATGAGTCCCGTTTCGCCGATGTACCGGAAGAAATTCAGCAGCTTCACGTCGGCAATCAGGCCAAACGGCGTGTGCATGAAATTTCGAATTTCGCCGGCCGGCATCGCCGCAACCGCCCAAACGAAAAATCCCAGCAGCAGATATTTCAAACCGCGCAGCAGCACATCGAGCCAGCGCGGAAATTCGATGTTCCGCCGCAGCAGCTTGTGGCCCAGGCGCCACAGCGATTCGGAAATCGTTCCCGCCGGGCACAGCCAACTGCAAAATGCTTTCCGCAGCAGAAACGCGATTGCCAGAAACGCTACCAGCAGAAACAGCGCCGCCGGATGCATGCTCGGCACGTGCCCGGTCAAAACCCAGTATTTCAGGTTCATCAATCCGCTGATGGGCAACCAGCCATCCACTCCCGCGGGCCGGCTGAAATGAGGCGTAACGCCCGCGTCGAAATCCCGCACCCGCAGGTAAAATTCGCCGCCAATCCAGATATTCAACAAAAGGAACGCCAGCTGAAATCCGTGCCGCACGATCTGGGAGCGGTCGGGGCTCGCCCGGCGCACCAGTTTCTTTTTTGGTTTTCTGGCGCTCGCCGCCGGGCGCGCCGGCTCGGCGAGCGAGGAATCAATTTGAATCAGCGGTTCGATGCGAGTCCCGGTGGCCACGCTTCCTCCTGACACCACCAGCCTAAAGTGCGCTCCCACAAGGCGCTGCGACTTAGGTCACGGGCACATGGGAGCGCCCGTGCCACTCCCGCGCGCGAAATCGGAGATTACCCAATGCGAACGAGCTTCGCTCCGAGGCTCGATGCCGGTACAATGCGTGGCCGAAAGGGAGAACCACCATTCGCACCTGGAATCTTGCGCTCGTTGGTTTCGGAAACGTCGGCAGGGAATTCGTGCGTTTGCTCGCCACCAAGCGCGAAATCCTCCGCCACGATTACTCTATCGAATGGCGGCTCACCGGCCTCGCGTCGCGCCGGCTGGGCTGGCTCGCCGAGCCCGAAGGGTTCGATCCCGCCGTTTTGGCCGCATCCGGCCCTCCGCCGGCTCATCCGGATGGCCCGCGAAACGTCCGCGAATGGCTGGCCGCCGCCCGCGCCGACGTTCTTTTCGAAGCCTCATCTCTCAACCGCAGCACCGGCCAGCCTGCGACCGACCATTTGCGCGCCGCGCTCGAATCCGGCGCCCACGCGATCAGCGCAAACAAGGGTCCGATCGTCCACGCCTACCGCGAATTGCGCGATCTCGCGCGGGAAAGAGATCGCCGATTTCTTTTCGAATCCACGGTCATGGATGGCACGCCGATTTTTTCGCTCTTTCCCCACGCGCTCCCGGCCGTAGAGCTTCGCGGGTTCCGCGGCATCCTGAATTCCACCACCAACGTCGTCCTCCGCGAAGTTGAGCGCGGCCTCGATTTCAACGCGGCCGTCCGCAAAGCCCAGGAAATCGGCGTCGCGGAAACCGATCCCACGGACGACCTCGACGGCTGGGACCCGGCCGTGAAAATCGCCGCACTCGCGATCGTCTTGATGGGCGAGCCGCTCAGGCTCGACGAGGTCGAGCGCGTCGGCATCCGCAGCGTTTCAGAGGAAAAAATTCGCGCTGCCGTCGCCGAAGGCATGCGCTACAAACTCGTTTGCCGTGCCGAACGAACACCAACTGGCGTGAGCGCCTCGGTGCGCCCGGAAAAACTCCCGTTCAGCGATCCGCTGGCCCAACTCGAGGGAACCACGTCGGCCATTCGATTCGATCTCGACGTTTTCGGCCTTTCGATCATCGAGCACAAGCCCGGCGTCATCGCCACGGCCTACGGCCTGCTCGCCGATTTCCTCCGCGCCGCCGCGGACATCTAGCCACATTCAAGCATTGCGCCGCCCACGCCAATTGGAGTAGGAATGAAGCGCCGCAAACGAGGTGAACGCCCATGAAAAACGACGCAAAAGTCTCGCGCCGCGATTGCCTTTACCTGCTTGGTGCGGGCGCTGCCGGCGCCGCAGCCGCCAAGGCGGGTTTCGCCGCTCCGCTCGCCGCGCGCGGAGCAAACGCCAGCCAGAGTTTCGCGCAGCGCGAAGCGAAGGAAAACGCCGCCGAGCAGGCGAGCCGCGCGCGCAGGATGCAATGGTGGCATGCGGCGAAATTCGGCATGTTCGTTCATTGGGGCCTGTACAGCCTAATCGGCCAGCACGAATGGGCGATGGACGAGGAAGGCATTCCGATTCCGCAGTACGAGCGCCTCGCGCAACATTTCATTCCGCGTCCACACGCCGCGCGCGAATGGGCCAGGATCGCCAAGCGCGCCGGGCAGAAATACATGGTGATGACCACCAAGCACCACGAAGGATTCTGCCTGTTCGATACGAAGCTCACCGATTACTGCGCCCCGCGCCAGGCCTGTGGCCGCGACCTGGTGGCCGAATTCGTCGAAGCGGTTCGCTCCGAGGACCTGCGCGTCGGCTTCTATTATTCACTGATGGATTGGCATCATCCCGATGGCGCGCGCTGCGCCACCGATCCCGCCGCGCGCAAGCGTTTCGTCGAATACACCCACGGCCTGATTCGCGACCTGATGACGAACTACGGCAAGATCGACGTCCTCTGGTATGACGTGGATTGGCCGCTCACGCCCGAGCAATGGGAATCGGTGAAAATGAATGAAATGGTGTTTCGCCTGCAGCCGGACATCATCGTCAACAATCGCAACGGCCTTCCCGGCGATTTTTCCACGCCCGAGCAGTACGTCGGCTCGGAGCAGGGCGCTCGCGCGTGGGAAACCTGCATGACGATGAACGACAGTTGGGGCTATCAGCGCGCCGACGACAACTGGAAATCCCCGAAAACGATTCTTCGCGATCTCGTCTCCTGCGCTCGCGGCGGCGGAAATTATCTGCTGAATATCGGGCCGCGCCCGGACGGCTCAGTGCCGGAAGAGGAAGTGCGCATCCTGACGCACGTTGGCGACTGGATGGCGCGAAACGGCGAAACGATTTATGAGTCCGAGCCCGTCGACGCCGGCTACCACCCCTATCTCGATTTCACACGCAAGGGCAACACACTCTACCTTCACGTCTATTTTTGGCCCAACGGCACGCCCGCGGCCGAGTGGTTGCCGTTTTTCGACCCGCGCACGGTAGTCGCCGTCGGCGGCTTGCGCGCGAAAGTGAAATCGGCTCGGCTGCTCGTCTCCGGCCAGCCGGTCGAATTTCGCCAGGACGATATTTCGGCCCAATTCACCGGCCTTCCCGCTCTCGCTCCCGACAACCCGATTTCCGTCGTCGCCGTCGAATGCGATTCCGAGCCGTCGGTGAGCGAACTCTACGTGCGCACGCACCGCAAGCGCTACAACGTCGGCGTCATTCAATCCTAAGCAGGTACCGGCCGGCGCGGAAGCTCAGATTCCCGCTCGTAACAGGGTAAAGGTTTGCCTTCTAGCGCGGAGGAACCGACCGGGCCCAATCGAATATCGCGCGCGAGAGCGCAGCGCGCTGGCCGGAATAGTCGTGGTCGGTGTTCCAGTGGCGCTCGGCAACGCGCGTGTCTCCGGCTTTGCGGAGAGCTTGCGCGAACGCATTGTCCTCGCGGGCGAGTCCGTCGTTAGCGGTGATGAAGAAAACGGGGCGAGGGGCGATGGCAGCGGCGAAGTTGTTCATGTCGAACGTCGAACGATGATCGTAGATTTCGCGTGCCAGCGCGTCCGCAGTCGTTCCCGCGAGCGGAAGAATATTGTCATCGGCGGCAAGCGCTTTCGCTTCCATCGCGACGGCCGCGGCTGCGGAATGGGCGTGCAGACCCTTGTAATCGTCGCTGGGACTCCAAGCCGAGATGAGCACGACGCCGGCGACGCCCTTGTTGCGAGCGGTCGCCGCAGCGGCCATGTAGCCGCCCATGCTATGACCGATGACGAACACGCGATGCGTATCTATGCCGTATTTCCGCGCATTCGCCGGATTTAAAACGAAGCGGACCTGCACGTCGGAATCCTGCGCGGCATGCTCTAAGGAAAAATCGCCCTTTACACCCCACGAGCCGCGATAGTGCATGGCGAGCACGTTCCAGCCGCGAGCGCGAAGGTATTGCGCGATATCAAGATTTTGTTCGTAGCCGGGAAAGCCGTGAAGGAGAACGGCCGTGGGATGCGGTCCCGCGCCAGCCGCAAGGTAAAAAATGCCAAGAAGCATATCGCCGTGGCTTGGCAAGACCATCTGTATCGAGGAAGCAGGCTTGGAGGCAGCTGCCTTTGGGGCCTGCGATCTGGCAGCGGCTGGCGCGGCCAGGAAAAACGCGAGAAGCACAATGCCTGAAAATTTCATCCGGCGAGTATACATGCGCGCGCGCCACCGGTGAAGGGTAGTTAGAAGGGATCTATTCGGTTGCCTGGTCTGCCGTTGTTCCGCGCCGCGGCGCACGGTTTTGGACCGCGTTTGGCAGCGTGTGGGCCCGAGTTGGGCTTGGCTTTTTTCGCGCGACCAAGAAGATGCCAGGTGCGATCTATGCTCGGTTCGCTGTCTTCGCGTCGGCCATGCGAATGATCACTCGTTTGCCAAGCGCGCGCGCCGCTCGGGTGATCGTATCGAGGGTGACCGAGACATTCTGCGGGTTGAGCAGCCGGTCCAATTGCGACCTGCTCGTATGGAGCTGCCTTGCCATTGCTTGTTTCGTTTTTCGCTGTCTCCGCATGGCTTGTTCGAGTTGCCAGGCCAGCACGCGCTTAATAGCAACGGCTTCGGCTTCTTCTCGAATGCCTTCCTCTTCGAGGAAGCTATTGAAGGTTGACCCACTGTGGTCCATTTTCCTGCGGGTTTTCTTGCCGCTCATTACATTCCCCTTTGATGCTTAACTTTGTTGCTCCTGGCTAGGTCCAAATCCTCTTGCGGCGTCCTCTGGGCTTTCTTGATAAACCCGTGCAGCAGGACCATTCGGCTCTTCTTGTCGATGTAGAAGAGAATGCGTGCGATCCGGTTCCCTGCCAAGCTCGTCCTGACCTCGTGGACCCCGTCACCCAACGGTCTGCAAACAGGCATCCCGATTGGCCAGCCGAACTCCACGGTTTTGATGTCCTCACCGATGCGCTTCCGATCCTCCGGCGATAGCCTTTTCAGCCAATCTCGCACTGGCTCGCCGCCCGCCTCAGTGCGATAGAAGATCGTCGGAACACGTTTACCCTCGTTTTGGGGCTTTTCCGGTTGAACGTAGCCCCTCTGTGGCTTTTCGGGTGTTTTGCGCACGGCTCAGTGTACCATATAAGGTACATATCAGGAAAGCCTGTTTGTCATTCGCAGCAGGTCAGAAAGCTGCGGGTAAGCGGCAAGCCGTAAGACCACCCTTGGAGGAGGCGCCTTTGGCAAAGCACGAGCCCGCGCGCGAATAGCCCTTCTTGCCGAAATCTTCCGTTCGCCTCGATCGTCCCGCCTCTTCTGCCCCTCCTTGCAATTGTCTCGGACACCGCTCCGGCGATATAGTGGGCGGTTTCGGAGGAGCGTATATGAAGCCTCGAATCAAATCGCCTTTTGCCCGGTTTTCGACCCTTGCCATCATCTTTTCCCTGATCGGACTCGCCGGCGTCGGCGTCGCGCTGGCGCAGCAGTATCCCGAGTCCTTTTATACCGGCATGCACTGGCGCACGATCGGCCCGCTGCGCGCCGGCCGCACGCGCGCTGTCAGCGGCGTCCCGAGCGAGCCGAACGTCTTTTACATCGGCGCGGTGAACGGCGGCGTCTGGAAATCGGAAGATTACGGCCGCACGTGGAAACCGATTTTCAATCACGAGCCGACCGGCTCGATTGGCGCGATCGGCGTTTCGCCTTCCGACCCGAACGTTATTTACGTCGGCAGCGGCGAGGGATTGCACAGGCCCGATCTTTCCGTGGGCGACGGCATGTACAAATCCACCGACGCGGGAAGAACCTGGGTGCATCTGGGCCTGCGCGACACCCAGCAGATTCCCGCCGTCGCCGTCGATCCGAATAATCCGAACATCGTTTTCGTCGCGGCGCTCGGGCATCCCTACGGCCCGAATCCGGAGCGCGGCATTTTCCGCTCCACCGACGGCGGCAAAACCTGGCAGAAAGTTCTCTACGTCAACGAATACACCGGCGGCTCCGACGTGGAAATCGATCCGCAAAATCCGCAAATCGTCTACGCGGCTCTTTGGCAGGCGCAGGAAGCGCCGTGGGAAAACGGCGCGTGGGACGGCAGCGAAGGCGGACTCTTCAAATCCACCGACGGCGGGACGACCTGGCGCAAAGTCATGAACGGGTTCCCGAAAGACGTCGTCCAGGTCAACGTGGCGATCGCGGCGAGCGAGCCGAGCCGGCTCTACGCCACGCTGGCGTACGGCCAGCGAGGCCTGGCGATTTACCGCTCGAATGACGCCGGCGAGCACTGGTACAAAATCACGAACGATCCGCGCCCGGCGGCCCGCATCGGCGGCGGCGATCTGCCGGTGCCGAAAGTCGATCCGAAAAATCCCAACGTGGTCTATAGCTGCAGCGTCGTCACCTGGCGCTCCACCGACGGCGGCAAAACATGGATGGGAATTCGCGGCGCGCCCGGCGGCGACGATTACCAGAACATGTGGATCAACCCCAACAATCCGAACATCATTCTGCTCGCGAGCGATCAGGGCGCGATCGTCACCGTGGACGGCGGCAAAACGTGGAGTTCCTGGTACAACCAGCTCACCGCGCAGGTGTATCACGTCAATACCGACAACGCGTTTCCCTATCGCGTCTGCAGCGGCCAGCAGGATAGCGGCTCGGCCTGCGTTTCGAGCCGCGGCAATTGGGGCGAAATCACCGAGCGCGACTGGCTGCCGGCCGGCGGCGAGGAATACGGCTACCTCGTGCCCGATCCGCTCAATCCCAACATCGTCTACGGCGGCAAGCTCACCCGGTTCAACCGCCTCACCGGCCAAACCGCGGACGTGGCTCCCGTCGCTCTTCGCGATCCCGATTACCGCGTCCTCCGCACCGAACCGATCGTTTTCAATCCGGTGAATCCGCACATTTTATATTTCGCCGCGAACACGCTCTGGGAAACGATGGACGGCGGCGACCACTGGAAGCAGATCAGCCCCGATCTCTCGCGCAAAACTTGGGCGATTCCCTCGGTCGTCGGCAAATACTCCGCCGATACGAAAGTTACGCGCCGTGGCGTAATCTACGCCGTCGCGCCTTCCCCGCTCGATGTCAACCGCATCTGGGCCGGCACCGACGACGGCCTCGTCTGGCTCACCAGCGACGGCGGCGCGCACTGGACCAACGTCACCCCGCCACAACTCAAGCCCTGGGACAAGGTTTCCATCATCGACGCCGGCCATTTCAGCGCCGGAACCGCCTATCTCGCCATCAACGATTTCCGCCTCGACGACATGACGCCGATGATTTTCCGCACCACCGATAGCGGCAAAACGTGGACGGAAATCACGAACGGATTGCCCAACGAACCCATCAACGTGGTGCGCGAGGATCCGAAGGAAAAGGGCCTGCTCTTCGCCGGCAGCGAAACCCAGGTCTTCGTTTCCTTCAACGACGGCGCGCAGTGGCAGTCGCTCCGGCTCAATATGCCTGCCTCGTCCGTGCGCGATCTCCGCATCCACGATAACGATCTGATCGCCGGCACTCACGGCCGCGGTTTCTGGATCCTCGACGACATCACCCCGCTCCGTCAGATCGCCGCTGCCGCCGCGGCGAACGAGGCCTATCTCTACCGGCCGGAAACGGCCTGGCGCGTTCGCTGGGACGTGAACACCGATACCCCGCTGCCGCCCGATGTGGCGCACGCGCAGAATCCCCCCGACGGCGCCATTCTCGATTACTACCTGAAGGAACCCGCCGCCGGTCCCGTCACGCTCGAAGTTCTCGACAGCGCCGGGCAGGTGGTTCGACGTTATTCGAGCACCGATAAGCCGCGCATTCCCGATCCCTACGCGCTTTCCGTCCCGGCCTATTGGGCGCGGCCGCACCAGCCACTCCTCACCGAGGCCGGAATGCACCGTTTCATCTGGGATCTGCACTGGACGCCCGCGCCGGGCTTTCCGGTCGGTTTGCCGATGCAGGCCGTCGTGCACGATACCCCTCCGGGCTACACCTCGCCCTGGGTTTTGCCCGGCCATTACACGGTGAAATTGATCGTCGACGGCAACACGCATACGCAACCGCTCACGATTCGCATGGATCCCCGCGTGAAAACGCCGCCGACGGGCCTTGAGGAACAATATCGCGTCTCGATGCAGCTCTACGACGGCATGATCGAAACCTACGAAATCACCCGGCAGATTCACGCCGTCCAGGACCAGCTCAATCAGCGCAAAACGCAGACGGTGCAGCAAGCCGCCGGCGACGCGATCGGCGCGTTTGAAAAGAAGCTCGAAACCGTGGGAGGACGACCCATGGGCATGTTCGCCTTCTTCCGTTCCGGAAGCATTGCGCCTTCGTTCATGACGCTTCGCTTCGAGCTCGCCGGGCTGCTCGGGCAGGTGCAATCAGCGGACGTCACGCCGACCGCGGTCCAAATCTCCGCCGCGGGCCATTTGCGCGCGACGCTCGCGAAACTCGTCGCGCAATGGACCGCAATCCGGACGACGGATCTCGCGCATCTGAACGCGGCGTTGAAGGCGGCCGGCGTCGCCCCGGTCACCGTCCCGCCGGCGAAGCCCTAGCCGCACTTAGCACCGGTTTTCGCGGCGGCGGGGGAACGGCCCGAAAGGCCGTTCCCGCCGCTGCGCCTTGGTGCGCCCCGGAGGGATGGCAGGATTGTGCATCCCTCGATTTTCGCCCGCCGCGCCGCCGCGGTGTTTAGGGTATGATGCGCTGAGTCCGGAGGGTTCCGATGCTCAAGCGCAGGGCGATTTTGTCCGGTTTGGCGCTGCTTTCCTGTCTCTCGCTTGCCGGTTGCGGCCTGTTCTCGAGTTGCAGCCAAAACGGCAACGAGCTGGTCTGCGGCGATGCCCGCTTCGAGGCACTCACACCGTCGCTCCTTCGCGTCGAATATTCGCCTTCGCACCATTTCGTCAACGCGCGAACGGCCGTTGTGAAGCGCCGGGATTGGGCGCCGGTCAAATTCTCTTTCCAGAAAACCGGCGCGTGGGTCGTCGCGAAAACCGCCGCGATCACCCTCCGCTATCGCCTCGATTCCGGCCGTTTCACCGCGCAGAATCTGCAAATCTCCTGGAACGACAACGGCTCGACGCGCACCTGGTCCCCCGGCCAGAAGGATCCTCTCAATCTCGGCGGGCTCTCCTATTCGCTCGACGGCGCTCGCCAGGGCCATTTCCCCAAAACTTCAGACGGAATCCTCAGCCGCAGCGGATATTTCGTTCTCAACGACAGCAAATCTCCCGTCTGGAACTCCATCACCGACTGGATCGAGCCGCGTCCCGAACCGAACGATCAGGACTGGTATTTCTTCGGCTATGGCCGCGATTACCACCTCGCCCTTCGCGATTACGCGCAGTTGTGCGGGCGCGTGCCCATGCCGCCGCGCTACGCCCTGGGCACGATGATCACCGATTTGAATTACGAATACCTGCCCCAGAATCCATTGGTGAAGAATTACCACTACACCGATCGGGACGTGGAAAAACTCGTCACGAAGTTCCGAACCGCCGGCATTCCG